>NZ_JBEOWI010000029.1:0-109620 GCF_040296005.1 Kitasatospora sp. NPDC002551 | reverse complement strand
CAGGTCCTCGTGCCGGCCGAGGGCCAGCTCCAGCCGCACCCGCTCCTCGACGGCGCGCAGCCGGTTCTCCTCCAGACGGCGGGCCGAGGACTCCATGTCGGGGGAAGGGTCAGGCGGCCCGGTCGGCGGCCAGCTGCGCCGCCAACGCCGGAATGCCGAGCGCCTGTTCCTGCTGCGGCGTGGCCTGGTACAGCAGGTTGCTCAGCTGGTAGGGGTCGCCCGCCAGGTCGTAGTACTCGCGGAACTTCACCTCGCCGGTGCCGGACACCGTGCCGTTGGCGTCGGTGTGCAGCGCGTAGTACTCGGTGTACTGCTTGTCGGCGGCCACGTAGGAGGACCAGGTGGGCGGGCCGCCCGCCGCCGTGCCCTGCTTCCACCACTCCACCAGCAGGTGGTTCCGGCTGTAGGGGGTGAGCAGCGAGTGACCGTCCTGCGGGGTGTCGGGGGTGATGCCGGCGGCGTCCAGGATGGTCGGGGCGACGTCGATGTTGGCGACGATCCGGTGGTCGGTGGTTCCCGCGCCGAGGCCGCCGGCCGGCCAGGAGAGGTAGAACGGCACCTCGTGCGCCGGGGAGTAGGGCACGGACTTCTTGAGCCAGCCGTGGTCGGCCCAGGTGTAGCCGTTGTCACCGAGGTAGATGACCAGGGTGTTGTCCAGCTGGCCGAGCGCCACCAGCTTGTCGTGGATCGCCTGCACCGCGTCGTCCACGGAGAGCAGGGTGCGCAGCTGGCGGGTGCGCAGCGCCTGGGCGTCGGCGAGCGTGGCGGTGGCGTTCTGGATGTAGCCGGGCTTGTCGCTGCGGTCGGCCTCGGGCACCGAAGGGCGCCCGTTCCACGGCGGGACGACGGTGTCGGCGTACTTGGCGGCGGGGACGTTGGGCTCGTGCGAGGCGTACGGGGTGACGTAGGCGAACCAGGGGCGGGAGTCGGTGGCGGCCTTGTCGAGGAACGCCAGGGTGCGGTTCTTGATGATGTTGGTGGTGTAGCCGGTGAGGGTCTGGACGTCGCCGTTGATGTTCCAGTTGGCGTTGTTGTACGCGGGCTGGAGCAGCGCCCACTCCTCGAAGTGCGGCGGGTTGTCCGCCAGGGTCCAGGAGTTGAGGTACTTGCCGAACAGCCCGGTGCGGTAGCCGGCCTGCTTGAGGTAGCGCTGGACGGTGGTGTGCTGGTCCAGGCTGTGCGAGGCGCCGTTGTTGCGCACGCCGTGGTTGTGGGCGTAGCGGCCGGAGAACACCGAGGACCGCGAGGGCGCGCAGAGCGGCGTGGTGACGTGGCCGTCGGTGAAGCGGACGCCGTGGCCGGCGATCCAGTCCACGATCTGCGGGGTGGCCCACTCGGTGTGCTTGGGCTGGTCGTCGGTGACGATCAGCAGGATGTTGGGCCGGGTGGCCCCGGCCGCGGCGGCCGGGCTCGCGGCCGCGAGCTGGAGCGCCGCCGGGGCCGCGGCGGTGGCGGCCACGGCCGCGGCGCCGGCCAGGAAGCCGCGCCGGCCGACCCGGGGCGAACCGTTCGTTTCCGAATCGTCGATCTCGCTCATGAATTCCCTCCATGCTTTTCGGTGATTCCACGGGCGGCCTCGCGGGGAAATCCCGCGGGCGGCGCCGGAATCATTCACGGGGAAAGCGGCCCACCGGTCCGCACGACGTCCGCGCCCGCACCCCGGACAGCATTCACGGGCACGGCGACTCACCGGGGTTCCGCTGTGAAGGAACCGGGGCACCTCACCGACCTGCACGAACAGTGCGGGTGCGAGTCACCCCGAGGAGGTCCGACGCGCTGCGGCAGGCCCCGTCCACCCGTCCGGGGACCGCCGCCGGTTCACGCCGGAACGGCCGTACAGAGCGCGCTCGCGAGCCGTCCGAAATCGACGTGCCGGCGAGCAGCCAGGAACTCTCCAGCTGCCATGCGAGCGACTGTAGAAGTTCCCGGCGAACACTGGCAATACCCGGGCGCTTTTGTTTCCGCACCGTTTCGGATTTCCGGCCGCAGGTTTCCCCTCGTCAACAACCGGGCGCCGCGCCTATCCTTCGGCCGTGATCACTTCGACCGAACCGATACGGCTCGTCATCTTCGACTGCGACGGCGTCCTGGTGGACAGCGAGCGGATCGCGGCCCGCGTCCAGACCGCGCTGGGCGCCGAACTCGGCTGGCCGCTGACCGAGGAGGAGGTGGTGGAGCGCTTCATCGGCCGTTCGATGGCGTCGATCGACGAGCAGATCGCCGCCCGGCTCGGCCGGGAGACCGCCGAGCGGTGGTGGGCGGAGTTCGTGCGGCGCCACGCCGAGGAGGTGGACGCGGGCCTGGAGCCCGTGGACGGCCTGCCCGAGGCGCTCGCCGCGATCGCCCTGCCGACCTGCGTCGCCTCCAGCGGCTCGCACGAGAAGATGGCGCACACCCTGGGCCGCACCGGCCTGTTCGACCGCTTCGCCGGACGCATCTTCAGTGCCACCGAGGTCGCCCGCGGCAAGCCCGCGCCCGACCTCTTCCTGCACGCCGCCCGCCGGATGGGCGTGCCGCCGGCCGCCTGCGCCGTCGTCGAGGACAGCGCGCCCGGCGTGCAGGCCGCGCGCGCCGCGGGCATGCGCGCGTTCGGCTACGCCGGGGGCCTGACCCCCGCCGCCCGCCTCACCGGCCCGGGCACCGTCGTCTTCGAGGACATGCGCGAACTCCCGGCCCTGCTCGCGGCGCACGGAGCCGCCCGCTGAACCGCCCGCGGCTCACGCCACGCCGTCGTACAGCTCCTCGACCAGCCGGGTGACGGCCTCCGGTTCGCGCAGGGTCGGGTAGTGGTCGGAGGCGGTGAGCCGCACCAGCCGGCAGCCGGGGATCCGGGCCGCCATCCGCTCGTTGAACTCCACGACCACCGGCCGGTCCAGCTCCCCCAGGGCCAGCACGGTGGGCGCGGTGATCCCGCCCAGCCGGTCGAAGGCGGCCGGTTCGCTCCGCAGGTAGCCGATGTTGGCGAACCAGGCCGGCAGCACGGCCCTCATGTGCGCGGCGCCGACCGGGTCGGCCTCGGGGGTGCCGCCGCCGGCCTTCCCCCACAGGCCCAGTCCGAGCCGGACGATGCCCTCCAGGTCGCCGGCCTCGGCCAGCCGGCCCATCTGCCGGGACAGCTCGGCGCCGGTGAGGTCGTGGCCGCTCACCGCGGGGACGAGCAGGACCAGGCCCGCGACCCGCTCCGGGGCCGTCAGGGCCAGGTCGATCGAGGCGGCCCCGCCGTTGCTGTTGCCCACCAGCACCGCCCGTTCCGTCCCGAAGTGGTCGAGGACGGCCACCAGGTCCCGGAGCTGGGAGTACGGGACGGTGGGCGCGGGCGAGCGGCCGTAGCCGCGGCAGTCGTAGCGGATCACCCGGTGCCGCGCGGTGAGCGCGGGCAGGACCGGGTCCCAGATCGTGGAGTCCCCGACCCCCGGATGGACCAGGACCAGCGGCAGCCCGTCCCCGCCGGTGTCCTCCGCCCAGAGCTCGCCGCCCGCCACGGCCACCATGGTCTCCATGCCCCCAGTCTGACGGCCCCGGGCCACGGCACAAGCCCACGGCCCCGCGCTACCGCCGCCCCCGCGACGGTGACACCCGCGCGGGGGCGGAGCGGGCCCCCGACCCCGCCCCGCCGCCGCGCGTCGGGCTCAGCCCGCGAGCAGCGCGGGCAGCTCGGCGACGGACGCCAGCACGTGCGTCGCCCCGTCCGCCCGCAGCCGCTCCTCGCCGTGGGCGCCGGTGAGGACGCCGGCGACGACGGAGGCCCCGGCCCGCGAGCCGGTCAGCATGTCGTAGCCGGTGTCACCGGCCACCGCGATCCGGCTCACCGCGTCGGTCCCGGTGCGCAGCAGCGCGGTGAGCGCGAGGTCGGGGTACGGGCGGCCGCGGCCCGCCTCGGCGGGGCAGAGCGTGAGGTCGGCGATCGACTCCCAGCCGAGGGCGGTGAGGATGCGGTCCTGGGTGGCCCGGGAGAAGCCGGTGGTGAGGACCACCTTGCGGCCCTGGCCGCGGAGTTCGGCGATCGCCTCGGCCGCGCCGGGCAGCGCCTCGCAGTGGCCGGCGTCGACGAGGTCGTGGTAGGCGGCCTCGAAGGCGGTGTTGGCCCGCTGGGCCTTCTCCTCCTCGCCGAACAGGTGGCGGAAGACGGAGATCTTGGACTCGCCCATGGTGGCGCGGACGTGCTCCAGCATCCGGGCGTGCTCGGGGCTGCCGGCCTCGACGCCGAGCGAGCCGGCGGCGGCCTGGAAGGCGCGCTCGACCAGGCCGTCGTCGGCCACGGTGGTGCCGGCCATGTCCAGGACGACCAGGCGGATGTCGTACGGCATGATGTTTCGATTCCTTCGACGGGCTCGGACGGACTTACAGGTTGGCCAGGTCGGCCGTGGTCTCGGCGATGGCGGGCGAGCAGGTCATGCCGCGGCCGCCGGGGCCGGTGACCAGCCAGACGCCGTCGCGCACCCGCTCGCGGTGGACGACCCGGGTGCTGTCGACGCACTGCGCGTACACCCCGGCCCAGCGGCGGCGCACCCGCGGCAGCGGACGGCCGAGCAGTTCCTCGGCCACGCCCACCAGGTGGTCGTACGGGTCCTCGACGACGTCGAAGCCGAAGGGCTGGTCGTACTCGTGGGTGTCGCCGATGGTGAGGCCGCCGTCGCGGCGCTGGACCACCAGCAGCTGCATCCTGTGCCCGGCGGCCACCGGCGGCTGCGGCTGGACCTCGCGCAGGCGGTCCAGGGCGGTACCGGCGAAGGCCGGGTAGTAGCGGAAGGAGTCGCCGTCGGCGACCGAGGTGGTCAGCGGCTCGTCCAGCGGGTCGGTCTGCATCATCTGCAGCCGCACCTTGCGCACCGGGAGTGCGGGCGCCAGCTCGCGGACCAGGCCGCCCAGCCAGGCGCCGGTGCACAGCACCACGAGGTCGCCGGTGTGCACGTCGCCGTGGTCGTCGCGGACGGCGTTCTCGCCGATGACGTCGCGGACCTCGCGGCCGGGCAGGAAGGTGTAGCGGCCGGTGGCGGCCAGGGCGGCGCGCAGCGCGGGCTGGGCGGTGCGCGGCTCGACGGCGGCGTCCCGCTCGCAGTGCAGGGCACCGAGCAGCGTGCCGCGCAGGGCGGGGTTGGCGGCCCGGGTCCGCTCCGGGTCGAGCAGCCGGTAGCCGCGCAGCGCGGCGTCGGGCAGGGTCAGCGCCTGTTCGGCGACCGCGAGTTCCGCCTCGGTGCGGATCGCGGTGAGCGATCCGTTGGCGCGGAAGCCGAGGTCGGGCACCTGTCCGCCGATCCGCTCCCACAGTTCGCGGGCCCGCACCGCGGTGTCCAGCTCCTCGCCCCGGGCCCGGCCGCTGACCCAGACCAGCCCGAAGTTGCGCACCGAGGCGCCGCGCGCCTCGGCCTCGCGCTCCAGGTGGACGACCTCGTGGCCGCGCTCGACGGCCTGCCAGGCGTGCATGGTGCCGAGCACGCCTGCTCCTACGACGATGACTCTCATGCGGCCAGACTGGTGCGGCCAGGTGTCCGAGGGGAGACCGACCGGCGGACCGCAGATGAACCGGCCGATAAGTTGTACAGACAACCTGGTAGCCGGCCGGCCGCCGGGTCAGCGCCGCACCGACGCCCGCAGATAGTGCCGCCGACCGAACCTCGGCTCGTCCACCGCCGTCAGCTCCTCCACCTGGAAGCGGTACAGCGCCGCCGCCCCGCCGCCGGTCAGGAACTGCTCGCGGACCTCCGCGTCCTGCGCGAAGGCGGGGTAGCGCCCCTGGTAGGCGGCCAGCGCCGCCTCCGCCTGGCGCCCCCAGGCCTCGCCCGCGCCGCCGGTCAGCTGCAGGCCGCGCAGCTGCTCGCCGAAGGCCGGCGGCGGCAGGAACACCGTGGCCGCCGCCCGGGCCTCCTCGGCCAGGTGGTGGCTGTGCCGGGTGGCGCGCTCGCTGACGAAGTAGAGGACGAGGTCGTCGTCGTACGCGAAGAAGGCGAGGTTGGCGTGCGGGCCGCGCTCGTGGCCGGCGGTCGCGAGGGTGAGCACCATCGCCTCGGCCAGCAGCCCCTCGACGCCCTTGCCGAGCTCCTCGGCCGGCCAGTCCCCCTGGGTGATGTCGAGTCGGTACGGCATGGACAGCACTTCCCTCCACTGGCACGCCCGGCGCGCGCGGCGCCCTGGCACGACTGAGCCGGGCGGGTACTCCCCTCGGGGGCGGCCGCGCCCGGCTCACATGCTCTCCCCGCCGCCCCGGACGCACAAGGGTTCGGAACGGCGTCCGATCTGCCCGCCCTCGGGCCGGTCAGTCCCGCCCGGCACCGACCGGCCGGCCGGCCGGCGCCGCCACCGACTGCGGACCGGCGCCGAGCAGCGGCCGCAGCGGACCGGTGCGCGCCCGGTCCACCAGCGGCCCGGCCGCACCGGCCACCAGCGCGAGCGGGACGGCCACCGCGAGGCCGACCAGCGCGCCGGCCAGCACGTCGTGCGGGTAGTGCACCCCGACCCAGACCCGGGAGGCGCCCATCAGCACGGCGGCCACCGCGGCGACCGCGCCGATCCGCCGGTCGGCGAACCAGAGCGCGGCGGCGGCCGCGACGGCGATCACCGTGTGGTTGCTCGGGAAGGACCAGTCACCCGGGCCCGGGCAGGCCTCCAGGGTGTCGTGCACCCGCAACTGCGCGCACGGCCGGACCTCCTCCACCAGCCCCTTGATCCCGGAGTTCACCGCGTAGGCGACGAGCACCACCAGCGGCGAGGCCAGCACCCGGGCCATCACCGCCGGACCGGCGCCGCGCGCCCGCCACCAGGCGGCCAGCATCAGCAGCGCGAACACGCCGAGGCCCAGCAGGGTCCACAGCTCGACCAGCCGGTTGAACCAGTGCGGCGCGGCCTCCGCCCAGCCGACCACCAGGCGGTACAGGCCGCCGTCGATGCCGCTGCCGTCGTACACGGCCAGCTCGTGGGGCGTCATCACCGGCCGTCACCGCCGTGACGGCGGGCCCGCCGGGAGCGGAACACTTCGAGAACAATCGGGAGCATGGAGACAACTACTACCAGACCGGCGACAGTCGGCGGATAACCGTCGATACCGTTCACGAAACCGTTCACGAACGGACCGAGGACGGCCCCGGCGAGCGCACCGAGCGCACCGAGCACCCCCGGGGCGGCGGGCGCCGGAGCGGCGAACGACCGGACCATGACCGACGGACCTCCCGTACGTTGGTGGGCGGCACCGCAGGGGCGCGCCCGACTGTCTACAATCGCGTAGACGGTCTACATGACTGTAGACGACATCTGGAGGAAACCCCGCCATGTCCGACGTACCGCCGGCCCGCCGGCCCGCCGGGGAACTGGAGGCCGAGGTGCTCGCCGCCCTCTGGGCCGCGGACCGGCCGCTGACGCCGCAGGACATCCAGGGCGCCCTCGGCACCGGCCTGGCCCGGACCACGGTCGCGACGATCCTCGCCCGGCTGCACGACAAGGGGACGGTGCGCCGCACCCGCGCCGGACGCGGCTACGCCTACACCCCGGCGGTCGCCGACCCCGCCGGTCTCGCCGCCCGCCGGATGCACGCCGAACTCGGCCGGGAGACCGACCGCTCGACCGTGCTCGCCCGGTTCGTCTCCGACCTCTCGGCGGAGGACGAGCGCCTGCTGCGCGACCTGCTCGGCGACGAGGGCGCCGCCCGGTGATCGTCGCGGTCTGGGCCCCGCTGCTGCTGCCCTTCCTCGCCGTCCTGCCCGCCCGCCGGCTCGCCGAGGCGCTGCCGCCGCGCGCCGCCGCCCGGACCCTGGCCGCGACGGCGGCCGTGCTCGCGGGCGGCACGCTCTGCTCGCTGGGCCTGCTCACCGCGGCCGGACTGCTCCGGCTGCCGCCCGTCGCCGCCCTCGGCCACCTCTCCCCGCACTGGCTCGCCGCCGGAACGCCCGGCACCCCGGCGGCGGCCGGGCCGGCCGCCCTGGCGCTCGCCGTCCTCGGGGCGCTCGCGCTGCGCACCGCGCGCCGCCACCGGCGCGACCTGGGCGCCGCCCGCGCAGCCGTCGAGGCCGCCGCCGCCCGCACCGCCGACGGAACCACCGGCGGAACCGTCGCCGAGGCCGCCACCGGGACCGCGGCCCGCCCGCACCGTCCATCAGGCGGCCCGTACGACCAGCATCCGGACACGCGCCCCCCGCGCGCACCCATGCGCCGGGCGCGCACCCCGCTGGCCCAGCGCGCCAGGCAGCTGCTCACCACCCCGCCCGCCCCCGAACTCGCCGTCCTGCCGGACGAACACGCCGACGCCTTCGCCCTGCCCGGCCGTCCCCGCCGCCCCGGCCGGCCCGCCGAACCGGGCCGGATCGTGGTCACCACCGGCATGCTCCGCGCCCTGGACGCCCGCGAACGCGCGGCGCTGCTCGCCCACGAACGCACCCATCTGACCGCCCGCCACCACCTCTTCCTCGCCCTCGCCGCCCACGCGGCCGTCGTCCACCCGGCCTTGCGGGCCCTGCGCGCGCCGCTCGGCTACCACCTCGAACGCTGGGCCGACGAGGCCGCCGCCGCCCGGGTCGGCGACCGCGCGGTGACCGCCCGCGCGGTGGGCCGGGCCGCCCTCGCCGCCGGGCGCTCCCCCTGGCCGGGCCGCCCCCGGCACGCCCCGGCGGCCCACGGCGGACCGGTCCCCCGCCGGGTCGCCGCCCTGCTCCACCCGCGCCCGGCCGGACCGGCCACCACCCACCGGATCGCCGCCCTGGCCCTCACCGCCTGCCTCGCCCTCACCGCCGTGACCAGCCTCGATGCCACCGCCGACCTCCACCGCACCGTCGAGACCGCCCAGCGGCAACCGCCCGCCCGCTGACCCCGGGGCCGGCCCGGCCGGCCCCGAATCGTCGGCGCGGCCACTCTCGTACCGTCTGGTATTCCGAGTTGGCAGACCCCATCCCCAGGAACCGACGGCGCCCGTACGCTTTCGTCAGCGCGTCGGCCCCGGCGCGCCCTCGAACGGCGGCGAGGAGCGACACGAGTGCGGCAGCCCGGACGGCAGACCCGACGACCCGAACGCCGTACTCCGCAGAGCGCGGCCGAACTGGCCAGGATCCACGAGCGCGCCCTCGCCGAGGCCGCCGCCCGCAGCGCCAACCGGGACACCGCCCCCGACGACCCGCCCTTCCTCCAGCCCCGCCCCGAGATCGGCGACTCCTGGGAGCGGTTGCGCCGCATCGGCCTCGACCCGGACGCCGGCGCCACCACCGTCCACCTCGGCCCCGCCGAGATCGAGCACCGCCGGCAGGCCAGCGGCCTCGACCCGCTGCTGCCCATCCTGCGCGACACCCTGGTCGAGCAGACCGACCAGCCCCCGCTGATCCTCGCGATCACCGACTCCGACGGCCACATCCTCTGGCAGGAGGGCGAACGCGGCCTGCGCCGCAGCGCCGAGCGGATCGGTTTCCTCACCGGCGCCCGCTGGGTGGAGGAGCGCGTCGGCACCAACGGCATAGCCGCCGCGCTGCGCGCCCAGCGCCCGATGCACGTCCACTCCGCCGAGCACTACCTGCGCAGCCACCACTCCTGGACCTGCGTCGCCGCCCCCGTGCACGACCCCGGCACCGGCCGGCTGATCGGCGCGATCAACCTCAGCGGCCCGGCCCACTCGGTGCGCCCCTACCTGCTCCAGCTGACCGCCACCGCCGCCAAGCTCGCCGAGACCGAGCTGCGCGCCCGCCGCCTGGAGTCCCTGCACCACCTGCGCACCCTGGCCGCCCCGATGCTGGCCCGGGTGAACGGCCCCGCCCTGGTCGTCGACGCGGCCGGCTGGACGGCGGCCGCGGCGGGACTGCCGCCGCCGGCCCGGCTGCGGCTGCCCGCCGAGGGCTGGGGCTCGGCCGCCGTGCACTGGCTGCCCAGCCTGGGCGAGTGCGTGATCGAGCCGCTCGCCGACGGCTGGCTGGTGCGGCCGGTCCGCCCGCAGGACACCGCCCCGTCCGCCCCGTCCGGGGACACCGCGGGCGGCCCCGGCGCCGGGCTGCTCGCCGAACAGGCCGAGGGGGCCGGGCTCCGGCTGGACCTGCGCCGCGCGGGCGGCCCCGAACTGTCGGTGCACGGCGCGGCCGGCAGCTGGTCGCACGCGCTCAGCCCGCGCCACGCGGAACTGCTGCTGCTGCTCGCCACCGAGCGCAACGGCCTCAGCGCGGCGCAGCTGGCCGACGCGCTGTTCGGGGACCCGGCCCGGACGGTGACGGTGCGGGCCGAGCTGTCCCGGCTGCGCCGCTACCTGGGCGGCCTGCTGGCCCACCGGCCGTATCGTTTCGCCGAGTCGCTGCTGGTCACCGTGCTCGGCCCGGAGGACCCGTACGACCTGCTGCCGACCTCCTCGGCGCCGGCCGTGCGCAGGCTGCGCGCGGGGCTGGTCGGCGGGACGGTCCGGCTGCCCGGCACTCCGCCGTTACCCGGCCCGCGACCCCCGGCCGACGGGTCGGTGCCGCCGCGCTCCCGGACCGGCCGCGTCCCGCTGCCGCCCCCTTAGGACCGCCTTCGAACCCCGCCCGGCGGACGGCATCCGACATCCGGCGGACGGCATCCGGCGTCCGGCTCAGCGCCCGCCGCCGCCGAGCAGTTCGGTCAGCTGGGCGTCGGTCGGCCCGTGGGCCCGCTCGGCCGACTCCGACACCAGTGCGTACGTCCGGTCCAGCCAGTCCTGGACCTTCGGCCTGGGCGCCTCCAGCAGGGCACTGCCGTGCGGCGACTCGAGCGCCAGGTGCAACGTCGAGCCGTGGCACGGGCAGTACGCCGGCCACAGCTTGACGTCGCCCTGGCCGCTCAACGAGCGGAGGCCGTCGCGCAGCAGTTCGCGCGAGAACACCCAGTCGGCCTCGTCCGGCCGCCCCAGGTGGAACGTCAGCAGCACCTCGTACGGGCGCGCGGAGTCGAACCGGAACCGCGTACGGACCTCTCCGACCACCTCCTCGCCCAGCGAGATCCGCAGGGTCAGCACCTCCTCCACCGCCGCCGGAGCGGCGGTGGAGCCTGCCTCATCGCCGCCCGTGGGGGTAGCGGCGAGGGGGGCACTGGAGGGTGCTGGCAGCGGGTCGGGCGGCATGACGGTCTCTCCGGGACGGCGTGGAATGTCCACCAGCGTGCTCCGCCGCGCGCGGGTCGGGCAAGGGTTGCAAAGAGGTTGCAATAACCCCCGCGGCGCCCCCTGATCCCTTACCGGTCTTGTCAGACGGACCGTCAACTTCCGCTGGTCAAAGGGTTGTCCACGGATTGGATCAATTCCGTCCGAGCACTGGCCTCCGCCCCGGGGCCCGCTGCTAGGCTCGTCCCCCTGCCGGCGCACGCCCGCGCGCGCGTCCGGTCGGACTCCGCACGCGCGCCCCCGCAACCACCCGGCCGGACCGTGCCCGAACGAACCGCGGACGACGTTTCCGACCGGACCGGACCAGCCGGTACCACCTCGGACCGTTTCCGACCGGATCCGACGGGACCGGACCGAACGCGCCGGTCACGCCGGGGACTCCGGCGGCCGTCCGCCCGGTCCGGCGGCACCGGCACCGCCGTCGGCACGTGGGACAATGCGACGACCGAAACGGCGACTTCAGGGGAGGGAGGGGTCAGGTGACTCTGTCCGACGACACCGGGCAGGACGCGCCGTACGCGCACGACCGGTACCGCACGCGCCACGGCCGGCACGGCCGTCCCGGGCCGTTCGGCGGCCGCCTGCGGCTGCCCACCCTGCGGTTCTCCGGCGCCGCGATGGCGATGTCCACCGTCGTCGGCATCAGCATCGCCACCACCTTCCTGCTCAACGAGCAGCAGGGCGTGGGCCGCCGGGCCGGGGTCGCCCGGGTCGGCTCCAGCCCGCCGCCCAGCCCGGCCGGCTCCCCCGACGCCGCCTCCGGCACGGGTACCGGCACCGGCACGACCTCCGGCACCGGGACCGCGTCCGGCGCGGAGGCCACCGGCCCCGACGCGGCGGCGGGCCGCCGCCCGGCCACGCCCGGGCCCGGCACCCGCGCGCCCGACGCCGTGCCAGGTCAGCGCTCCTCCAGCCCGGCCGTGCCCCGCACCGGCGGCTCCCCGCCCACCGTGCCGCTGGCCGAGGGCCCGGCGCCCCGACACGGCGTCACCGGCGGCCCCGCCGCGGAGCCGCCCGGCACCGGCGGCGACCCGCAGGCGCTCTCCGGCGGCCGGCCGAACCGCCCGCAGTCCGCCGAGGAGCAGCTCGCGACCGGCGCCGCCGACACCGGCGCCCAGACCGCCCGCCGGCCCGCCGAGGACGCGGCGCCGCCCGCGGCCTCCCCGTCGCCGTCCGCCTCCACCCCCGCGCCCTCCCCCTCGCCGTCCGTGCCCCGGCCGTTCGTCCCCGCCCCGGGCGCCCCCGGCACACCCACGCCGTCGCCGCGCGAGTGGACCGGCGGCACCCTCGGCACCACCGCCGACGCCGACGCGAAGGCCGACCCGTCGGGCGACGGCGCCGGCCGGCCCGCCGGCGGCGCGGACGAGGCCGACGCGAAGGCCGACCCGTCGGGCGACGGCGCCGGCCGGCCCGCCGGCGGCGCGGACGAGGCCGACGACCAGGCGCTCGCCGGCGCGGCCGTCGTCCAGTCGCTCGGCCGCGACGGCACCCGGCACGTCCTCGCGCTGACCGTCACCGAACCGCTCACCGCGCTGCAGACCGAGTTCCGCCTCGCCCCCGGCACGGCGGCCCCCGGCGCCGGAACCGCCTGGACGGACCTCGCCGGCGCCGTGGTCACCGCCCACCAGGACCACGGCGCGGCGGTCTACCGCTTCACCACCCCGCCCGGCACGGACGTCCGCCCCGGCCGCTACACCTTCAGCGTGCGCGGCACCCGCCCGCCCGCCGGTGCGGCCGCCCGCCCGGCGACCGCCGGCCACCGCACGCCCCAGTCCTGGAGCGCGAGCGCCTTCGGCATCGGCCGTCCGCGCGCCGTCGCCGCCCTCGGCACCTTCGCCGCACCGGCGGCAGCACCGACAGCCGCACCGGCACCCGCACCGCGCGCCACCGCCCCGGCCGGCTGACCGCCACGCCGCGTCCCGCACAGCCCCACCCCGGTCCGACAAGCCGACAATGCGACAGGTCAGCGCCCGGTTCGGGCGCATCCGGCCCGGCTCGTTCGTTACTGTGGTCGCCAGCCGGCACAGCCGCCCCACCCTAGGGGCAGGCGCCGCACCACCGCATTCCAGGAGGAGTTCGTGTCCACGGTCCTGACCCAGGGCGGAAACGCCCCGCTGACCGCCGCGCGGGTGACCGTCGAGGTCACCTCACCCAAGGCGCTGGATGTCTCGGGCCTGCTGCTGACCGACGCCGGCAAGGTCCGCTCGGACGACGACTTCGTCTTCTACAACGCCCCGAACGGACCCGGCGTGACCCACCGCCCGGCCTCCCCCGGGACGCCCGACGCGATCACCGTCGACACCGCCGCCGTCCCGGCCGGGATCACCAAGATCGTGGTGACCGCCAGCCCCGACGAGGCCGGCGCCACCTTCGCGGGCATCGAGCCGACCGCGACCGTCCGGGACGCCGCCACCGGCGAGGTGCTGGTCACCTTCACCCCGCCGCCGCTCGGCCGGGAGACCGCGCTGATCGTGGTCGAGGTCTACCAGCGCAACGGCGCCTGGAAGGTCCGCGCGGTCGGCCAGGGCTACGACAACGGCCTGGCCGGCATCGCCACCGACTTCGGCGTCAGCGTCGACGACCAGCCGGCCGCCGCCCCGGCCCCGGTCCCCGCCGCGGCGCCCGTCGCGCCCCCGGCCCCGGTCACCCCGGCCCCGGTCACCCCGCCGCCGGCGCCCGCCGCCCCGGTCGACCCCCGGGTCGCGATGGCCTCCGCCCCGCCGATGCCGCAGAGCGCGCCCCCGATGCCGCCCGCTCCCCCGGCCCCGCCGGCCGCCGCCCCGTCCTTCACCAAGGTCACCCTGGACAAGGGCCGGGTCAGCCTCACCAAGGGCGGCTCGGTCTCGCTGGAGAAGAACGGCAAGCCGTTCCTGTCCGCCGTCCGGATGGGCCTGGGCTGGGAGCCCGCCGGACGCGGCCGCAACATCGACCTCGACGCCTCCTGCCTCGCCTTCGACGCCAAGCGCGAGAAGCTGGACACCGCCTGGTTCATGAAGCTGGGCATCTTCAACGGCGCCATCGCCCACTCCGGCGACAACCTGACCGGCGAGGGCGGCGGTGACGACGAGTCGATCACCGTCCACCTCGACGGCCTGCCGGCCGAGGTCTGCGGCCTGGTCTTCGTCGTGAACTCCTTCTCCGGCCAGAAGTTCACCGAGGTCAAGAACGCCTACTGCCGCCTGGTGGACGCCGCCACCAACCAGGAGCTGGTCCGCTTCGACCTCACCCACTCCGAGTCGCGCACCGGCGTGGTGATGTGCAAGCTGGTCCGCCAGTACTCGGGCGAGTGGGTGATGACCGCGATCGGCGAGTACGTCGACGCCAAGACCGCCCGCGCCATGGTCAAGCCGGCCGCCTCGATGCTCTGACCCGCTCCCGCCGGCGCCCCCCGACGCACCGTCGGGGGGCGCCGGCGTCCCGGCTCACTCCTCGATCGCCCCGCCGACCTGCCGCAGGTGCTGCCGGAAGCTGTACGCCGGGTCGGCGGCGCGGCGCTCCAGGTACGCGTCGAAGGCGGTCTGCCGGCGCAGCGTGTCGCCCGCCCGGATCCGCTCCGCCTGCGCGCGCTCGGTGCGGGCGATGCCGGCCGCCGCCTCCAGCACCTCGTCCAGCCGGTCGCCGGGCACGAACAGCACGCCGTCCGCGTCCGCGAACACCACGTCCCCGGTGCCCACCAGGTGCGGTCCGAACCGGGCACTGGCCAGCGCCTCCGGCTCCCGCCCGTCCAGCCGCAGCGGACCGAGCGGCAGGCTGCCGTAGCTGAACACCGGCAGCCCGATCTCCACCAGCTCCGGGGTGTCCCGGTGCAGCCCCCACACCACCACCCCGGCGGCCCCCGCGGCCCGCGCCTCCAGCACGGCGAGGTCCCCGACGCACGCCTCGTCGGTCCGCCCGCCGTTGTCGATCACCACGACGTCCCCGGGCTCGGCCGCCCCGTACGCCTCCAGGAACACGTCCACGCTCCCGTAGTGCCGCACCGGCAGCACCCGCCCGGCGACCCGGCTCCCCGCCAGCACCGCCCGCACCCCCGCCGGCGCCGCCCGCGGCGCCACCCCCACCCGCACGCACGCGTCCGCCACCAACGGCGTCGACAACTCCGCGAACCGCTTCACCACCATGCCAACTCCCACCGCCGAAAGCCCAGTTCACCAGCGAACCGAGCCTACGCCGCCCAGCGCCTCACACCGTCGGGTGAAAAACCACCGCGCACGGCATAAGTCCGCCGAACCCGGCACTAGCGTGACGTTCATCTGAAGGATGGGCATCATGAGTGCTGTGGCGCATGAGAAACCGATCGCGGACTCCCCGTCGCAGGAGGACATCCTGCTGGAGAGCTTCCTGAGCCTGCACTCCCCCGAAGGCTTCCGGGCCGAGCTCATCGAGGGAGAGATCAGCGTGGCACCACCGCCGGACGGCGATCACGAGGACTACGTCGGGCTGCTCATCGACCAGACGAGCCGTCTTTCCAAGGTCCGGATGCAAGTGGCGGGCACCAAAGGCCTCCGGTTGGTCAGCGGTGGGCTCTGCCCGAAGAACCACGTCATCCCCGACGCGACATTCGCGCCCATGGATCTCCGCCTCTTCCGAGGCGCCCCGTCCTGGATGGAACCGAACGGTGTGGCCATGGTGGCGGAGGTGACGTCCACCAAGCCCGACCAGGATCGGATCGCCAAGCGCCACTGCTACGCGCGCGCTGCGATCCCGCTGTATCTGCTGATCGATCGGGAGAAATCGCAGGTCAGCCTCTTCTCGAACCCCAAGCGCGACGAGTACACCGAGGTGCGCCTGGCCGCCTTCGGTGAGCCACTCCACCTCCCCGCCCCGTTCGAATTCGAGCTCGACACCAAGCCCTTCCTCTAGGACCGGAACGCACGGCGGCCCGCGCCCTCCGGAGGGAGGGCGCGGGCCGCCGTGTGCTCGTACGCGTCAGCCGCGGGTGGCCATGGCGCGCAGGAAGAAGGTGAGGTTGGCCGGGCGCTCGGCGAGGCGGCGCATGAAGTAGCCGTACCACTCCTGGCCGTACGGGAGGTACACGCGCATGGTGTTGCCCTCGTCGGCGAGGCGCAGCTGCTCCTCGGGGCGGATGCCGAAGAGCATCTGGTACTCGAAGGAGTCGCGCGTGCGGCCGTTCCACTGGGCCAGCTGGCCGGCGATCTTGATCATGTTGGGGTCGTGCGAGGCGATCATCGGGTAGCCCTCGCCGGCCATCAGCACCTTGAGCGCGCGGACGTACGCGAGGTCGACCTCGTGCTTGCCCTGGAAGGCGACCGACTCGGGCTCCTTGTAGGCGCCCTTGCACAGGCGCACGCGCGAGCCGGCACCGGAGAACTCGCGGCAGTCGGCCTCGGTGCGGCGCAGGTAGGCCTGCAGGACGACGCCCAGCCAGGGGAAGTCCTCGCGCAGCTCGCGCGCGATGGCCAGGGTGGAGTCGGTGGTGGTGTGGTCCTCCATGTCGAGGGTCACCGTGGTGCCGGCGTCGGCGGCGGCCTCGCAGATGCGGCGGGCGTTCTCCAGCGCGATCTTCTCGCCGTCCACCGGGAGGAACTGGCCGACGGCCGAGAGCTTGACCGAGACCTCGGCGCCGGCGGCCAGGCCGGTCTCCTTGAGCGCCTTGAGCAGGTGCTCGTAGGCCTCGGCGGTGCCGGCGGCCTGGGCGGCGTCCTGGGTGTCCTCGCCGAGGTGGTCCAGGGTGACCTTGCGGCCGGTGGCGACCAGGTCGTCGCAGGCGGTGACGGCGTCGTCGAGGGCCTCGCCGGCGACGAACCGCTCGACTATCGCGTGGGTCGGCGGGAACTTCTCGACGACGGTGCGGACCTGCGAGGACCGGGAAGCCGCGAGGAGGGCGGAACGGAGCATCGTGACTCCTGGAGCTGGTGCTTCTAAGGGTGGCAGAAAGTACGGGCGGCGGACCGAGGGGGGGTGGCCGGTCCGCCGCCCGTGGGACGCGGCCGGCTGCGGGACCGGGGGCGTCAGGGACCAAGTCGTCCGGGGCACTCAGCCCATGTGCGGGTAGCGGTAGTCCGTCGGCGGGACGAAGGTCTCCTTGACCGAGCGGGTCGAGGTCCACCGCGCCAGGTTCTGCTTGGCACCGGCCTTGTCGTTGGTGCCCGAGGCCCGGCCGCCGCCGAACGGCTGCTGGCCGACGACCGCACCGGTCGGCTTGTCGTTGATGTAGAAGTTGCCGGCCGCGTTGCGCAGCTTGAGCATCGCGTGCTGGACGGCCTCGCGGTCCTGGGCGATGATCGCGCCGGTCAGGCCGTAGGCCGACACCGACTCCATCTGCGCCAGCATCTCGTCGTACTTCTCGTCCTCGTAGACGTACACGGCCAGGATCGGGCCGAAGTACTCGTCCTTGAAGTACTCGCTCGCCGGGTCCTCGCAGACCAGGACGGTCGGGCGGACGAAGTAGCCGACCGAGTCGTCGTAGGTGCCGCCGGCCAGGACCTCGACCTGCGGGTCGGCCTGGGCGCGGTCGATGGCGGCCTTGTTCTTGGCGAACGAGCGGTCGTCGATGACGGCCGACATGAAGTTCGACAGGTCGGTGACGTCGCCCATGGTGAGGCCCTCGACCTCGTCGCGGAACTCGTCCTTCAGCTCGGCCCAGATCGAGGCCGGGACGTAGGCGCGGGACAGGGCGGAGCACTTCTGGCCCTGGAACTCGAAGGCGCCGCGGGTCATCGCGGTCTTCAGCACGGCCTTGTCGGCGGACGGGTGGGCGACCAGGAAGTCCTTGCCGCCGGTCTCGCCGACGATCCGCGGGTAGGTGCGGTAGCCGGAGATGTTGTTGCCGACCTCGCGCCACAGGTGCTGGAAGGTGGCGGTGGAGCCGGTGAAGTGGATGCCGGCGAGCGCCGGGTGCTTCAGCGCGACGGCGGAGACGTCCAGGCCGTCGCCGGTCACCATGTTGATGACGCCCTTGGGCAGGCCGGCCTCCTCCAGCAGCTGCATCAGCAGGTGCGCGGAGAACTGCTGGGTCGGCGAGGGCTTCCACAGCACCACGTTGCCCATCAGCGCCGGGGCGGTCGGCAGGTTGCCGGCGATGGCGGTGAAGTTGAACGGGGTGATCGCGTAGACGAAGCCCTCCAGCGGGCGGTGGTCGCTGCGGTTCCACACGCCGTCCGAGGAGACCGGCTGCTCGGCCATGATCTGGCGGGCGAAGTGCACGTTGAAGCGCAGGAAGTCGACCAGCTCGCAGGGAGTGTCGATCTCGGCCTGCTGCGCGGTCTTGGACTGGCCGAGCATGGTGGCGGCGGCCAGGGTCTCGCGCCAGGGGCCGGCCAGCAGGTCGGCGGCGCGCAGGAAGATCGCGGCGCGGGAGTCGAAGGAGAGCGCCTGCCAGGCCGGGGCCGCGGCCAGGGCAGTGTCGATGGCCTCCTGCGCGTCCGCCTGGGTGGCGTTGCGCAGGGTGCCGAGCCTCGCCGCGTGGTTGTGCGGCTGGACGACGTGGAACTCGGTGCCGCCGCCCATCCGGCGCTCACCGTTGATCGTCATGGTCAGCTGGACCGGCTCCTGGCCGCCCAGCTCCTTCAGCTTGGCCTCCAGACGGGCCCGTTCCGGGCTGCCCGGGGCGTAGCTGTGGACCGGCTCGTTCACCGGCGCGGGGACCTGGGTCACAGCGTCCATAGAGCGCACGCTCTCCTTCGTTTCTTGCGGGGGGATGCCGGCGCGGGTCGCACGCCGGCCACATGACGAACGCTATTCCTGCACCGGGGCCCGCTTGATTGGCCGGACGGCTAAAATCATCCGGACGGCGTTGTCCGCCTGGATGAAGATTCGGGCACCAGCCCTCCGGACGCCCCCGAGGAGGCCCGTATGACCACCCCCGGCCTCCCGCTCCGGCAGCTGCTGATGTCCCTGGGCGAGCCGCTCGTCGAGCTCCAGGCCGCGCCGCACGGGCTGGACGTCCCGGTCCGCGACGTCGCCATCCTCGACCCCGAGGACCCGCCGACCGCCGCCCCCGGCGAGCTCGTGCTCGCCATCGGCGCCCGCGGCCGCGCCGCGCTCCCGGCGCTGCGGGCCGCCGGCCGGGCCGGGGCCGCCGCGGTGGCCGTCAAGCTGGACGCCCCCGGGCAGGCCGACGCGCTGCGCGAGTCGGCCACCGAGGCGGGCGTGGCGCTGCTCTCGGTGCGCCGGGAGACCCGCTGGGAGCACCTGGACTCGCTCGCCCGCGCGATCATCGCCGGGCCCGACGCACCGGACACGCCCGGCACCGCCGAGCACAACGCCGGCGACCTCTTCTCGCTCGCCCAGACCGTCGCCGTCCTCACCAACGGCATCGTCTCGATCGAGGACACCTCCAGCCGGGTGCTCGCCTACTCCCGCTCCTCCGACTCCGACGAGGTCGACGACCTGCGCCGGCTGTCCATCCTCGGCTGGCAGGGCCCCGAGCCGTACCTGTCCAAGCTCCGCGAGTGGGGCGTCTTCCAGCACCTGCGCAGCTCGGACACCGCCATCGCGGTCGACCCGCACCCGGAGCTGGGGCTGCGCCGCCGGCTGGCGATCGGCATCCGGGCCGGCGCGCAGCCGCTGGGCACCATCTGGGTGCAGGAGGGCGCCCAGCCGCTCGCGCCGCTGGCCGAGCAGGCGCTGGTCGGCGCGGCCCGGGTGGCCGCCGCCCAGCTGGTGCGCCGGCGCCGGGAGCTGTCCGCGGACGTCCGGCTGACCCAGACCCTGCTCACCGGCCTGCTGGAGGGCTCCACCGGCCCGCAGTCGCTGGCCACCCACCTCGGCCTGGACCTGCGCCGCCCGGCCACCGTGCTGGCGTACAGCGCGGGCACCACCGAGCAGCTGACCCGGGCCGAGGTGACCGGCCTGATCTCGGTGCACACGGCGGCCCGGCACCGCGCCGCGCTGCTCGCACCGATCGAGTCCCGGGTCTACGTCCTGCTGCCCGAGCTGCCCGCCAACCTGCCGATGGCCACCGTGCGCGGCTGGGCGCAGGAGGTGGTCGAGGCGGCCCGGGACCACCTGAGCGTCCCGCTGCGCGCCGCGATCGGCTCGACGGTGGACGGCCTCGCCCTGGTGCCCGAGTCACGCGCCCAGGCGGACCGGATCCTGGACGCGATGGGCCGCGGCGGGGTGGAGCTGGAGGTCGCGGCGCTGATCGACGTCCAGGCCGAGGTGCTGGTCAGCGAGATCCTGGCGCTGCTCCAGGAGCGCGGCGGCCTGCGCGACCCGCGGCTCACCGCGCTCGCCGAGTACGACCGGCGGCACGGCACCCGGCTCGCCGAGTCGGTGCTGGCCTGGCTGGACGCGCTCGGCGAGGTCCGGGTCGCGGCGGACGCCCTGCACATCCACCCGAACACCCTGCGCTACCGGGTCCGCCGGGCCGAGCAGCTGACCGGCATCGACCTCGCCCAGCCGCAGCAGCGGCTGCTCGCCATGCTGCAGCTGCGGCTGCCCGCCGAGCCCTGAGCCCCGGCACGCGACAGGCGCCCGGGCACGCGGAAGGGGCCCGCTCCGAGGAACGGGCCCCTTCCGGT
This sequence comes from Kitasatospora sp. NPDC002551, assembly GCF_040296005.1. NCBI lineage: Bacteria > Bacillati > Actinomycetota > Actinomycetes > Kitasatosporales > Streptomycetaceae > Kitasatospora > Kitasatospora sp. NPDC002551. The sequence continues at coordinate 89,070 of NZ_JBEOWI010000029.1, read as the reverse complement.
GATCAGGCTCAGGCGCCGTAGCCCTGGCCGCGCTTGTGCTCGTTCAGGCGGTGCCACGGGCCGGTGATGGCCAGCTGGATGCCCGGGGTCTGGATGTTGGCGAAGAGGGTCTTGCCGTCGTCCGAGAAGGTGACGCCGGTGAACTCGCTGAACTCGGGCTTCTCGGCGGTGCCGATGTTGAGCTCGTTGCGGGCGATCGGGAAGGTCAGGCCCTCGTCGGTGGCGCCGAACAGGTGCGAGACGCCCTCGCCGTCCTCGGCGATCACGATGCCGCCGTAGGGCGAGACGGTGATGTTGTCCGGGCCGTCGAAGTTGTCGTGGTCGCCCCAGACGTCGGTGTTGACGCCCAGCAGGACCTTCAGGGTGATGGTGCGGCGGGTCGGGTTGTAGAACCAGACCTGGCCGTCGTGGGCGGCGCCGGGGCTCTCCGCGCGGGCGTAGCTGGAGACGAAGTAGAAGCCGCCGTCACCCCACCACATGCCCTCCAGCTTGCGGGCGCGGGTGACCTCGCCGTCCTTGAACTGCTTGCGGATGGAGACGGTCCTGGCGTCGCGGTCCTGGACCTTGACCCAGTCCACGCCGTAGGTGGTGCCGACCTTGGTGGCGCGCGACAGGTCGTCGATGAACTTGCCCTGGGCGTCGAAGACCTTGAAGGCCTCGAACACGCCGGCGTCGGCGGCCAGCTTGCGCAGCTTGTAGCGGCCGTGCTTGAAGCCGGCCTCCGGGGTCCAGCGGAACAGCAGGCCGTTGGGGTTGGAGGCGTCCTCGGTCAGGTAGACGTGGCCGCGCTTCGGGTCGACGACGACGGCCTCGTGGGCGAAGCGGCCGAAGGCCTTCACCGGCTGCGGGTCGCGGTTGTAGTCGTCGTCGAACGGGTCGACCTCGAAGACGTAGCCGTGGTCCTTGGTGAAGCCGTTCTTGCCGGCCTTGTCCTCGGTCTCCTCGCCGGACAGCCAGGTGCCCCACGGGGTGATGCCACCGGCGCAGTTGGTGGCGGTGCCGGCGATGCCGACCCACTGCTCGACCTTGCCGTTGGCCTTGGCGTGCACGATGGTGCAGCCGCCGGCCGCGCCCGGGTCGTAGACGTGGCCCTCGGTCAGCGGGACCGGGTTCGGCCAGTTGGCGCGGGCGCCGGACAGCTCGTGGTTGACGACCAGCAGGTTGCCGCCGCGCTCGTCCTCGAACGCCGAGGTGCCGTCGTGGTTGCTCGGGGTGAACTCGCCGGTGCGCAGCTTGCTGACGCCGGCGCGGTTCAGGACCTTGTACTTGAAGCCCTTGGGCAGGGCCAGCAGGCCCTCCGGGTCGGCGACCAGCTGGCCGTAGCCGACGGCGACGCGCTCGGCCGCGGCGGCCTCGGCGACCGGAGCCTCGCCACCGGCCGGGGCGGCGATCGCACCCGGCGCGGTGGCCAGGGCCTCGGCGCTGCCGGCGATCAGAACGCCGGCCCCGACGAGGGTGGAACGGTTGACGAAGTCCCGGCGGGACAGCGACATGGCAGTCACTCCTGAGGGGTGGGCCGCCGACCGGGGCGGAGCCCGGTGCGTGGCATGAGAGGTGTCGAGGCTGGTCGTCGACGCCCAGCAGACTCTGCCCGCCCGGTGAACGCCGAGTGAAGCGGACACCTCGTCCGAGTGGTCATTGGCCGACCTTATGCGAACCCATGACACATCTTTTGCCTGGTCACCACAGGTCACACCGCCGGTGGGGCCACCGTCACCCTCCGTTCGGCCCACCCGAGGCCACCGCCGGCCGGCGTCACGCCCCCGGCGCCCGGCCGCCGGCTCACCGTCCGGCGCGCGCCGCCCGCCACTGCTCCCAGGCCGCCAGCCACAGCTGCTCGCCCATCCCGTGCTCCCCGCGCTCCCCGCGCCGGACCTGCTGCCAGGCGCGCTGCGCCGGCAGGCTCGCCACCTCGCTGGCGAACACCGTGTACCGGATCGACTCCTCCACCGCGGCGTCGCCCTCCGGCGTGCCCACCACCCAGTGCGTCAGCTGGGAGAGCCGGCAGAGTTGTTCGACCATCGAGGCCACCGCCTCGGCCGCCTCCGCCCTGGTCTCCGAGGCGAGCCGCATCTGCTGGCGCACCGCCGCCTCCCGGCGCAGCGCCTCCGCCTCCGCACGTGCCCCGCGGGGCGGCCGGAGCGGGCGGCCGGAGCGCAGCCGCGCCTCCAGGGCGGCGGCCCCGCTGATGCCGTGCGCGATCACCGCCCGGTGCGCCTCCAGTCCGGAGACCGGGGCGAGTTCGCGCTGCTCCACCGGCAGGTACCGGCCCCGGCGGACGGCCAGCTCGCGCAGCAGCTCGGTACGGCCGCCCAGGCAGCGCTCGTGGTCGCGGATCCGCACCAGCTCGACGCCGCCCGGCGACACCCCGCGCCCGCAGACCGTGACGGTCAGCCCGTCCACCCGGAACCGGCCCGCCCAGACCGGCTCGCCGCCGCTGACCGGACAGCCGGGCAGCGCCGCGCCGGACCACAGGCCGCGCCGGTCCTCGTGCACCTCCACCGCGCGGGTCTCGCCGTCGACGGTGATCCACTCGCGCAGCGCCCTGACCCGGCCGGGCGTGTCGCCCTCGTCGACGCCGAGCTGCTCGTAGACCCGGTCGCGCTCGTCCTCGACGACGTCCTCCAGCTCGGGCAGCGGCTCGAACCGGTCGGCGCCGGGCCGGTGGGTGCGCACGGTGACGTAGGGGCCCTGCGGCGAGGCCCAGTCGCCGAAGCCGACCTCGATCCAGCCGGGCGCGGCCCACCCGGCCTCCGCTCCCGTTCCGGCCGGCGGCCCGGCGACCGCCGCGCCGGCGCCGTCCGACCCGTAGCCGACCAGCGCGCCGCCGCCCAGGCCCGGCACGGGGGCGACGCCGTACACCGGGAAGTCGGCCGCGGCGAGGGTGCGGCGGGCGAGTCCCTCCTGAACGGCGAGGAACTCCTCCAGGTCTCCGGCCGGGTACTCCTCCGGGGGGCCGTCCGGGTGCTCCCCCGGGCGGTCGTACGGCTCCGGGTGCACCGTCCCCGCACCGTCCCCGTACCGGCCGTCCCGGCCCGCTCCGCTCGCCCGCGTCATCCCGCGCCGCACCCCCTGCACTCGCCGTCCTCGCCGTGCCCTCGGCACCCGGGCAACGATACGTGGCCCGAACTGCCGGGTCATCAAGCCCTTTGCCCGACGGGCCGATCGGCCGCCCCACCGGACGGCCCCGCCCGGGGCGCCGTTGTCGGTCGCGCTCCCTACGCTGGCGGGCATGACAGCGACCACGCCCTTCCCCGCCCGGCTCAGCATCGTCACCCTCGGGGTGGCCGACCTCGACCGCAGCGCCCGCTTCTACGAGGCGCTGGGCTGGCACCGCTCGGCCGCCTCCAGCCCGGAGATCGTCTGGTTCCGCACCGCCGACTCGGTGCTCGGCCTCTTCCCGCACGACGCGCTGGCCGCCGACGCGGGCGTGCCGTCCGCCGGCGAACCGGCGTTCCGCGGCGTCACCCTCGCCGTGAACCTGGAGTCCCCGGCCCTGGTGGACGCCGCCCTGGAGACGGCGGTGGCGGCCGGCGCCGTCGTGGTCAGGCCGCCGGGTGCGACCGACTGGGGCGGCTACTCCGGGTACTTCGAGGACCCGGACGGCCACCTCTGGGAGCTGGCCCACAACCCGTTCTTCGCCTTCACCGAGGACGGCTCGCTCGACCTCCCGCAGTAACGGGCGTCGCTGGGCGCGGGGCGGCGGCTCAGCCCTGGGAACGGGCCTTGAACGCCGCCTTGCGGGCCTCCTTGGCCACCGCCCGGTCCGGGTGCAGCTCGCCGACCGCCTCCAGCACGTCCGCCGTGTACGGGTGCTCGACCCGCCACAGCTCGCCGAAGTAGCCCACCGGGTCGTCCGTCACCGGCAGCTCGGCGACCAGGTCGCGCAGCTGGTCCGGATCGCCGCCGGTGTCCAGCAGCTGGGCCGCGAAGGCGTCCACCACCGTCCACAGCGCCATCGCCCGGTCCGGCACCGGCACGTCCGCCGCGCCGAGCGCGACCAGCCAGGCCCGCGCGCCGCCGCCCAGCTCCGGGTCGTCCAGCACCTCGCGGACGGACGGCTCGGCGGACGCGCCGAGCAGGGTCAGCGCCGAGTGGCAGAGCAGCCGCCGCATCGGGGCGTACGCGTCGCTGCCGCGCGCCGCCGCCAGCAGCTCGCGCGCCGCCGCCACCGGCTCCCGGTCGGCGACCCAGACCTTCAGCTCCTCCTCGGGCAGCACGTTGGCGGCCTCGCTGACCCCGCGCAGCAGCTCGGCGGCGTCGCCCCGGGCCAGGTCCCCGACCAGCGGCGCGTCGTAGCCGTCCTCCAGCAGCCACTGCCGGATCCCGTACTGGCCCAGCGGGGTGAGCCGGACCAGCCCGAACCGGGCGGACTCCGCCTCGTCCAGCTCGGCCGGCTCGGCCTGCGCCGGCCGCTCGTCCTCCCCTTCCTCCTCCTCGTCGAAGAGCTCCGGGTCGATCGGACGGTACTCCAGCACGCCCAGCTCGGCGAGGTCGGCGAGCATCGGGTCCAGGGCGACCATCACATCGGTGATGTCGCCGAGCAGCTCGTCGCTCGGCTCCTCGCCCTCCGGGACCACCAGCAGCGCCGCCAGCACGCCCAGCGGCACCGTCTCGTTGCCCGGCTCGGCGAAGGCGGTGGTCTCGTACAGCACCTGCAGCGCCTCGTCGAGCAGCTCGGCGGCCTCGTCGCGGGCGTCCTCGACCTCGTTCAGGCCGTCGACGTCCTCTTCCTCCGCCTGCTCCCCGGCCTCCGCCTCCAGCTCCTGGGAGTCCGCCTCCACCGCCAGCTCGCGGACGATCCCGGCGGCCGTCAGCCACAGCTCCAGGACGGTCTCGGGGTCCCCCTCCTCGGCCGGCTCCAGGTCCGGACCGGGGATCGCGACGTGCTCGCCGGCCGCCGTGGTGCCGATCTCGACCAGGTCCAGGTCGCAGGCCAGCGACCAGGCGCGCATCGCCTCGACCACCGCCTCCTCCGGCGCGTCCCCCTCCTCGGGGGCCAGGCCCAGCAGCCGGGCGGCCGGGGCCCGGTCCGGGCCGGTGAGGTCGCCGAACTCGTCCACCGCGCGGTGCGGCGCCGTCCAGCGGGCCAGCTTCAGCGCCCACCCGAACATCGGGACGGCCTTCGCCCGATCGGCCAGCTCCGGCTCGGACGGCAGGACGACCGGCGGCACCAGCACGGCCGCGTCGTCCAGGTCGTCGTCGTCCAGCCCGTGCGCGGCGAACGCCCCGTACAGATCCTGCAGCTCCAGGTCGGCGGGCAGCACCGCGCCCTCGCCCGGCCCACCCGCCGGGGTGTCGGCGTTCCTACGACGTCGTGCGGCCATCGTTGCGCGTTCTCCCTACGCCGAGCGGTCAGCCGGTCCGGCCGCGGGGATCATCACCTCCGCGTCACCGGTCCACCACCTCAGCGTATAGGCCGGGCACCCCGGACGCCCGGCCTCCAGGGGCGCGCGACGCGACCGTGCGCCCACCCCTTATCCTTCGAAGTCGGTACCGCGCACAACCCCGCGCGCGCCGACGGGCAACGTAGCCCCCCTCTCAGCTCACCCGCTCCACCAGGGAGCCCGCACCGAGGCCACCACCACAGCGCCGCCAGGACGGGCGCGCCGGCACACCCCGCCGACCCGGGTGGCGCCCGGCCACAGGAGACCCCTGCCATGGCGGACCTCTCCCCCGCCGGCTCCGGCCTGCGCACCGCGCAGCTCGACGGACGCCGACTGTCGGAGGCCCTGCTTCCCCTGGAGCTCGCGCCCCGCGCCCAGCTCCGGCTCGCCGCGATCAGCCGCTGGAACGCGCTGCGCGGAGTACGCGTCGGCCTCGTCGCCGCCGCCCTGCTGCTCATGCTGATCGGCGCCAACCTGGCCACGCCGATCTACTCGCTCCTCCAGCAACAGCTGCACCTCACCGCGCTGGACACCACGATCCTCTTCGCGTTCTACGTGTTCGCGCTGGTCCCGGTGCTGGCCGTGGTCGGCCACTGGTCCGACCACCTCGGCCGACGCGCCCTGATCCTGCCCGCCGTCGCGCTGTCCGCCGTCGGCGACGTCGTGTTCGCGACCTCCGGCAGCTTCTGGCAGCTCGCGGCCGGCCGGGCCGTCCAGGGCATCGCGGTGGGCCTGTCCACCGGCGCCGCCGGGGCCGCCCTGGGCGACCTGATGCCGGACCACCCGACCCGGGCCGCCAAGATCACGCTGGCCTGTTCCGCCGGCGGCGTCGCACTCGGCCCGGTGGTCGGCGCCCTGCTGGCCGGCGGCGCCGACCCGCTGCCGACGCCCTTCCTGCTGCACGCGATCGCCCTGCTCGCCCTCTGCGTGCCACTCGCCCTCGTCCACCCGAGGATGCCCGGCCGCAACCGCCCGCCGGCCGCCCCGCCGCGCATCACCACCCCGGCCCACCTGCGCCCGCAGCGCCTGCGGCTGCCGCGCACCGGCCGCCGGGAGTTCCTGCTCGCCGCCGCGGCCGGGTTCATCTCCTACGCGGTCTTCGGCGTCTACCTCAGCCTGGCCCCGGCCTTCGCCGCCAAGCTGCTGCACACCGACTCCAAGCTGATCGGCGCCGTGGTCGCGGCCCTGCTGCTCGGCTCCTCGGCCGTCGCCCAGCTGCTCGTCCCGCCGACCGCCGACCGCCTGGTGATCGCCCTCGGCATGGCCGGCCTGGCCGCCGGCCTTGCCCTGGTCGTCACCGCCCAGTACACCGGCACCCCGGCCCTGCTGTTCATCGGCAGCGTCCTCGGCGGCGCCTGCCAGGGCATCGCCTTCCGCTCCCTGTTCACCACCGCCGCCGCCGCGATGAACCCCGAACGGAGGGGCTCCGAGCTGAGCTCGCTGTGGATCATCATCTACCTCGGCTCCTCCCTCCCCATCGTCGCCGTCGGCGCCCTCGTCCAGACCTACGGCCTCCTCCCCGCCACCAGCGGCTTCACCCTCCTCGCCGCCCTCCTCTGCACCGCCCTCGCCATCGCCGTAGCCAAGCGCCCCCGCACCACCTGACCTCCTCGCACGGCAAACGCCGCTGCCCGGGACTTCCTCCGAAGTCCCGGGCAGCGGCGCTTCCGCGCCTCGGCATGCCCGCCCCCGGGTGCCCACCCGAGGCCTGGCCGCGTGCCGCCCGGAGAGGACCTCCACCTCTCGGTGCCGATCTCGAAATCAAACGGCCACGGCGGCGACGCCGATGGGTGGCCGCCCGTAGCGCAGCGCCTCTGCCTGCGTTTCGGGTCGGCCGCGTGCACCGGCACGCGGCCGACACCCAGTACCCCAAATCCTCTGGTTCGATGAGCAGAAGGAACCCGCCCCGCTAAGGAAGAAGGCACCATGCAACACCGAGTCCGGGCCGTCCTCCTCACTCCACATGGCACCATGCTGCTGATCAAGCGCATCCGCCCCGGCGTCGACCCGTACTGGGTGATCGTCGGGGGGAAGGTCGAGGCGACCGATCCGGGGCCCGAGGAGGCGCTGTTGCGGGAGGTGCGGGAGGAGGTCGGGGGCGAGGCACGGATCGTCGGCCTGCTCCACACCATGGAGGGCGAGGGCGAGCGCCAGGACTTCTACCTCGCCACCATCGAGGAGTGGAGCTTCGAGGACCGCAGCGGTCCCGAGTTCAGCCAGGAAGGGCGGGGCGAGTACCTCCTGGAGGAGATCCCGCTGACCACCGGGGCCCTCGACGCGGTCCACCTCCTGCCGCAGGAGATCGCCTTGGTCCTCCGCTCGGCCGTCGCCCGCGGGGACCTCACCGCCGTCAGGTAGTCACAAGCACGGCCGCCCCGAAGCATCCGTTTCGGGGCGGCCAGGCTCGCGGCCAGCTGACGGCTCCGTCAGCTTGTACGGGTGGCACCCTCGGGCCACACGATCGTCACAGGTAGCTGGGCTGCACGGGCTGCACGGGCTGCACCGGCAGTGTCAGCGGTCCCCCCGCGCCCGTTGCCGGGCCTGCCGTCCCACACGGCGAACAAGTGGTCAGCACGGCGCAGCAGCTCGTTGTTGGCGGCTTCGTAAGCCTCGCGGTCGGCCTCGGCGAACGGCATGACGACAACCTGGGCGGCGGCCTGGTGAGGACGGTCGAACTCGGCTGCGTGTGCCGGCTTGACCTTGGTCCGGCGGTAGTCGGCCGACGGGACCACGGCGACCAGTCGACCGCCCAGCGAGAGCACCGCGTCGGCGAAGATCGAGTCCGCACCCTTGGCGATGCACGAGACACCGGTGAGGCCGTGCTCGGCATGGTCAGCGAGTAGCTTCTCCAGCGCACGATCACGCCGTCCCCTTAAGGGCAGTCATGGGGCAGCGGTGGCGGGAGTCGCCGAGCCGGGGAGCCTTGGACCCTATCAGATAGTCACGAATACCTCACGCTGCGTCAAATAGCGTAATACGTTCCGTATACAAAGAGAAAAATGCGACCCCGGCGGTGCTGGAACACCCCGGGGTCCGGCAAAAGGAGCTGACACTCCCATGCGTTCCATCGTAGCGCCCACGCGCGCAACTTCTCCGTGTTGCCCAACTCCGTGTTGCAATACCGGAAGTTGAGCTACACCGCCCGCGGTCTGCTCGCGGATCTGCTCTCCCGGCCCGATGGGTGGCGGGAGGACGGGCGGCACATGGCCGACACCAGTCCGCAGGGGCGTGGGGCCGTGCGCAAGGCCTTGAAGGAGCTCACCGACGCCGGGTACTACCGGGTCGAGAAGGTCCGGCTGCCCGACGGGACGCTCCGCAGTGAGGCGCACGTTGTGCGGCAGGTGCCACGATCCGGTGCCCGCACCGGGGATCTGCCGGGCCTGCGCGGGCCTCGGTGGACGGCCCGAGGCGGTCGGGGGCGGCGCTTGCGTGACGGCCAGGGGTGTCGCACGCGCACGTGCCGCCCTGCTGGGGGCGAGAACGCCGCTGCCGCGCGGCCCCTTCCCCGGAGGGAGGAACCGCGCGGCAGCGGGGTGACGATCGGCGGCGGCCTCAGACGTTGAAGCCGAGGGCGCGCAGCTGCTCGCGGCCGTCATCGGTGATCTTGTCGGGGCCCCACGGCGGCATCCAGACCCAGTTGATGCGCAGGTCCTGGACCAGGCCGTCGGTGGCGGTCTTGGCCTGGTCCTCGATCACGTCGGTCAGCGGGCAGGCCGCCGAGGTGAGGGTCATGTCGATGGTGGCCACGTCGGACTCGTCGATGTGGACGCCGTAGATCAGGCCGAGGTTGACGACGTCGATGCCCAGTTCGGGGTCGACGACGTCCATCAGGGCCTCGGTCAGGTCCTCGACGGAGACGGTTCCGGCGCTGGTGCCGACCGGGCCGGAGGGCGTCTCCTCCGCGGGGGAGGTGGTTTCGTCGCTCATGTGGTGTCCTCAGTCGGTGACGGCGGGGTGCTCGGCGAGGGCCTTGGCGGTGGCGTCCTTCCAGGCCATCCAGCTGAGCAGGGCGCACTTGACCCGGGCCGGGTACTTGGAGACGCCGGCGAACGCGACGGCGTCCTCCAGCACCTCCTCGTCGCCCTCGGCCTGGCCCTTGCTCTGCATCAGCTCCAGGAAGGCCTCCTGGACCGCCTGCGCCTCGCCCACGGTCTTGCCGACCACCAGGTCGTTCAGCACCGAGGCGCTGGCCTGGCTGATCGAACAGCCCTGGGACTCGTAGGAGACGTCCGCGACGGTGGCGCCGTCGAGCTTCACCCGCAGGGTGATCTCGTCGCCGCAGGTCGGGTTGACGTGGTGCACCTCGGCGTCACCGTCGCGCAGACCCTTGCCGTGCGGGTTGCGGTAGTGGTCCAGGATGATGTCCTGGTACATCGAGTCGAGCTTCATGGTCGCGTGCCCAGTCCCCTCAGCCGAAGAAGTTCCGGACGTGGTGCAGGCCGTCGATCAGCGCGTCGACCTCGCCCGGCGTCGAGTACAGGTAGAACGACGCCCGCGTGGTCGCCGGAATTCCGTACCGCAGGCAGACCGGCCGCGCGCAGTGGTGACCGACGCGCACCGCGATGCCCTGCTCGTCGAGCACCTGGCCCACGTCGTGCGGGTGGATGTCCCCCAGCGTGAACGAGATCGCCGCGCCGCGGTCGACGGCCGTGCGCGGGCCGATGATCCGCAGGTCCGGGACCTCCAGCAGCCGCTCGACCGCGTACGCGGTGATGGCGTGCTCGTGGGCGGCGATCCGCTCCATGCCGATGCCGGACAGGTAGTCGATGGCCGCGCCGAGCCCGACCGCCTGGGCGATCGGCGGGGTGCCGGCCTCGAACTTGTGCGGCGCCGGGGCGTAGGTGGACGAGCCCATGGTGACGGTCTCGATCATCTCGCCGCCGCCGAGGAACGGCGGGAGGTCCTCCAGCAGCTCCTGGCGGCCCCAGAGCACGCCGATGCCGGTCGGGGCCAGCATCTTGTGGCCGGTGAAGGCGACGAAGTCGGCCTCCAGCGCCTGGACGTCCAGCACCATGTGCGGCGCGGCCTGCGAGGCGTCGATCACGACCAGCGCGCCGACGTCCTGCGCCTTGCGCACGATGGCCTCGACCGGGTTGACCGTGCCGAGCAGGTTGGAGACCAGGGTGAAGGAGACCACCTTGGTCTTCTCGGTGATCAGCTCGTCGATGTTGGAGAGGTCGAGCCGGCCCTCGTCGGTCAGCCCGAACCACTTCAGCTTCGCGCCGGTGCGCTGCGAGAGCAGCTGCCACGGAACGATGTTGGAGTGGTGCTCCATCTCCGTGATGACGATCTCGGACTCGGCGTCCACCCGGTACGGCTCGTCCGCCCAGGTCAGCATGTTGGCGACCAGGTTGAGCGACTCGGAGGCGTTCTTGGTGAAGACCACCTCGTCGCGGCTCGGCGCGTTGATGAACGCCGCGACCTTGTCACGGGCGCCCTCGTAGAGCGCCGTGGCCTCCTCGGCGAGCACGTGCACGCCGCGGTGGACGTTGGCGTTGTGCCGCTCGTAGTACGCGTTCAGCGCGTCGAGCACCTGGCGGGGCTTCTGCGAGGTGGCCGCGTTGTCCAGGTAGACGAGCGGCTTGCCGTCGTGCAGCAGGCGCTGCAGGACCGGGAAGTCCTTGCGGATCGCGTCGGTGTCGAGCAGGCCCGGCAGGATCGCCGGCCCGTGCGACTCGTGCGTCTGGGTCACTCGGACGCGCCACCCTTCACGTAGGCCTCGTAGCCCTCCTCCTCCAGCTTGTCGGCCAGCTCGGCACCGCCGGACTCGACGATGCGGCCGCCCGCGAAGACGTGGACCTGGTCGGGCTTGATGTACCGCAGGATGCGGGTGTAGTGGGTGACCAGCAGGGTGCCCACCTCGCCGGTCGAGCGCACGCGGTTGATGCCCTCGGAGACGACCCGCAGCGCGTCGACGTCCAGGCCGGAGTCGGTCTCGTCGAGGATCGCGATCCTCGGCTTGAGCAGCTCCAGCTGGAGGATCTCGTGGCGCTTCTTCTCACCGCCGGAGAAGCCCTCGTTGACGTTGCGCTCGGCGAAGGCCGGGTCCATCTGGAGGGCGGCCATCGCCTCCTTGACCTCCTTCACCCAGGTGCGCAGCTTGGGGGCCTCGCCGCGGACGGCGGTGGCGGCGGTGCGCAGGAAGTTGGAGACCGAGACGCCGGGGACCTCGACCGGGTACTGCATGGCCAGGAAGACGCCGGCCCGGGCGCGCTCGTCGACGGACATCTCCAGCACGTCCTCGCCGTCCAGCAGGACGGAGCCGCCGGTGACGGTGTACTTGGGGTGGCCGGCCAGCGAGTAGGCGAGGGTGGACTTGCCGGAGCCGTTCGGACCCATGATGGCGTGGGTCTCGCCCTGCTTCACGGTCAGGTCGACGCCCTTCAGGATCTCCCGGGGGCCGTTCTCGGCTTCGACGGAGACGTGCAGGTCGCGGATTTCAAGGGTAGCCATGTGTACTCAGGACTCCTGGTTGACGGAGACGAGCACATCGTCCCCTTCGATCTTTACGGGGTAGACAGCGACCGGCTTGGTGGCGGGCAGGCCGGAGGGCTTGCCGGTGCGCAGGTCGAAGCTGGAGCCGTGCAGCCAGCACTCGATCATGCAGTCCTCGACCTCGCCCTCGGAGAGCGAGACGTTCGCGTGCGAGCAGATGTCGTTGATCGCGAACACCCCCTCGTCGGTGCGGACGACGGCGACCGGGACACCGTTGAGGTCGACGCGCTTGGGCACGTCCTCAGCCAGTTCGCTCAGCGCGCAGGCGCGAAGGAAGCTCATGGGTGTCAGACCGCCGATTCCAGCTCGGCCTCGATCTTCTCCATGAGCTGGTCCTGGATCTCGGCGACGCCGATCTGCTGGACCAGCTCGGCGAAGAAGCCGCGCACCACCAGGCGGCGGGCCTCGTCGGCCGGGATGCCGCGGGCCTGCAGGTAGAAGAGCTGCTCGTCGTCGAAGCGGCCGGTCGCGGAGGCGTGGCCGGCGCCGACGATCTCGCCGGTCTCGATCTCCAGGTTCGGCACGGAGTCGACCCGGGCGCCGTCGGTGAGCACCAGGTTGCGGTTGTGCTCGTAGGTGTCGGTGCCCTCGGCCGCGGCGCGGATCAGCACGTCGCCGATCCACACGGCGTGCGCGTCCTGGCCCTGCAGCGCGCCCTTGTAGACGACGTTGGAGCGGCAGTGCGGCGTGTCGTGGTCGATGACCAGCCGGTGCTCCAGGTGCTGGCCGGCGTCGGCGAAGTAGAGGCCGAACAGCTCGGCCTCGCCGCCGGGCGCGGCGTAGTTCACGCGCGGGTGCAGGCGGACGACGTCACCGCCGAAGGTGACGACGACGGACTTCAGCGAGGCGTCGCGGCCGATCAGCGCGGTCTGCTGGGCGGCGTGCACCGCGTCGCGGTCCCAGTCCTGGACGGAGACGAAGGTGAGCTTGGCGCCGTCGCCGAGCAGCAGCTCGACGTTGGCGGCCCGGGCGCCGGTGCCGGTGTGGCCCAGCACCACGACGGCCTCGGCGAACGGCTTGACGTCGATGACCACGTGGGCGAAGCGGACGCCGCCCTCGCCGTGCACGTCGATCCGCACCGGCTCGGTGAGCACCGTCTCCTTGGGAACGGTGACCACGAGCGCCTGCTCGAAGGCGCTGAACGCCTGCGCGGCGACCCGGTCGACCGGCTTGCCGGCCTTGCCGAGGCGGGCGTCGTCACGGCCGACGGTCTCGGCGGTGACGCCCTCGGGCAGGCTCAGCTCGACCTTGTCGACGCCCGCGGCGATCTTCTCGGCGTCCGCGGCGGCCGTGCCGTCGTGCAGGCCGGCCAGGCGGTGCAGCGGGGTGAACCGCCAGTCCTCCTCGCGGCCGGTGGGCACCGGGAAGTCCGCGACGTCGAAGGAGGGCTCGACCGCGACGCGGGCGTCGATCGGCTGCCGGACGCTGTCCCGGCCGGTGCCGGGGCCGGCCAGCTGGGCGCCGGCGCCGGCGGTGCCGACCTCGATCGAACCGGCGGTGGTGGAGCCGGTGTTGTTCGCAGCGGCATTCAAAGGCGTGTCAGCCATGGCTGTTCGTTGTGCTCTCTTCCTCAAAAAAATGTCGATGGACGGCGGGGCGGCCGGGGGTCAGCCGACGGAGCCCTCCATCTGCAGCTCGATCAGCCGGTTCAGCTCCAGCGCGTACTCCATCGGCAGCTCGCGCGCGATGGGCTCGACGAAGCCGCGGACGATCATCGCCATGGCCTCGAACTCGGTCATGCCGCGGCTCATCAGGTAGAAGAGCTGGTCCTCGCTGACCTTGGAGACGGTCGCCTCGTGGCCCATGGACACGTCGTCCTCGCGGACGTCCACGTAGGGGTAGGTGTCCGAGCGCGAGATCGTGTCGACCAGCAGCGCGTCGCAGAGCACGTTGGACTTGGCGCCCTTGGAGCCCTCGCCGATCTCGATCAGACCGCGGTAGGAGGTGCGGCCGCCGCCCCGGGCCACCGACTTGGAGACGATGTTGGAGGAGGTGTTCGGCGCCATGTGGACCATCTTGGCGCCGGCGTCCTGGTGCTGGCCCTCGCCGGCGAAGGCGATGGACAGGGTCTCGCCCTTGGCGTGCTCGCCCATCAGGTAGACGGCCGGGTACTTCATGGTGACCTTGGAGCCGATGTTGCCGTCGATCCACTCCATGGTCGCGCCCTCGTACGCCACGGCGCGCTTGGTGACCAGGTTGTAGACGTTGTTCGACCAGTTCTGGATGGTCGTGTAGCGGCAGCGGCCGCCCTTCTTGACGATGATCTCCACGACCGCCGAGTGCAGCGAGTCGGAGGAGTAGATCGGCGCGGTGCAGCCCTCGACGTAGTGGACGTAGGCGTCCTCGTCGACGATGATCAGCGTCCGCTCGAACTGGCCCATGTTCTCGGTGTTGATCCGGAAGTAGGCCTGCAGCGGGATGTCGACGTGCACGCCCTTCGGCACGTAGATGAAGGAGCCGCCGGACCAGACGGCCGTGTTCAGCGCGGCGAACTTGTTGTCGCCGGCCGGGATGACGGTGCCGAAGTACTCCTTGAACAGCTCCGGGTGCTCGCGCAGCGCGGTGTCGGTGTCCAGGAAGATGACGCCCTGCTCCTCCAGGTCCTCGCGGATCTGGTGGTAGACGACCTCGGACTCGTACTGGGCGGCGACACCGGCGACCAGGCGCTGCTTCTCCGCCTCCGGGATGCCGAGCTTGTCGTACGTCGCCTTGATGTCCGCCGGCAGGTCCTCCCAGGACTCGGCCTGCTTCTCGGTGGAGCGGACGAAGTACTTGATGTTGTCGAAGTCGATGCCGGACAGGTCGGAGCCCCAGGTCGGCATGGGCTTCTTCCCGAACAGCTTGAGGCCCTTGAGACGCAGGTTCAGCATCCACTCGGACTCGTTCTTCTTGGCCGAGATGTCGCGGACGACGTCCTCGTTCAGTCCGCGCTTGGCGGCGGCGCCGGCCACGTCCGGGTCGGCCCAGCCGTACTCGTAAGTGCCGAGGCCTTCGAGCTCGGGGTGCGAAACGGTGTCAGTCATGCGGGCTTCCTAACGCGCGGACGCTGAATCTTCGGTGGACGTACCGGCAGTCGGCGCTGCACCGGTGTCCCGGCCCGCGGCGGAGCGCAGGGCGGGCGACGATGCGGCACCGGGTGCCGGCACATAGGTGGTGCAGACCCCGTCGCCGTGGGCGATGGTGGCCAGCCGTTGCACATGGGTGCCCAGCAGCTGGGAGAAGACCTCGGTCTCCGCCTCGCAGAGCTGCGGGAACTGCTCGGCGATGTGCGCGACCGGGCAGTGGTGCTGGCAGAGCTGGGCGCCCGCCGGGGCCTTCGCCGCGGCCGACGGGACCCGCCGCACCGTGGCAGCGTACCCGTCGGCGCTCAGGGCCTGGGCGAGGGCCTCGGTGCGCTCCGCCGCCCCGGTGGTGCGCAGGGCCTCCAGGTACTTCTCGGCCTGCCGGCCGAACCGGGCCCGGGCGAAGGCGGCGACCGCCTCCTCGCCGGCCTTGCCGCCGCCCACCGAGTCCGAGATCCAGCGCAGGGCGTCGGCGGCGAGCTGGTCGTACTCCTGGTAGAAGGCGTCACGACCGGCGTCGGTGAGGGCGAAGACCTTGGCCGGGCGGCCCCGGCCGCGGCTGCCGTAGACCCGCTGCTCGCGGGACTCGACCAGCCCGGCGGCGGCCAGTCCGTCCAGGTGACGGCGGACGGCCGCGGCGGTGAGGCCGAGCCGGCTCGCCAGGTCGGCGGCGGAGGAGGGGCCGTGGTCCAGGATCGAGCGGGCAACCCGGTCGCGGGTGGCGCGGTGGCCGTCCAGCAGCACCTCGGCCGCCGTCGCGGGCACGGCGCAGCCGGGGGCCGACTCGGCCTCCTGCTGCGTGGCGTGCTCGCGCATGTTTTTCACAACACCAGTGTTGCGTAATTACTTCCGACAGGACAAGCCGTGATCCAGGCCTCACCCGTGGCATCTGTCACGCAGGTAAGCCTTACCTGACCTGCGGATGAAATGATCAAGCCCAGTGACCGAACGGCCTGTTGGGGCCTCTTAGACTCACCCGTATGCAATCCGAACCCGCGGTCCAGATCACCGGACTGGTCAAGCGCTACGGGGACAAGCCCGCGGTGGACGGTCTCGACCTCAGCATCGCGCGCGGCGCCGTGACCGCCGTCCTCGGCCCCAACGGCGCCGGCAAGACCACCACCATCGAGACCTGCGAGGGCTACCGCCGTCCGGACGCCGGCACCGTGCGCGTCCTCGGTCTCGACCCGGTCACCCGGGGCGCCGAGCTGCGCCCCCGGATCGGCGTGATGCTGCAGGCCGGCGGTGTCTACGCGGGCGCCCGCGCCGTCGAGATGCTCCGGCACACCGCGAAGCTGCACGCCCACCCGCTGGACGTCGACGCGCTGGTCGAGCGGCTCGGCCTCGGCTCCTGCGGCCGCACCACCTACCGCCGGCTCTCCGGCGGCCAGCAGCAGCGGCTCGCGCTGGCGATGGCCGTGGTCGGCCGCCCCGAACTGGTCTTCCTGGACGAGCCCACCGCGGGCCTCGACCCGCAGGCCCGCCGCGCCACCTGGGAGCTGGTCCGCGACCTGCGCCGGGACGGCGTCACCGTGGTGGTCACCACCCACCACATGGAGGAGGCCGAGCAGCTCGCCGACCGGGTCGCGATCGTCGACCGCGGCAAGGTGATCGCCGAGGGCAGCCCGGACGAGCTCTGCCGCGGCGGCGCCGAGTCCACCGTGCGCTTCGACGCCCCGCCCGGGCTCGACCTCACCGTCCTGCTCAAGGAACTCCCCGAGGGCGCCACCGCCGCCGAGACCTCCCCCGGCAGCTACCGCGTCGAGGCGCCGGTCGACCCGCAGCTGCTGGCCACCGTCACCGCCTGGTGCGCGGCCGGCGGGATCCTGCCCGAACGGCTCGCGGTGCAGCGCCGCGGCCTCGAAGACGTCTTCCTCGACCTGACCGGACGGGACCTGCGTTCATGACGACCACCGACTACGCCCCGAAGCCCGGTGCCGCGCCGGTCGGCCGGATGCTGCTCGCGCAGACCGCGTTCGAGACCCGGATGCTGCTGCGCAACGGTGAGCAGCTGCTGCTCACCGTGGTCATCCCGACGGTGCTGCTGGTGCTCTTCTCCGCGGTGGACGTCGTCGCCGTCGAGGGGCCCGGCAAGCGGGTCGACTTCCTCGCCCCGGGGCTGCTCGCGCTCGCGGTGATGTCCACCGCCTTCACCGGCCAGGCCATCGCCACCGGCTTCGAGCGCCGCTACGGCGTGCTGAAGCGCCTGGGCGCCAGCCCGCTCCCCCGCTGGGCGCTGCTCACCGCGAAGACCGGCTGCGTGCTGGTCACCGAGGCGCTCCAGGTGGCGCTGCTGTCGGTGATCGCGCTGGCCCTCGGCTGGTCCCCGCAGGGCAACGTGCTCGCCGTCGCCGCGCTGCTGGTGCTCGGCACGGCGGCGTTCTCCGGGCTCGGACTGCTGATGGCCGGCACGCTGCGCGCGGAGGCGACGCTGGCCGCCGCCAACCTGGTGTTCGTCCTGCTGCTGCTGGCCGGCGGGGTGGTCGTCCCGCTCTCGAAGTTCCCCGCCGCCGTCCAGTCCGCCCTGGAGCTGCTGCCGATCGCCGCCCTCTCGGACGGCCTCCGCTCGGTCCTGCAGACCGGCGCCGGCACGCCCTGGGCCGACCTCGGCATCCTCGCGGCCTGGGCGGTGGCCGCTCTCGCGGCCGCCGCGCGCTTCTTCCGCTGGGAGTAGCGGCCGCGCCGCACCCCCGGTACGACGACGGCCCCCGGCTCATCCAGTGAGCCGGGGGCCGTCGTCGCTGTCCGGTGCTCCGGCTCAGCCCTCGCTGTTGCCGCGACGGCGGCGGGTGAGCAGCAGGAGCGCGCCGCCGAGCACCACGACACCGCCGCCGACGGCCGCGATGACCGGGGTGGCGTCGCTGCTACCGGTCTGCGCGAGCGCCGGCGCGACCGGGGTGTGCGTGGCGGTCGGGGTCGGCGTCGCGGTACGGCTGGGGGTGGGCGTCGCCGTCCGGGTCGGCGTGGGCGTCGGGGTCGGCGTCGCCGTACGGCTGGGCGTCGGCGTCGGGGTCGGGGTGAGCGTCGGCGTCGGGGTCGGCGTGGGAGTCGGCGTCGGCGTCGGCGTGGGAGTCGGCGTCGGCGTCGGGGTGGGCGTGGGAGTCGGCGTCGGGGTGGGCGTCGGGGTCGCGCAGACCGGGATCGTCTTGGTCTCGGTCTTGTTCCAGTCCGTGTTCTTCGGGTCCTCGGTGGTGGTCACCACGAGGACGGCGTCGACCGGCGCGCTGTGCGCGGCCACCGGGAAGGTCTGGTGGAACTCCTTGCCGAACTCCTTCTGGTCGAGCACCTTCACGCCGTCGATGCTCAGGCTGACGGCGTTCTTGATGCCCGCTTCGGTGCTGTAGTTGGTCAGGTCGACCACGATCGTGTCGCAGGTGACCTTCCAGGTCGGCACGTGCGCCGAGGCACTGCCCGCCAGCACCACCGGCAGCAGGACGGCGGCGGCCGCCGTCCCCGCGATCGCCGCGCCGCTCCTGGCCACTGTCTGCCGCCGCTGTCGCGCCATCTCGTTGTCCCCTCCGAAACGTCTTGTGCAGCAGGCGCGTTGAGTGGAACAGCGGTGGCCCGCTACGACCGTCCGGGGGACTCTACCGGCAGTCCCGCACCCCTCCACACCCCGCTGCGCGGCCGGATTTCCTCTGTCCGTCCGCCCACTCGTGTGCTTCGGCAGCCCATCACACCCACTGCCTCGGAAGACACCGCTTCGGCCAACATGGAATGAACTCTGTCACAGTGGCCGAAAAGAGCGACCCCCGATGATCGTTCTCGATCATCGGGGGTGCCTGTTCGGGCAATTCAGGTCAGCCCGGAGCCACCGCGCGGCGGGGCTCAGGCCTGGCCGGCCGCCTTGCGCCGACGCGCGACCACCACCAGCGCACCACCGGCGGCGATCACCACCGCGCCGCCGATCGCCAGCGGCACGACCGGACCGGAGCCGGTGTGGGCGAGACCGCCCCCGGCGCTGGCCTCGGCCGACGGGCTCGCGGAGGCGCCCGGCACCGCCGCGGAGCCGGAGGCGGAGGCCGACGGGCTCGCCGGGGCGCTCGCGCTCGTACTCGCGCTCGGCTTCGCCGAACCGGACGCGGACGGGCTGCCCGAGCCGCCCGGCGTCACGGAGGGACCGGGGGTGCCCGGGGTGCTCGGCGTCCCGGTGCTGCCCGGCGTGGTCGGCGTGGTGGTGGCGGACGGCGTACCGGTCGGCACCACCACCGGCGGCGTGGTGGCCGGGGTGGTCGGCGGCATGGTGGGCGGCACGACGGTCGGCAGGCAGCCGGTGAACGGGTAGTGGTGCGTCTCCGCACCGCCCTTGCCGGTCAGCGACTTGACGATGACCGAGCCGTTCACCGGGGCCGCGGAGCCGAGGTCGAACGCGGCGTTCGGCGCCAGCACGGTGCCGGACCAGGCGGCCTGGCTGCTCTTGACCACCTTGGTGGCGGTCGGGAAGTTCCAGAGCAGCTTGGAGCGGATGGCGCCGCCGTGCGCGCTCTGCAGCTTGTCGTCCAGGACGTAGGCCTTCTTGCCCTCGTCCCACAGGTGGAAGCCGGTGGTCTTCGCGGCGGCCTGGTCGTACGACGAGCCGGTCACGGTGACCACGGTGACCGCGCCGGCCGGCACCTTCACGAAGATGTCGGTCGCGCCCTGGAGGGTGGCGGCGGGGACCGTGAAGCTGTTGAACTTCGCGTCGCCGCTGGTGAGGTGGAGCTCCTTGCCCTTGGCCTCGACCGTGGCGCCGGCGGTCTGCGGCAGCCCCGCCAGCGTGGTGGCGACGGCGCGCGCCCGGGCGAACTCGGCGGCGAAGTCGATCGGCGAGCCGCCCTGGGCGGTGGTGCCCTGGTGGGCCTGGATGACCGCGCCGGCGGCGGCCGAGCCGTAGACGCCGTTCCCCTTCATCACCTGGGTGTTGCCACCGGTCAGCTTGCCGGCGACGACCAGGGCGTTGCCGCCGGGCAGCGCCTTGACCTGGTCCGCGGTCAGTTCCTGGCCGACCGAGAAGCCACCGGTGAAGTCGGCGTTGCCGCCGACCGCCACCGCACCCTCGGCGTCCGGCGTATGGGTGTCGTCACCCTCGACGAACTCACCGTAGAGGTTGGCGACCCCGAGGCTCAGGCACTGGTTCGGGTCGGCTGCGTGGGCGGCGGCCGGGGCGATGAGACCGGCCAGTACGAGTGAACCGCCGAGCGCGAGCGCTGCGGCGGGAACGGATATGCGCATGTGCAGGTTCTCCGCTTACGTGCGGGGGGTGGGAGGGGTCCACCTGAAAAAGGTATGGACCAACCCGCACTCTTTCGGCCAAATGGGTGATTGGTCAAGACCAATGCCCGCGTTGCCCGAACAGTCCTTTTTGCTCCGTCTTTACGGTCAACGGGTTTAGCGCTATGTCGACTCGGGAAAGCTCCGCCGTCAGGTCGGAACGACGGCGTCCGCCCCGCTCCAAGATCGGCCGTAAGGCCGCATACCATGGACGCCGTGCCTAACACCACCCCCTTCTCCCTGCTCGCCGAGCGCTGGCAGCCCTCCGCCGCCGTGGTCAAGCGCGCCGCGTTCGCCGCGCTGGTGATGAGCGTGGTGATCGTCGTCACCGGCGGTGCCGTCCGGCTCACCGCCTCCGGCCTCGGCTGCACCACCTGGCCGCGCTGCACCGACGAGAGCCTCACCCCGACCGCCGAGATGGGCTTCCACGGCGTCGTCGAGTTCGCCAACCGGATGCTCACCTATGTGCTGAGCGCCGCCGTCGGCTGGGCGATCCTCGCCGCCCGCTGCCACCGGCCCTGGCGGCGCGGCCTGACCAAGCTCGGCTGGGCGCAGTTCTGGCTGGTGATGAGCAACGCCGTGCTCGGCGGCATCACCGTGCTGACCGGCCTCAACCCCTACACCGTGGCGCTGCACCTGATCGCCGCGATGGGGCTGGTCTGGGTCGCCACGCTGATGTGGGAGCGCAGCAAGGAGGGCGACGGCCCGGCCCGCCCGCTGGTGGCCGAGCCGATCAAGCGGCTCGGCTACGTCCTGGTCGGCGCGATCGGCCTGCTGGTCGCCGCCGGCACCCTGGTCACCGGCGCCGGCCACCACCCCGGGACGCCCAAGGACAACAAGATGGTCCCGCGCATCCCGATCGACTACGACCGCCTCGCCCAGGCCCACGCCGACCTGGCCTTCGTCTCGATCGGCCTCTCCATCGCGGTGATCTTCGTCTTCGCCGCCGTCAAGGCCCCGCCGGCCGCCAAGGCCCGGGCCCGCGAGCTGCTGATCGGCCTGCTGCTCCAGGGCGTCATCGGCTTCGTCCAGTACTTCACCGACGTCCCGGAGCTGCTGGTCGGCCTGCACATGCTGGGCGCCACCCTGATCTGGATCGCCGCCCTGCGCATCCCCCTCGCCCTGCGCACCCGCGAGGACGCCCCCGCCGACACCCCCGCACCCCGCGCCCCCGAGCCCGCCACCGCCTGACGCCCGCGACACCACGAGGGGCCCCGGTCTTCCCGACCGGGGCCCCTCGGCACGCGTGCGGCGTACGGAGCGCGGGCGTCAGCCGCCGAGCTGGATGCCGGCCATCCGCTTCCACTCGTAGGCGCCGGTCCTCACCTTCAGGGCCAGCTCGCCCTCGAAGTCGTCGTGCAGGGTGAGCCCGGCCAGCTCGGCGGCCCGGCGGCCCACCGCGTAGCTGGGCGCGACCTGGTCGCCCCAGGTGCCGTCGGCGCCGACCACGACGATCCGGGTGGCGACCGCGCCGACGTACTCGACGACGCCGTCGGCGCTGCCGCCGTGCTGCTCGGCGAAGGCGGTCAGGTTCCTGGCGATGCGCTTGGCGCGGCGCTCGGCGCGGGCGTCCGGCGCGGCGGGGGTGGCGGTCTCTGCGCTGCTCATGCCCGCATGCTACCCAGCGGTAGGGAAGCTGGCGACGGGAGCGCGGTGTGCACCGGGCCACATACTGGTGGGGTGACCTTCGACGGCTGGCCGGCCGAGGCCCTCGACTTCTACGAGCACCTCGAGGCCGACAACTCCAAGACCTTCTGGCAGTCCCACCTGGACCGGTACGAGCACGCCGTGCGGGAGCCCATGGAGGACCTGCTGGCCGAGCTGGAACCCGAGTTCGGGCCCGGCAGGATCTTCCGCCCCAACCGCGACGTGCGGTTCAGCGCCGACAAGTCCCCGTACAAGACCCACATCGGCGCCCACCTGCGGGCCGGCGGCTACGTCCAGCTCTCCGCCGACGGGCTGGCCTGCGGCAACGGGCTGTACCGGCTCGCCCCCGACCAGCTGGACCGCTACCGCGCCGCGGTCGCCGAGGACGTCTCCGGCGCGGAGCTGGAGCGCGTGGTCGCCCGGGTCCGCGCGGAGGGCCCCGAGGTCGTCGGCCGGGACTCCCTGAAGTCCGCCCCGCGCGGCTACCCCAAGGACCACCCGCGGATCGCGCTGCTGCGCCACAAGGGGCTGATCGCCTGGCAGGAGTGGGCCCCGGAACCCTGGCTGGGCACCCGGGCGGCGTACGAGCGGATCACCGGCTTCCTGCGCGCCTCGCAGCCGCTCAAGGACTGGCTGGACGGCCACGTCGGCCCCTCCGAGCTCCCCGACCGCTGAGCGGCGACGAAAGAAAAAGGCCCCGGTCGGATCGACCGGGGCCTCACTCACCACATCACTTCACGAACGGATCCACCGCGATCACCACGAACAGCAGCGTCAGGTAGGTGATCGACCAGTGGAACAGCCGCATCTCCTTGAGCTTCGCGCCCACGACACCGGCCTTGGCCCGCGCGTACAGCGCGTGCGCCTCCTTGAGCCAGGCCGCGCCCAGCAGCACCGCCGCCACCGGGTAGAGCCAGCTGGTGTCGGCCAGCGGCCACAGCAGCAGCGAGACCCCCACCATCACCCAGGAGTAGGCGACGATCTGCTTGGCGACCGCCAGGTTGCCCTTGATCACCGGGAGCATCGGCACCCCGGCCCGGGCGTAGTCCTCGCGGACCTTCATCGACAGCGGCCAGTAGTGCGGCGGCGTCCAGAAGAAGATCACCAGGAAGAGCACCAGCGCCGACCAGGAGAGCGAGTTGGTCACCGCCGCCCAGCCGACGAAGACCGGCATGCAGCCGGCGATGCCGCCCCAGACGATGTTCTGCGCGGTGCGCCGCTTGAGCCCCAGCGTGTAGACGAACACGTAGAACAGCAGGGCGCCGAGCGCCAGCGCCGAGGACAGCCAGTTGACCAGGACGCCCAGCCAGACCGTCGACAGCACGCCGAGCGCGATGCCGAACACCAGCGCCTCGCGCGGCGAGACCATGCCGGTGACGATCGGCCGGCGCTCGGTGCGGGACATCACCGCGTCGATGTCGCGGTCGATGTACATGTTGAGGGCGTTCGCGCCGCCCGCCGAGAGGTATCCGCCGAGGACCACCTTCAGCACCAGCACCAGGTCCGGCACACCGCGCTCCGCCAGGAACATCACCGGCACGGTGGTGATCAGCAGCAGCTCGATGATCCGCGGTTTGGTCAGTGCGACGAAGGCGCCGACACGGGCCCCGAACGGCCGGTGCGCAGGCGTCGCCCCGGTGACCCCGGCGGGACGGGATTCGACGGCGGTCACTAACACCCCAACTGAAGATGAATCCTCACAGGCGGCCACCGGAACGTTGTCTCCCGAATCGTCCGCTCTGCGCGTACCACGCCACCTTAGACGCTCCATATCTCCCCACCGGCCCCGGGGTGCCCCGGCGAGGCGGAACGCACACCCCCGGGTGAACCCCCGCCGCCCCGACCTGGAGCGTTGTCCGCCGGACCCCCGCGAGGCCCGCCGTCCCCCTCCCGCACCCCGGAGAGGCGAACCGGACGGATCCGGGCGAGGGTGGACAAAGGGGCCTGCCGCGACGGCCCGCGGTCGTCCACGGACCGACCGGGGAATGACGGCCAACATGCCTGAGTTGTCCCACCACGGAGGGTGAGCCCCGGCCCGGACGGTAGGCTCGCCCACAGAAGCGGGATCTACCCTCCGTGACCGGCACCACCTCAGCGTCCGGCCCCAGCGACGTGGCCGACCCGGTCCCTCACGGGGTCACTCTTCACCATGGAAGGAGCCCTGAGACAGGGTGAGCACGACGCCGAATGCATTCGAGTGGTCGGACCTCGACGAGCGGACCGTCGACACGGCCCGTGTCCTGGCGATGGACGCGGTTCAGAAGGTCGGCAACGGACACCCGGGGACGGCCATGTCCCTGGCCCCCGCCGCCTACCTGATCTTCCAGCGCTTCCTGCGCCACGACCCCACCGACCCGTCCTGGGTCGGCCGTGACCGGTTCGTCCTCTCCCCCGGTCACACCAGCCTGACGCTGTACACCCAGCTCTACTTCTCCGGCTACGGCCTGGAGCTCGACGACCTCAAGGCCTTCCGGGTGGCCGGCAGCCGCACCCCGGGCCACCCCGAGCACGGCCACACCGCCGGCGTCGAGACCACCACCGGCCCGCTCGGCCAGGGCATCGCGAACGCGGTGGGCATGGCCATGGCCGCCCGCTTCGAGCGCGGCCTGTTCGACCCGGACGCCCCGGCCGGCGAGTCGCCGTTCGACCACACCGTCTGGGCCGTCGTCTCCGACGGCGACCTGGAGGAGGGCATCTCCGCCGAGGCCTCCTCGCTGGCCGGCCACCAGAAGCTCGGCAACCTGGTCGCCCTGTACGACGACAACCACATCTCGATCGAGGGCGACACCGAGACCGCCTTCTCCGAGGACGTCCTCAAGCGCTACGAGGCGTACGGCTGGCACGTCCAGCGCGTCACCCCGAAGAGCAACGGCGACATCGACGTCGCCGCGCTCGCCGAGGCGCTGGCCGCCGCCAAGGCCGAGACCTCCCGCCCGTCGATGATCGCGATGCGCACGATCATCGCCTGGCCGGCCCCGGACGCCCAGAACACCGCCAAGGCCCACGGCTCCGCGCTCGGCGCCGCCGAGATCGCCGCCACCAAGAAGGTCCTGGGCTTCGACCCGGAGAAGACCTTCGAGGTCAGCGACCAGGTCATCGAGCACGCCCGGCTGGTCGTCAAGCGCGGCAAGGCCGCCCGCGCCGAGTGGGAGCAGTCCTTCGGGGCCTGGCGCGCCGCCAACCCGCACCGCGCCGCCGAGTTCGACCGGATCGAGGCCGGCGAGCTGCCCGAGGGCTGGAAGAAGGCCGTCCCGGTCTTCGAGGCCGGCAAGGACGTCGCCACCCGCAAGGCCAGCGGCGAGACCCTCAAGGCCCTCGGCGCGGTGATCCCGGAGCTGTGGGGCGGCTCGGCCGACCTCGCCGAGTCCAACCTCACCACGATCGACGAGGACAGCTCCTTCCTCCCCGACGGCAACCCGCTGAAGACGGCCGGCCCCTACGGCCGCACCATCCACTTCGGCATCCGCGAGCACGCCATGGGCTCCACCATGAACGGCATCGCGCTGCACGGGAAGACCCGCGTCTACGGCGGCACCTTCCTGGTCTTCGCCGACTACATGCGCCCGGCCGTCCGCCTGGCCGCCCTGATGAAGCTGCCGGTCACCTACGTCTGGACGCACGACTCCATCGGCCTCGGCGAGGACGGCCCGACCCACCAGCCGGTCGAGCACCTGGCCTCGCTGCGCGCCATCCCGGGCCTGTCCGTGGTCCGCCCGGCCGACGCCAACGAGACCGCCGTCGCCTGGCGCACGGTCATCGAGCGGCAGACCACCCACCCCGGCCCGGTCGGCCTGGCGCTCACCCGCCAGAACGTCCCGACCTTCGACCGCTCGTCCTTCGGCAGCGCCGAGGGCGCCGCGAAGGGCGGCTACGTCCTGGCCGAGGCCTCCACCGGCACCCCGCAGGTGATCCTGCTCGGCACCGGCTCCGAGGTCCAGCTGGCCGTCAAGGCCCGCGAGGTCCTGGAGGCCGAGGGCATCGCGACCCGCGTCGTCTCGCTGCCCTCCTTCGAGTGGTTCCAGGAGCAGGACCAGGCCTACCGCGACAGCGTGCTGCCGCCGTCGGTCAAGGCCCGCGTCTCGGTCGAGGCCGGCATCGCCCAGGGCTGGCGCGAGCTGGTCGGCGACCACGGCCGGATCGTCTCGCTGGAGCACTTCGGCGCCTCCGCCGACTACAAGGTGCTCTTCGAGGAGTTCGGCATCACCGCCGAGCGCGTCGTCGCCGAGGCCCACAACGCGCTGCGCTCGCTCGAGGCCGTCAACCGCTAGCGGCACCGGGCCGGGGCGCCGACCGCACATCGGCGCCCCGGCCGGCCCCACACCCCACAGCAGAAGAAACAAAGGGACGGAAGCACCATGACTGACGCACTGAAGCGCCTCAGCGACGAAGGCGTTGCGATCTGGCTGGACGACCTCAGCCGCAAGCGGCTGAACACCGGGAACCTCGCCGAGCTGGTGCAGCACAAGCACGTGGTCGGCGTGACCACCAACCCCACCATCTTCCAGAAGGCCATCGGCGGCGGCGACAGCTCCTACGACGGCCAGCTGCGCGACCTCGCCGTCCGCAAGGTCACCACCGACGAGGCCGTCCGCATGATCACCACCTCGGACGTGCGCGACGCCGCCGACGTGCTGCGCCCGGTCTACGACGCGTCCAACGGCCGCGACGGCCGGGTCTCCATCGAGGTGGACCCGCGGCTGGCCCACGAGACCGCCGCCACCGTGGCCGAGGCCAAGCAGCTGTGGTGGCTGGTCGACCGTCCGAACGTCTTCATCAAGATCCCCGCCACCAAGGCCGGCCTGCCGGCCATCAGCGAGGTCATCGGCAAGGGCATCAGCGTCAACGTCACGCTGATCTTCTCGCTGGAGCGCTACAAGGCCGTCATCGACGCCTACCTGACCGGTCTGGAGGCCGCCAAGGCCAAGGGCCTGGACCTCTCCCAGATCGAGTCGGTCGCCTCCTTCTTCGTCTCCCGCGTCGACACCGAGATCGACAAGCGCCTGGAGAAGATCGGCGGCGACGCGAAGAACCTCCGCTCCAAGGCCGCCCTGGCCAACGCCCGCCTCGCCTACCAGGCCTACGAGGAGGTCTTCGGCAGCGTCGACGGCAAGACCGCCGGCAGCGCCCGCTGGACGGCCCTGGAGGCCGCCGGCGCCAAGCCGCAGCGCCCGCTGTGGGCCTCCACCGGCGTCAAGGACCCGGCCCTGCCGGACACCCTGTACGTCACCGAGCTGGTCGCCCCCGGCACCGTCAACACGATGCCCGAGGCCACCCTGGACGCCACCGACGACCACGGCGTCGTCACCGGCGGCACCATCGTCCCCAACTACGCCGACGCCAAGGCCGTGATGGACGCCGTCGCCGCCGCCGGCGTGGACTACGACGACGTGGTCCAGGTGCTGGAGGACGAGGGTGTGGAGAAGTTCGAGCAGTCCTGGAACGAACTGCTCGACACCGTCACCGCCTCGCTCGCCGCGCTGTCGGACAAGCACGGCGCCGACGAGAAGTGACCCCTGCTCACAGCGCACGAAAGCGGAGCCCATCCAGTGAGCACTGATTTCCCCGAGTTGGCGCCGGACTCGGACGCGGACAACCTCCCGTCGCCCCCCGTCAACCCGCTTCGCGACCCCTCCGACCGGCGGCTCCCGCGCATCGCGGGCCCGTCCGGCCTGGTCATCTTCGGGGTCACCGGTGACCTGTCCCGCAAGAAGCTGATGCCGGCCATCTACGACCTGGCCAACCGCGGCCTGCTGCCGCCGGGCTTCTCGCTCGTCGGCTTCGCCCGCCGCGAGTGGAAGGACGAGGACTTCGCCCAGGAGGTCCACGACGCGGTCAAGGAGCACGCCCGCACCCCCTTCCGCGAGGAGGTCTGGCAGCAGCTCGCCAAGGGCATGCGCTTCGTCCACGGAACCTTCGACGACGACGAGGCCTTCGACAAGCTCCGCGAGACCATCGAGGAGCTGGACAAGGCGCAGGGCACCAGCGGCAACTTCGCCTTCTACCTGTCCGTCCCGCCGAAGTTCTTCCCGACCGTCGTCCAGCAGCTCAAGAAGCACGGCCTGGCCGACCCCCCGCAGGGCTCCTGGCGGCGCGCCGTCATCGAGAAGCCGTTCGGCCACGACCTGGAGTCCGCCCAGGAGCTGAACCGGATCGTCCACGAGGTCTTCCCCCGGGACGAGGTCTTCCGGATCGACCACTACCTGGGCAAGGAGACCGTCCAGAACATCCTGGCGCTGCGCTTCGCCAACCAGATGTTCGAGCCGATCTGGAACCGGTCGTACGTCGACCACGTGCAGATCACCATGGCCGAGGACATCGGCATCGGCGGCCGGGCCGGCTACTACGACGGCATCGGCTCGGCCCGTGACGTCATCCAGAACCACCTGCTCCAGCTGATGGCGCTCACCGCCATCGAGGAGCCGGCGTCCTTCCACCCGAAGGCGCTGGTGGCCGAGAAGCTCAAGGTGCTCAGCGCCGTCAAGCTCCCGGCCGACCTCGGCCTGCACACCGTGCGCGGCCAGTACACGGCCGGCTGGCAGGGCGGCGAGGAGGTCGGCGGCTACCTCGACGAGGACGGCATCGACCCGGACTCCAAGACCGACACCTACGCCGCCATCAAGCTGGAGATCAACAACCGCCGCTGGGCGGGTGTGCCGTTCTACCTGCGCACCGGCAAGCGGCTGGGCCGCCGGGTCACCGAGATCGCGGTGGTCTTCCAGCGCGCCCCGTACCTGCCGTTCGACTCCTACGCCACCGAGGAGCTGGGGCAGAACGCCCTGGTCATCCGGGTGCAGCCGGACGAGGGCGTCACCGTGCGGTTCGGCTCCAAGGTGCCGGGCACCTCCTTCGAGGTCCGGGACGTCACGATGGACTTCGCCTACGGCGAGTCCTTCACCGAGTCCTCCCCGGAGGCGTACGAGCGGCTCATCCTCGACGTACTGCTCGGTGACGCCAACCTCTTCCCCCGTCACCAGGAGGTCGAGCTCTCCTGGCAGATCCTCGACCCGATCGAGAAGTACTGGGACACCCACGGCAAGCCCGCCGAGTACGCGGCCGGCACCTGGGGCCCGGCCGAGGCGGACGAGATGCTCGCACGAGACGGCAGGAGCTGGCGCCGGCCATGAAGATCGACCTCACGAACACCACCTCCGGCAAGATCAACGCAGCGCTCATGGAAGCGCGCCGGGGCAGTGGCGCCACCGCCGCCGGCATGGTGCTCACCCTGGTGATCGTCACCGACGAGGGCAGCGCGTACGACGCCCTCAAGGCGGCCAACGACGCCTCCCGCGAGCACCCCTCGCGCACCCTGGCGGTCATCAAGCGCGCCGGGCGCTCGCCCCGGGCCCGCGCCGAGACCCGCCTGGACGCCGAGATCCTGGTCGGCTCGGACGCCGGCTCCGGAGAAACGGTCATCCTGCGGATGCACGGCGAGCTCGCCGCGCACGCCCAGTCGGTCGTTCTGCCGCTGCTGCTGCCGGACGCCCCGGTCGTGGTCTGGTGGCCGGACAACGCGCCGCTGCACCCGGCGCAGGACCCGCTGGGCGCGCTCGCCCAGCGCCGGATCACCGACGCGGTCACCGCCGAGTCCCCGGTCGGCCAGCTCGCCCAGCGGGCCCAGAGCTACACCCCGGGCGACACCGACCTGGCCTGGACCCGGATCACCGGCTGGCGCTCGATGCTGGCCGCCGCGCTGGACCAGCGGCCGTCGACGATCACCTCCGCGGTGGTCGAGGGCGAGTCGTACAACCCCAGCGTCGAACTGCTCGGCCTGTGGCTGCACACCCGGCTGCACGTGCCGGTCGAGCGGGTCGTCACCAACGGCCCGGGCATCACCGCGGTGCACCTGCGCACCACGGACGGGGACGTCACCCTGGACCGCCCGGACGGCCTGATGGGCACGCTCTCGATGCCCGGCTCGCCGGACCGCCAGGTGGCGCTCAAGCGGCGCGAGACCTCGGAGCTGATCGCCGAGGAGCTGCGCCGGCTCGACCCGGACGACATCTACGCGGCCGCCGTGCGCACGCCGGTGGACCGGCTCAAGGAGCCGGACAACGCCGAGCAGGCCGCGGCCGGCGAGGTGGCCGCCGAGGCCGGACAGGACGCCGGGCAGGACGCCGGGCAGCCGTCCGGGCAGGACGGCGAGCACGTCGCCAACCCGGCCCGGGTGACCGCCGAGAGCCCCGCCGCCGGCCCCGCGAAGAAGGCGGCCGGCAAGCGCACCACCAAGAAGGCGGAGGCATGACGGCCGCCACCCCGCAGCTGGTCGTCCACCGGGACAAGGAGCTGATGGCCCAGGCGGCCGCGGCCCGGCTGATCACCCGGATCGTGGACGCCCAGGCCGCCCGCGGCAGCGCCTCGGTGGTGCTCACCGGCGGACGCAACGGCAACGCCCTGCTGGCCGCGATCGCCGCCTCCCCGGCGCGCGACGCGGTCGACTGGGCGCGGCTGGACCTCTGGTGGGGCGACGAGCGGTTCCTGCCCTCCGCCGACCCGGAGCGCAACGCCGTGCAGGCCCGTGCCGAGCTGCTGGACGCCGTCCCGCTCGACCCGGCGCGGGTGCACGAGATGCCGGCCTCGGACGGCCTCGACGGCTCGGACGTCGACGCGGCCGCGGCCCGCTACGCGCAGGAGCTGGAGAAGGCGGCCGAACCGGGGTCCCGGCTCGGCGTCCCGGCCTTCGACGTGCTGCTGCTCGGCGTCGGCCCGGACACCCACGTCGCCTCGCTCTTCCCGGAGCACCCGGGCGTGCGGGAGACCGAGCTGACGGTGATCGGCGTGCGCGGCGCGCCGAAGCCGCCGCCGACCCGGATCTCGCTCACCCTCCCGGCCATCCGCTCCGCCCGCGAGGTGTGGCTGCTGGCGGCCGGCGAGGACAAGGCGGGCGCGGTGGCGGTGGCGCTGTCCGGCCCCGGCGAGCTCCAGGCACCCGCCTCCGGGGCGCACGGCACCGGCCGCACCCTGTGGCTGCTGGACCGCGCCGCGGCGTCCCGGCTGCCGCCCCAGCTGTACCCCCCGGCCTCGGCCTGAGGCCCGCGGAACACCTGAGGCCCGCAGCGAACAGCAGGGGCGCCACCCGTTCACCGGGTGGCGCCCCTCTGTACGTTTCGCCCGTCCTCAGATCTCACCGCGGAGCTTGGCCAGCGCCTCCGCGAGGATCGCCTCGCCGTCGGCGTCGGTGCGCCGCTCGCGGACGTAGGCGAGGTGGGTCTTGTACGGCTCGTTGCGGGACGGCGCGGGCGGGTTGTGCTCGTCCTGGCCGGCCGGGAAGCCGCAGCGCGGACAGTCCCAGGTCTCCGGGATCACCGCTTCGGCCGCGAAGCTCGGCCGGGTCTCGTGCTTGTTCGCGCACCAGAAGGAGATCCGGTTGCGGGGGGCGGATTCGCCTCGCTCCGCCTCGCCCATCGGGCCGGCTCCGACCCTGCTGCCACGGATGGCGTTGCCACTTGCCACGGTCTGACTCCCCTGCGTGCTGGTGCGCCGACGCGCGCGACGCGCGTCGGTGGCGAAAGTCGTCCTAGTGTAAGCAGGAGTTAAGCATGCGCCACCACCGGCTCCGCCCCGGACCTTCCAAGAATAGGCCGCGGGGCGACGGGGTGTCAGAGGTATGTCAGCCCTGGTACTTCAGGACCAGGCCGAGCACCAGGAGGCAGGCGAACCAGCCGAGACCGACCACGATCGTGATGCGGTCCAGGTTGCGCTCGGCCACCGCCGAGCCGCCGCCGGTGGACATCGCGCCGCCACCGAACATGTCCGACAGGCCGCCGCCCTTCCCCTTGTGCAGCAGCACCAGGAGGATCATCAGCAGGCTGAAGACGATCAGGGCAATCGAGAACCCGAGAACCACGACGCGACCAACTCTCTCGTATCTTCGGCGAAGGGGCCGGACCACGTCGGGTGGTCCGGCCCCAAAGCCTACGTTGCTGCGGCGGCGTTAGCCTACTGCCTGCTCACGGTACCGCACGATCTTGACGAACTCGTCGGCGTCCAGCGAGGCTCCGCCGATCAGGCCGCCGTCGATGTCGGGCTTGGCCATCAGACCGGCCGCGCTCGACGACTTGACCGAACCGCCGTAGAGCACCCGGACCTTGCCGGCCAGCTCGGCGTCGTACAGTTCGGCGATCCGCGCGCGGATGGCGGCGCAGACCTCCTGGGCGTCCTCGGGGGTCGCCACCTCGCCGGTGCCGATCGCCCAGACCGGCTCGTAGGCGACCACGACGGACTCGGCCTGCTCGGCCGGGACGCCCTCAAGGGCGCCGTCGAGCTGGGCCAGGGTGTACTCGACGTGGGTGCCCGCCTTGCGGACCTCCAGCGGCTCGCCGATGCACAGGATCGGGGTGATCCCGTTGCGGTAGGCGGCCTTGACCTTGGCGTTGACGATCTCCTCGTTCTCGCCGTGGTACTGGCGGCGCTCCGAGTGGCCGATCACCGCGTAGGCGCACTTCAGCTTCGCCAGCATCGGGCCGGAGACCTCGCCGGTGTAGGCGCCGCCGTCGTGCCGGGAGATGTCCTGCGAGCCGTACTTGATCTTCAGCTTGTCGCCGTCGACCAGGGTCTGCACCGAGCGGAGGTCGGTGAACGGCACGAGGACGGCCACCTCGACCGCCGCGTAGTCCTTGTCGGCCAGCGCGAAGGCCAGCTTCTGGGTGTGCTGGATGGCCTCAAGGTGGTTGAGGTTCATCTTCCAGTTGCCCGCCATCAGCGGGAGACGCTCAGTCATGCGTGATTCAGCCTTCCAGGGCGGTGAGACCGGGGAGCTGCTTGCCCTCCAGGTACTCCAGGCTCGCGCCACCGCCGGTCGAGATGTGCCCGAACTTCGTCTCGTCGAAGCCCAGGATGCGGACGGCCGCGGCGGAGTCCCCGCCGCCGACCACGGAGAACGCGTCACTGTCGAGCAGGCCCTGCGCCACGGCCGCGGTGCCGCCGGCGAAGTCCGGGTGCTCGAAGACGCCCATCGGGCCGTTCCAGAACACCGTCTTCGCGTCGGCCAGCTTCTCCGCGAACAGCTTGCGGCTCTCCGGGCCGATGTCCAGGCCCAGCTGGTCGGCCGGGATCGCGTCCACGGAGACGACCGAGTAGGTGGCCGGGGCCTTGGTCTTGACGTCCGGGAACCCGGTGGAGACCAGGACGTCCGTCGGCAGGACGAACTCGACGCCCCGCTCCTTCGCCTCCGCCAGATAGCCCTGGACGGTCGGGATCTGGTCCTCCTGCAGCAGCGAGGCGCCGACCTCGTGGCCCTGAGCCTTGAGGAAGGTGAACACCATGCCGCCGCCGATCAGGATCCGGTCGGCCTTCTTCAGCAGGTTCTCGATCACACCGACCTTGTCGGAGACCTTGGAGCCGCCGAGCACCACCACGTACGGGCTCTCGACCTCCTCGGTGAGGCGCTTGAGCACGCCCACCTCGGTGGCGATCAGGTCGCCGACCGCGTGCGGCAGCAGCGCCGGCAGGTCGAACACCGAGGCGTGCTTGCGGTGCACCGCGCCGAAGCCGTCGCCCACGTAGAGGTCGGCCAGCGCGGCCAGCTGCCCGGCGAACGCCGCGCGCTCGGCGTCGTCCTTGCTGGTCTCGCCACCGTTGAAGCGCAGGTTCTCGAGCAGCGTGACCTCGCCGTCGGCCAGGGCGGCGACGGTGGCCTTCGCGCTCTCGCCGACGGTGTCGGTCGCGAAGGCGACCGGCCTGCCGAGGAGCTCGCCGAGGCGGACGGCCACCGGCGCGAGGGAGAACTGCGGGTCCGGCGCGCCCTTGGGGCGGCCGAGGTGGGAGGCGACGACGACCTTCGCGCCGCGCTCGACGAGCTTGGCGATGGTCGGGGCGACGGCACGGATCCGGCCGTCGTCGGTGATCGTGCCGTCGGAAAGCGGAACGTTCAGGTCCGCGCGCACGAACACGCGCTTACCGGCGACGTCCAGATCTTCGATGGTCTTCACGGGCTTCGGTCTCCTGGCGAGATGGTGGAGCAGGCGACGACACAACGTTGTGCCGTCAATGGGGAGTTGAGGGTGCGCAGACGGAGGGCCCGGTCGGCTTCGCACATGCCTTCCGGGCCCTCCCCCCTACTTCACGTCAGCTCCCGCTGCGTCAGAGCCCGGCACCGACGAGGGTGGTCAGGTTGACGAGGCGGTTCGAGTAGCCCCACTCGTTGTCGTACCAGCCGAAGATCTTGACCTGGTTGCCCTGGGCCATGGTCAGCAGCGAGTCGAAGATCGTGGAGAACGGCGAGTTCACGATGTCGGAGGAGACGATCGGGTCCTCGGTGTACTGGAGGATGCCCTTGAGGGTGGTCTCGGAGGCCTTCTTGAAGGCCTCGTTGACCTCGGCGACGGTGACGTCGCGCTCCAGGGTGACCACGAGGTCGGTGATCGAGCCGGTCGGGACCGGGACGCGCAGCGAGGTGCCGTCCAGCTTCCCCTTGAGCTCCGGCAGGACCAGCGCGGTGGCCTTGGCGGCACCGGTCGAGGTCGGGATGATGTTGAGGGCCGCGGCGCGGGCGCGACGCAGGTCCTTGTGCGGGAAGTCCAGGGTGACCTGGTCGTTGGTGTACGCGTGCACCGTGGTCATCAGACCCTTGACGATGCCGAAGCTCTCGTTCAGCACCTTCGCCAGCGGCGCCACACAGTTGGTGGTGCAGGAGGCGTTGGAGATGACGGTGTGCTTGGCGGCGTCGTACTTGTCGTCGTTGACGCCCATGACGATGGTGATGTCCTCGTCGGTGGCGGGCGCGGAGATGATGACCTTCTTGGCGCCGGCCGCGACGTGCTTCTTCGCCGCCTCGGCCTTGGTGAAGATGCCGGTCGACTCGATGACGATGTCGGCGCCCAGCTCGCCCCAGGGGAGGTTGGCCGGGTCACGCTCGGCGATGACCTTGAAGGTCTTGCCGTCGACGGTGATGCTGTCGGCGGTGTGCGAAACCTCGCCCGGGAAGGTGCCCAGGATCGAGTCGTACTTGAGCAGGTGCGCCAGGGTCTTGGTGTCGGTCAGGTCGTTGACACCGACGATCTCGATGTCCGCCCCCTGGGCCTTAACCGCACGGAAGAAGTTGCGGCCGATGCGGCCGAATCCGTTGATGCCTACCCGGATCGTCACGAACCGATCTCCTCGTTAGGTACGCCGGACGCTATGCCGACGGGGTGGAATTTTGGGATGTCCCCGACCGCCTATGACCCTACCCCTCCGAGGCCGGGTAGAGCACATCAGGCGCACGCGCAAGCCCTGGCGTGGCGCGTGTTCACAACAATTCCGGGCCCGTCCGGCCTTGCCCCTCCGGGCAGTTGTCCCCGACCCCGCGCGGCCCCCGCCGCGGTCCCCCGTCCCACCCTCCGGACACGGCTCCGCCGGTGCCCGCGGGAGGCGGACACCGGCGGAGGAGGACCGGTACCGGGCGCGGCCGTCGGAGGCGACGGCCGCCCCGCGTCAGTTGAGCGCCATCTCGTCCGTGAGGTTGGCCTCGGTGCTCGGCAGGCCGAGCTCGGAGGCGCGCTTGTCGGCCATCGCCAGCAGCCGGCGGATCCGGCCGGCCACCGCGTCCTTGGTCAGCGGCGGGTCGGCGAGCGCGCCCAGTTCCTCCAGCGAGGCCTGCTTGTGCTGCATCCGCAGCTGGCCGGCGGCGGCCAGGTGCTCGGGCACCTCGTCGCCGAGGATCTCCAGCGCGCGCTGCACCCGGGCGCCGGCCGCCACCGCGGCCCGGGCCGAGCGGCGCAGGTTGGCGTCGTCGAAGTTGGCCAGCCGGTTGGCGGTGGCCCGCACCTCGCGGCGCATCCGGCGCTCCTCCCAGGCCAGCACCGACTCGTGCGCGCCGAGCCGGGTGAGCAGCGCGCCGATCGCGTCGCCGTCGCGGATCACCACCCGGTCGACCCCGCGCACCTCGCGGGCCTTGGCCGGGATGCCGAGCCGGCGGGCGGCGCCGACCAGGGCGAGGGCCGCCTCCGAGCCGGGGCAGGTGATCTCCAGCGAGGACGAGCGGCCGGGCTCGGTGAGCGAGCCGTGCGCCAGGAAGGCCCCGCGCCAGGCCGCCTCGGCGTCGCAGGTGGCGCCGGAGACCACGGCCGGGGGCAGGCCCCGGATCGGGCGGCCCCGGCCGTCTACCAGGCCGGTCTGGCGCGCGAGCAGCTCACCGTCCTTGACCACCCGCACCACATACCGGCTGCCGCGCCGCAGGCCGCCTGGGGCCATCACGACCAGGTCCGAGGAGTGTCCGAAGATCTCCAGCAGGTCCTTGCGCAGACGCCGCGCGGCGGCTCCGGTGTCGAGCTCCGCCTCGATCACGATCCGGCCGCTCACGATGTGCAGCCCGCCCGCGAACCGCAGGATCGCCGACACCTCCGCCTTGCGGCAGCAGGCCCGGGTGACCGGGAGCCGGCTGATTTCGTCCTTCACCGCTGGAGTCATCGCCATGGCCCGATCCTTCCATGTGTCCGGAAAATCCGGTCGTACGCGGCTGCCAAGAGCTCCGGGTCGTGTCGCGGCGTGCCGTCGGTGCGGGCGACCCGGCCGAGCACCAGGGCTGCTCCCATCCGCTCGGCGGCCTTTTCCAGGCCGGCCAGGTCGGCCTGGCCGAAGGCGCCGCCGGTGACGGCGCGCTCGTCCACCAGGATCGCATCCACCGCGAGGTCCGGGGCGTGGTCGGCGATGACCTCCAGGTGACGCTGCGGGGTGAAGCCCTCGGTCTCGCCGGGCTGCGGGGCCAGGTTCAGGGTGAGCAGGCGGCGGGCGCGGGTCTCCACCAGGGCCTTGACCAGCTCGGGAACCAGCAGGTGCGGCAGCACGCTGGTGAACCAGGAGCCGGGGCCGAGCACCACCCAGTCCGCCTCCCGCACGGCGGTGACCGCCTCCGGCACGGCGGGCGGCTCGTCCGGCACCAGCCGGACGGACTGCACGGTGCCGGGGGTGACCGCGACGCTGGCCTGGCCGCGGACGGCGGCCAGCTCGGCCGGGAAGGCCGGGTCGTGGCCGCGGACCACCGCCTCGATGTCCAGCGGCACCGCCGACATCGGCAGCACCCGGCCCTGCACGTTGAGCAGCCGGCCGACCCAGTCCAGGGCGGCGACCGGGTCTCCGAGCTTCTCCCAGAGCGCGACGATCAGCAGGTTGCCCACCGCGTGGCCGCCCAGCTCGCCGGTCCCGGTGAAGCGCTGCTGGATCACCTCGGACCAGGTGCGGCCCCAGTCGTCGTCCCCGCAGAGCGCGGCGAGCGCCTTGCGCAGGTCGCCGGGGGGCAGCACCCCGAGCTCCTCGCGGAGCCGGCCGCTGGAGCCGCCGTCGTCGGCGACGGTGACCACGGCGGTGAGGTCGCTGGTGAGCCGGCGCAGCGCGGAGAGCGAGGCGGACAGCCCCTGCCCGCCGCCGAGCGCGGTGATCCGCGGCGCCTGGTTGGTCCGGGCGGCCGGACTGGTCCGGGGCGCCGGGTGGGGACGGGAGGGACCCGTGCGGACCGCCCCGGAGCGGGGCCGGCCGGCCGCGGTGGACCGGGCCTGGGCCCCACTCCGGTCGGCGGTCCTGTTCTGGAACTGCCGCCCGGGCACGTATCCCGTCACACCTACCTCGCGTTCCTCTAGCCCGCCGCCGGCCTCCGCCGGCGGCCCGGCAGGGCGCGGCGGCTACTCCCGTCCCATGTCACGGTGGACGAGCACCGTTTCCACTCCGTCCGCGATGAGACGCTTCGTCAGGCGCTCGGACATCGCGACGCTGCGGTGCTTGCCACCGGTGCAGCCTACGGCAAGGGTCATGTAACGCTTCCCCTCGCGCCGATAGCCCTCGGTGACAATGCGCAGCAGCTCGGCGTAACCGTTGAGGAACTCGTTGGCTCCGGGCTGCTGGAAGACGTAGTCGGCGACGTCCGCGTCGGTGCCGGTGCGGGCCCGCAGCTCGGGCACCCAGTGCGGGTTGGGCAGGAATCGGCAGTCCACCACGAGGTCGGCGTCGACCGGCAGGCCGTACTTGAAGCCGAAGGACATCACGGTGGCGCGCAGCTCGGGCTCGTCGTGGTCGGCGAACTGGGCGTCGAGCTTGGCCCGCAGCTGGTGGACGTTGAGGTTGGAGGTGTCGATCACCAGGTCGGCCTCGCCGCGCAGCTCGCGCAGCAGGTCGCGCTCCTGGGCGATGCCGTCGACGATCCGGCCGTCGGCCTGGAGCGGGTGCGGGCGGCGCACGCTCTCGAAGCGGCGGACCAGTGCCTCGTCGGAGGAGTCCAGGAAGACGACGCGCAGCCGCACGCCGCGCTTCTCCAGCTCGTCCAGCGAGGTCAGCAGGTCGTCGAAGAACTGCCGGCCGCGGACGTCCACCACGGCGCCGATCCGGGCGACGTTGCCCTGGGAGCGGGCGCCGAGGTCGACCATGGTCGGGATGAGGGCCGGGGGCAGGTTGTCCACCACGAACCAGCCCAGGTCCTCCAGGCACTTGGCGGCGGTGGAGCGGCCGGCTCCGGACATGCCGGAGATGATCACCAGCTCCGGGGTGTTCTCGCCGCCGGCCTCGGGCCTGGCGGTCCCCCCGTAATCGGACACGGTCACTTCGGTTCCCCGCTCTCGGTGGTTCTGCTGTGGAGAACGCGCGTCGCGCGGGCGCGCTTCCCCGGCTCACTCGGACGAGTGGAGCGGGGGCGCGCCGGCTGACGGGCGGCGTCGGCCGTCATGGCGTCTCCTGGATGGGTGCGGTCTCGGGCGCCGCGGGCGCCGGCTCGTCGACGCCGTCCTCGATGATCTCGCCCGTGGCGGTGTTCACGGCGGGTGCGGCAGGTGTACGGGACGACAACGCCGCCGCAACGGTCTCCGCCGTCCGCCGGCCGATGCCGGGGACGGCGCAGAGTTCGTCGACGGTGGCCGCCCGGAGCTTCTTCAGCGAGCCGAAGTGCTTGAGCAGCGCCTGACGGCGAGTCTCGCCGAGGCCGGGGACGGAGTCCAGTTCTCCGGCGGTGAGTCGCTTGGAACGCTTGCCGCGCTGGTAGGTGATCGCGAAGCGGTGGGCCTCGTCGCGGACCCGCTGGAGCAGGTAGAGGCCCTCGCTGCTGCGCGGGAGCACGACCGGGTCGTCCTCGCCGGGCAGCCAGACCTCCTCCAGGCGCTTGGCCAGGCCGCAGAGCGCGACGTCGTCGATGCCGAGCTCGTCCAGGGCCCGCCGGGCGGCGGCGACCTGGGGCTGCCCGCCGTCGACGACGAGCAGCTGCGGCGGGTAGGCGAAGCGCTTGGGGCGGCCGTCCTCGGTGCGCGGGCCGTCCTCGGCGTCGGCCTCGTCCGGGCCGGTCTCGGGGACGGCCCACTCGCCGGTCTGCTCGCGCTCCTGGAGGTAGCGGCGGAAGCGGCGGCTGATCACCTCGTGCATCGAGCGGACGTCGTCCTGGCCCTCGAAGCCCTTGATCTGGAAGCGGCGGTACTCGCTCTTGCGGGCCAGGCCGTCCTCGAAGACGACCATGGAGGCGACCACGTCCTCGCCCTGGAGGTGGGAGATGTCGAAGCACTCGATGCGCAGCGGCACGCTGTCCAGTTCGAGCGCGTCGGCGATCTCCTGGAGGGCGCGGCTGCGGGTGGTGAGGTCGGAGGCGCGCTTGGTCTTGTGCAGCGCGAGCGCCTGCTGGGCGTTGCGCTGCACGGTGGCCATGAGGTCCTTCTTGTCGCCGCGCTGCGGGATGCGCAGGTCGACCTGGGCGCCCCGCAGGCCGCTCAGCCAGTCGCGGACCGGCTCGACCGGCTCCGGCAGGGCGGGGACGAGCACCTCGCGGGGGACGGACTCGCTGCCGCCGCCGTAGAGCTGCTGGAGGGCGTGCTCGACCAGGCCGGCGGTGTCCACGTCCTCGACCTTGTCGGTGACCCAGCCGCGCTGGCCGCGCACCCGCCCGCCGCGGACGTGGAAGATCTGGACGGCGGCCTCCAGTTCGTCCTCGGCGACGGCCAGCAGGTCGGCGTCGGTGGCGTCGGCGAGGACGATGGCGTTCTTCTCCATGGCCCGCTTGAGCGCGCCGATGTCGTCGCGCAGCCGGGCCGCCTTCTCGTACTCCAGGTCGGCGGCGGCCTCCTGCATCTCGGTCTCCAGCCGGCGCAGGTAGTTGCCGGTACGGCCGGCCATGAAGTCGCAGAAGTCCTCGGCGAGGGCGCGGTGGTCCTCGGGCGAGATCCGGCCGACGCAGGGGGCGGCGCACTTGCCGATGTAGCCGAGCAGGCAGGGGCGGCCGACCTGGCGGGCGCGCTTGAAGACGCCGTTGGAGCAGGTGCGGACCGGGAAGACGCGCAGCATCAGGTCGACGGTCTCGCGGATCGCCCAGGCGTGGCCGTAGGGGCCGAAGTAGCGCACGCCCTTCTTGTGCGCGCCGCGCATCACCTGGACCCGCGGGTACTCCTCGTCGAGGGTGACGGCGAGTTCCGGATAGCTCTTGTCGTCGCGGTACTTGACGTTGAACCGGGGGTCGAACTCCTTGATCCAGGAGTACTCCAGCTGGAGCGCCTCGACCTCGGTGGAGACGACGGTCCACTCCACCGAGGCGGCGGTGGTGACCATGGTCGCGGTGCGCGGGTGCAGCCCGGCGAGGTCCTGGAAGTACGAGGAGAGCCGGGGCCGCAGGCTCTTGGCCTTGCCGACGTAGATGACCCGCCCGTGGGCGTCGCGGAACTTGTAGACGCCGGGCGAGGTGGGGATCGCACCCGGCGCCGGGCGGTAGGTGGACGGGTCAGCCATGGGTCCACCGTACCGACTCGGGCCGGGGGCGCGTGCGGGAGATCAACTGCTTCAGCGGGGGGTCACCTTGAGGTTGCCGCCCTCGACCGCCACGGTGTACTCGGGCAGCGGGGTGGGGGCCGGGCCGTCCAGCACGGCGCCGTCGGTGATGCCGAACAGGCTGCCGTGGCAGGGGCATTGGATCTTCTGGTTCTTGACCTGGTCGACGACGCAGCCGGCGTGGGTGCACTTGGCGCTGAACGCCTTGTACTGGCCCTCGGTGGGCTGGGTGACGACGATCTTCTTCTCGCGGTAGACGGTGCCGCCGCCGACCGGGACGGCGGAGGCCGGGCCGACGTCGACCGGGGTCTTGGCGGCGGAGCCGGAGTCGGAGGAGGACGAGGAGCAGCCGGAGACGGCGAGGGTGCCGCCGGCGGCGAGGACGGCCGCCGCTCCGCAGAGCAGGGTGCGGCGGGTGGGGGCGGGGCCTTCGGGTGCCTCGGACATGTGGTTCAGCTCCTGGTCGCACAGCGGCCCGCGGCTGCGGGCCGCCCGGCAGTCTATGCGCCCTCACAACGGCCGCCCCCGGAGCGTCCGGGGGCGGCCGTGGTCGTGTCCGGGCTACTTCTTGGCCGCGGCGGCCGCCCGCTTGCGCGGGGCGCGGGCCTTGGCCGGTGCCTTGACCGGGGCGTCGGCGAACTCGCCCGGCAGGATGTCGCGCAGGAACTTGCCGGTGTGGCTCTCCGGGACGGCGGCGATCTGCTCGGGGGTGCCCTCGGCGACCACGGTGCCGCCGCCGGAGCCGCCCTCGGGGCCCATGTCGACGATCCAGTCGGCGGTCTTGATGACGTCGAGGTTGTGCTCGATGACGATCACCGTGTTGCCCTTGTCCACCAGGCCGCTGAGCACCTTGATCAGTTTGCTGATGTCCTCGAAGTGCAGACCGGTGGTGGGCTCGTCCAGCACGTAGACGGTCCGGCCGGTGGAGCGCTTCTGCAGCTCGGAGGCGAGCTTGACGCGCTGGGCCTCGCCGCCGGAGAGGGTCGGCGCCGACTGGCCGAGCCGGACGTAGCCGAGGCCGACGTCGTTGAGCGTCCGCAGGTGGCGGGCGATCGCCGGGACGGCCTCGAAGAAGCCGAGCGCCTCCTCGATCGGCATGTCCAGCACCTCGGCGATGGACCTGCCCTTGTAGTGGACCTCCAGCGTCTCCCGGTTGTACCGGGCGCCGTGGCAGACCTCGCACGGCACGTAGACGTCCGGCAGGAAGTTCATCTCGATCTTGATGGTGCCGTCGCCCGAGCAGTTCTCGCAGCGGCCGCCCTTGACGTTGAACGAGAACCGGCCGGGCAGGTAGCCGCGGACCTTGGCCTCCTGGGTCTCCGCGAAGAGCCGCCGGACGTGGTCGAACACGCCGGTGTAGGTGGCCGGGTTGGAGCGCGGGGTGCGGCCGATCGGCGACTGGTCGACGTGCACCACCTTGTCCACCAGGTCGGTGCCGGTGATCCGGGTGTGCCGGCCGGGCACCGTGCGGGCGCCGTTCAGCTCCCGGGCGAGGTGGGTGTAGAGGATGTCGTTGACCAGGGTGGACTTGCCCGAGCCGGAGACACCGGTGATCGCGGTGAAGGTGCCGAGCGGGAAGCCGACCGTGACGTCCTTGAGGTTGTGCTCGCGGGCGCCGTGCACGGTGAGCTGGCGCTTGCGGTCCCGCTCCCGGCGGGCGTCCGGGATCGGGATGGAGCGCTTGCCGGAGAGGTACTGGCCGGTCAGCGACTCCTTGTTGCCGAGCAGCTGCTTCAGCGAGCCGGAGTGCACCACCTTGCCGCCGTGCTCGCCGGCGCCGGGGCCGATGTCGACCACCCAGTCGGCCATCTTGATGGTGTCCTCGTCGTGCTCGACGACGATCAGCGTGTTGCCGATGTCGCGCAGCCGGACGAGGGTCTCGATCAGCCGGTGGTTGTCGCGCTGGTGCAGGCCGATGGACGGCTCGTCCAGCACGTAGAGCACGCCGACCAGGCCGGAGCCGATCTGGGTGGCGAGCCGGATGCGCTGGGCCTCGCCGCCGGACAGGGTGCCGGCCGCGCGGTCGAGCGAGAGGTAGTCCAGGCCGACGTCGACCAGGAAGCGCAGCCGCTCGTTGACCTCCTTGAGGACGCGCTCGGCGATCTGCTTGTCCCGGGCGTTGAGCTTCATCGCGCCGAGGAAGTCCGAGCAGTCGCTGATCGACATCGAGGAGACCTCGGCGATCGACCGGCCCTCGACGGTGACCGCGAGCACCACCGGCTTGAGCCGGGTGCCCTGGCAGGTCGGGCAGGGCACCTCGCGCATGTAGCCCTCGAAGCGCTCGCGGCTGGAGTCGCTCTCGGCCTCCTGGTGGCGGCGCTGGATGAACGGCACCGCGCCCTCGAAGCCGGTGCTGTAGGAGCGGTCGCGCCCGTAGCGGTTGCGGTAGCGGACCTGCACCTGGTGCTTGTGGCCGTACAGCAGGGCCTTCCTGGCGCGGGCCGGCAGCCCGGCCCAGGGGATGTCGGTGCGGAAGCCCAGCTCGCCGGCCAGGGCGTCGATCAGCCGCTGGAAGTACTCCTTGGTGTGGCCGCCGGACCACGGGTGGATGGCGCCCTCGTCCAGCGAGCGCTCCTCGTCGGGCACCACCAGCTCCGGGTCCACCTCCATCCGGTTGCCGAGGCCGGAGCAGTCCGGGCAGGCGCCGAACGGCGAGTTGAAGGAGAACGAGCGCGGCTCCAGCTCCTCGAACGACACGTCGTCGTACGGGCAGTAGAGGTGCTCGGAGTACATCCGCTCGCGCTCGGGGTCGTCCTCGGGGAGGTCGACGAAGTCGAGCACGACCATGCCGCCGCTCAGCCGCAGGGCGGTCTCCACCGAGTCGGTCAGCCGGCGCTTGGCGCTGTCCTTGACGGTGAGGCGGTCGATCACCACCTCGACGGTGTGCTTCTCCTGCTTCTTCAGCTTGGGCGGCTCGGCGAGCTGGATCGTCTCGCCGTCCACCCGGGCGCGGGCGTAGCCCTTGGACTGGAGGTCGGCGAAGAGGTCGACGAACTCGCCCTTGCGTTCGCGCACCACCGGGCTGAGCACCTGGAAACGGGTGCCCTCGGCGAGTTCGAGCACCTTGTCGACGATGGCCTGCGGGGACTGCTTGGCGATCGGGCGCCCGCAGTGCGGGCAGTGCGGCTTGCCGATCCGGGCGAACAGCAGGCGGAGGTAGTCGTAGACCTCGGTGATGGTGCCGACGGTCGAGCGCGGGTTGCGGTTGGTGGACTTCTGGTCGATCGAAACGGCCGGGGAGAGGCCCTCGATGAAGTCCACGTCGGGCTTGTCCATCTGGCCCAGGAACTGGCGGGCGTAGGACGACAGCGACTCGACGTAGCGGCGCTGGCCCTCGGCGAAGATGGTGTCGAAGGCGAGCGAGGACTTTCCGGAGCCGGAGAGGCCCGTGAAGACGATGAGGGAGTCGCGGGGCAGGTCGAGCGAGACGTTCTTGAGGTTGTGCTCGCGAGCACCGCGGACGATGAGGCGGTCGGCCACTGCTTCTGGCGCCTTTCTCCGGGGCGAGAGGGCTGGGAAACGCAAGGTGTACTTCTTCCAGGATGCGGCAGCCAGCCTACTAGCTCACGCGTTCGATTAACGACCATGTCCAGCCGGGTCCACCCGAACGAGTGAGGACGGCTTGCGGAGCCTTGACGAGCGGTCCGCAAAGCCCCTGCTCAGCAGCGGGAAACGGCGGTAGCGTCGTCCCGGTGTCACCCCTTCAACGAGCCGAGCCCCGCCCGGGCAACGCGCCGCACCCCTGGAAGGCCGATCCGATGACCGACCCGCAGTCCGCCGCCGCCACCGCCTCGCGCTACCTCGCGCTGGTCGAGGAGG
Organism: Kitasatospora sp. NPDC002551; assembly: GCF_040296005.1. Taxonomy (NCBI): domain Bacteria; kingdom Bacillati; phylum Actinomycetota; class Actinomycetes; order Kitasatosporales; family Streptomycetaceae; genus Kitasatospora; species Kitasatospora sp. NPDC002551. The sequence continues at coordinate 44,711 of NZ_JBEOWI010000029.1, read as the reverse complement.
GCACCCGGCACCTGCTGCACACCGTCGCCGAGCTCAAGCCCGACGCCGTCGCCGAGCCCTCCGCGCTGCCCGGCTGGACCCGCGGCCACGTCCTGGCCCACCTCGCCCGCAACGCCGACTCCCTGGTCAACCTGCTGGACGGCGCCCGCACCGGCACCGACATCCCGCAGTACACCAGCGAGGAGGCCCGCGACCTGGGCATCGAGGAGGGCGCGCCCCGCCCGGCGGACGTCCAGCTCGCCGACCTGCGCGCCACCGGCGAGCGCTTCGCCTCGGCCGCCGCCCTGCTGCCCGCCGAGGCCTGGGCCGCCGAGGTCCGGCACCGCAGCGGCTACCTCTTCCCGGCCGCCGACATCCCCTGGAGGCGGCTGATGGAGGTCGAGTACCACCACGTCGACCTGGACGCCGGCTACACCCCCGCGCACTGGCCGGCCGAGTTCGCCTCCGCCGAGTTCCGCCGCCTCGCCGGCAAGCTCGCGGGCGCCGACCTGCCCGCCGTCGAACTCTTCAGCGACGACACCGCCGAGCGCGCCGTGATCGGCACCGGCGCCCCCGCCCTCACCGTCGAGGGCCCGGTCCGCGCGCTGCTCGCCTGGCTCTCCGGCCGCGCCGACGGCGACGGCCTGCGCCGCACCCCCGACACCCCCCTGCCCACCCTCCCCCCTCTGGGCTGACCGGCCCGCCAGGCGCGAGGATGACCAGGAACCTGTAGCCCGACAAGGAGCGGACGGATGACGTACCACGGAGCGGTCAAGGTCGGCGGGCCACCGGACGTGCGCGAGCTGGCGCACCTGATCATCACCAAGGTGGCGGTCGGCCCGTACGAGAACAACGCCTACCTGCTGCGCTGCCGCGACACCGACGAGCAGCTGCTGATCGACGCGGCGGCGGAGGCGCCGGTGCTGCTGGAATCGGTCGGCGAGAACCTCGCCACCGTGGTGACCACCCACCGGCACCACGACCACTGGGGCGCGCTGGCCGAGGTGGTCGCCGCCACCGGGGCGCGGACCGCGGCCGGCGAGCACGACGCGGAGGGCATCGAGGTGCCCACCGTGCTGCCGCTGGCGGACGGCGACACCCTCACGGTGGGCCGCTGCGCGCTGACCGTGCGGCACCTGGTCGGCCACACGCCCGGGGCGATCGTGCTGGTCTACGACGACCCGCAGGGCCACCCGCACGTGTTCACCGGTGACTGCCTCTTCCCCGGCGGGGTGGGCAACACCTGGGGGGACCGGGACGCGTTCGCCAGCCTGTTCCGGGACGTCAACGAGAAGATCTTCGACGTCCTGCCGGACGAGGCCTGGGTCTACCCCGGCCACGGCAACGACACCACCCTCGGCGCCGAGCGCCCCCACCTCCCCGAGTGGCGCGAGCGCGGCTGGTAGCCGACCCGGACGAGGGACGGGCGGGCCCGCGACCACTGCTCGGTCGCGGGCCCGCCCGGTCCGGGGGGGGTGGTGCGTCAGGCGTCCAGCTTCTCCGGCTCGGACTGCTCGGCCAGGGCGGCCCGCTTGGAGGCCATCAGGCTGGTCACCGTGGTGATGGCGAGCACGACCACGATGAAGCCCAGCGAGAACGGGATGCCGATCTCCGGCACGTGCACGCCCTGCTCGTGCAGCGCGTGCAGCACCAGCTTCACGCCGATGAAACCGAGGATCACCGACAGGCCGTACGAGAGGTGGACCAGCTTCTTCAGCAGGCCGCCGATCAGGAAGTACAGCTGGCGCAGGCCCATCAGGGCGAAGGCGTTGGCGGTGAAGACGATGTACGGGTCCTGGGTCAGGCCGAAGATCGCCGGGATCGAGTCCAGCGCGAACAGGACGTCGGTGGTGCCGATCGCCAGCATGACGATCAGCATCGGGGTCATCAGCCGGCGGCCGTTCTCCCGGATGAAGAGCTTGGTGCCGTGGTACTTGTCGGTCGACGGGAAGCGCTTCTCGATCGACTTGAGGAGGCGGTTCTCCTCGAACTCCTCGTCCTCCTCGTCGGCCCGGGCCTCCTTGATCAGCTTCCACGCCGTCCAGATCAGGAAGCCGCCGAAGATGAAGAACACCCAGGAGAACTGGGCGACCAGCGCGGCGCCGCCGGCGATGAAGACCGCGCGCAGCACCAGGGCGATGATCACACCGAACATCAGGACGCGCTGCTGGTAGATCCGCGGCACCGCGAACTTGCCCATGATCAGGATGAACACGAAGAGGTTGTCGACGCTGAGCGACTTCTCGGTGATGTAACCGGCGAAGAACTCACCGGCCGGCGTCGCGCCGGAGTGCCACCAGAGGAACCCGCCGAAGAGCGCCGCCAGCACGACCCAGACCGTGGTCCAGATACCGGCTTCCTTGATCGACACCTCGTGCGGCTTGCGTCCGCCGATGAAGAAATCGGCCACGACCAGGGCCAACAGCACCACGATGGTGCCGACCCAAAGGCTTACGGAAACGTCCACTACTGCTCCTCCGGCAGGTAGGCGAGACAGTCATCGTCACTGCCGGAGGTCTCTTCCGCCCGTCGGGCACGCGAGGGCGCGCCCGCGGACCAGCGCCCCGGGGCACCGCGACGGGTGCCCGTGATGACGGGGACGGCTGCGTGGGAATACTCCCCTCCGCTGCCAAGAAGGGTAACAGCACCACCAAGGAAAGGTAAAGAAGGTAAAGACCCGTCAGATGGGGGCGTCAGCCGGCGGGCGTCAGCGGTGCTACGTCAGAGGTGCGGCTCGATGGCCGGCAGCAGGTCCTGGAAGGTCCGCCCCTTGGCCGGGGCGCCGATCGCCTGCATCTCCCAGCCGCCGTTGCCGTCGCGGAACACCTTCGCCATGATCTGGCCGGTGTGCGGGCCGCCGCCGGTCAGCTCGTAGCGGGCCAGCTCCAGCCCGGTGGACTCGTCCACCAGCCGGCAGTGGGCGTTCTGCACCTCGGCGAAGGTCTGCCCGGTGTACGAGCTGACCGTGAACACCACCTGGGTGATCTGCGGCGGCACGTGCGCCAGGTCCACCAGGATCGACTCGTCGTCCTCCCCCGCCCCGGAGCCGCCGACCAGGTTGTCCCCGGTGTGCCGCACGGAGCCGTCGGCGCTCTCCAGGTGCTGGAAGAACACCACGTCGGACGGGGTGCGCTCCTCGTACAGCAGCGCCGAGGCGTCCAGGTCGATCTGCCGGGTCCGGCTGCCGAACAGGCCGCGCCGGGGCGCCGCCTTCCAGCCCAGGCCCATCCGGACCACGGTGAGCGTCTCCCCCGGCCCCTTCTGCAGACTGACCCGCTGGCCCTTGGCAAGGTTCACCGACACGGCGTATGTCCTCTCTGCCCGCCCGCGCGGCAACCCCGCGCCGGCTCCACGGTGGAACACCCCGTTGCCGTCCCCCGGCTGAGGCCCCCTCTTCAGGCCCGCCCGTCCCGGGGCGGCACCGCAGGCCAGCCTAAGGCCTGGTCCTCGGGCCTGGCCCTGCGGCAAATTGCCCTGCCCGCCGTGTACCCCTTCGCGGCGGTGCTGAGACACCGCCGGGCCCGACCGGGAACGGAACCGGCCACGCCCGGCGGGCGCCTTCCGCGGGAGCCTCCCGACCGGCTAGGCGATACCGGCCTCGCGCATCTGCCGCAGCTCCTTCTTCAGCTCCTTGACCTCGTCGCGCAGCCGGGCCGCCACCTCGAACTGGAGGTCGACGGCGGCGGCGTGCATCCGCTCGGTCATCGACTGGATCAGCTCGGCCAGCTCCGCCGCCGGCAGCGACTTCGCCGGCTTGCGCTCGGCGCCCAGCGCCGGCACCGGGGCCTTGCCGCCCTTCGCCGCGCCCGAGCCGCGGTACCCCGTGGAGAGCAGCTCGCCGGTGTCCACGTCCTCGCGGGCGAGGGTGTCCAGGATGTCGCCGATCTTCTTGCGCAGCGGCTGCGGGTCGATCCCGTGCTTCTTGTTGTACGCCTGCTGCACGGCCCGGCGCCGGTTGGTCTCCTCGATGGCCTTCTCCATCGCCGGGGTGATCCGGTCCGCGTACATGTGGACCTGGCCGGAGACGTTGCGGGCCGCGCGGCCGATGGTCTGGATCAGCGAGGTGCCGGAGCGCAGGAAGCCCTCCTTGTCCGCGTCCAGGATCGCCACCAGGGAGACCTCCGGGAGGTCCAGGCCCTCGCGCAGCAGGTTGATGCCGACCAGCACGTCGTACTCGCCGGCCCGCAGCTCGCGCAGCAGCTCGACGCGGCGCAGCGTGTCGATGTCGCTGTGCAGGTAGCGCACCCGGATGTCCAGGCCGAGCATGTAGTCGGTGAGGTCCTCGGCCATCTTCTTGGTGAGCGTGGTGACCAGGACGCGCTCGTCCTTCTCCACCCGCCGGCGGACCTCGTGCACCAGGTCGTCGATCTGGCCCTCGGTCGGCTTGACGATCACCTCGGGGTCGATCAGGCCGGTCGGTCGGATGATCTGCTCGACCTGGCCGTCGCCGCGCGACAGCTCGTACTGGCCCGGGGTCGCCGACAGGTAGACGGTCTGGCCGATCCGCTCCAGGAACTCCTCCCACTTCAGCGGGCGGTTGTCCATCGCGGACGGCAGCCGGAAGCCGTGCTCCACCAGGGTGCGCTTGCGCGAGGCGTCGCCCTCGTACATCGCGCCGATCTGCGGGACGGTGACGTGCGACTCGTCGATCACCAGGAGGAAGTCCTCCGGGAAGTAGTCGAGCAGGGTGTTCGGCGGGGAGCCGGGCTCGCGGCCGTCGAAGTGCATCGAGTAGTTCTCCACGCCGGAGCAGGTGCCGATCTGGCGGAGCATCTCGATGTCGTAGGTGGTGCGCATGCGCAGCCGCTGGGCCTCCAGCAGCTTGCCCTGCTTCTCCATCCGGGCGAGGGTCTCCTCCAGCTCCTTCTCGATGCCGTTGACCGCGCGCTCCATCCGCTCCGGGCCCGCGACGTAGTGCGAGGCCGGGAAGACGTACACCGAGTCGTCCTGGCTGATGATCTCGCCGGTGAGCGGGTGCAGCGTGTACAGCGCCTCGATCTCGTCGCCGAACATCTCGATCCGGACGGCCAGCTCCTCGTAGACCGGGAAGATCTCGATGGTGTCGCCGCGCACCCGGAAGGTGCCGCGGGTGAAGGCGAGGTCGTTGCGGGTGTACTGGATGTCGACGAAGCGCCGCAGCAGGACGTCCCGGTCGATCTCCTCGCCGACCTTCAGCCGCACCATCCGGTCCACGTACTCCTGCGGCGTGCCGAGGCCGTAGATGCAGGAGACGGACGCGACCACGATCACGTCCCGGCGGGTGAGCAGCGAGTTGGTCGCCGAGTGGCGCAGCCGCTCGACCTCCTCGTTGATCGAGGAGTCCTTCTCGATGTAGGTGTCCGTCTGCGGGACGTACGCCTCGGGCTGGTAGTAGTCGTAGTACGAGACGAAGTACTCGACCGCGTTGTTCGGCAGCAGCTCGCGGAACTCGTTCGCCAGCTGCGCGGCCAGCGTCTTGTTCGGCGCCATCACCAGGGTGGGCCGCTGCAGCTTCTCGATCATCCAGGCCGTGGTGGCCGACTTGCCGGTACCGGTGGCACCGAGCAGGACGACGTCCTTCTCCCCGCCCCGGATCCGCCGCTCCAGCTCCGCGATCGCCGCCGGCTGGTCGCCGTTGGGCTGGTAGGGACTGACGACCTCGAAGGGCGCCACTGACCGCTCAATACTCGTGATGGGTCGCACGCCTCCACCGTACGACCCACCACCGACAACCGAGGACCGAACCGAGGACCGTCCGCTCAGGCCGCGTGGGCCTCGAACCTGATGGTGGGCTCTCCCGCGGGGTCGATGCGGACCGCCGAGTCGAAGGCGGCGGCCAGCCGCTCGATCAGCGGCAGGGTGGGATCGACCCCGCTCTCCTCGATGCTCTCGACGGTCTCCTCGTCCAGGCCCGCCCGCCCCGCGAGCTCGGCAGGGGTCCAGCCGAGGGCCGCGCGACGGGCGTACACGGCCTCGGCCAGCGCCATCCGCCGGCCGGCCGCCCGGTACTCCTCGGTCTCCCGGTGCTCCGGCGGCACGACCCAGCGGGTGTGGTAACCGCTGCTCATCGCTCCTCCTCGTCCCTGTCGTAGACCTGGTGGTCGCCGGCGGGGCCGTGCTCGGCCTCGCACACCTTCTGGGCCCGGTGCGCCCGCCCGACTGCAGCACAGCCCGCTGGCCGGGGGCGAGCCAGTACGTGATGCGCATCGGCCCGACCCGCGGTTCCCGCAGCGGGCCGCCGAGGTGGCTGGCCAGCGGGAACTGCAGCAGCTCACCGTCCTCGGCCAGCCGGTCGGCCGCACGTTCGGCCGCCCGGTACTCGGTGGTCGAGCAGGTGCGCAGCCACGCGCGCACCTCGGGCTCGATCTCGATCGTCCGGGCGGCCTGGTCCCCGGTCATGTTCTCCCCTCTCCGGCTCTCCCCTCCGCAGAGAGCAACGCCCGACCGGGGCTCGGGTCACGCCCGTCAGTTCCCGGCGCTGTCGCGGGCGAGGGCGACGAGGCGGGAGATGGCGCGGAGGTACTTCTTGCGGTAGCCGCCGCGGAGCATCTCCTCGGGGAAGACCTGGTCGAAGGGGAGGCCGGAGGCGGTGATGGGGAGTTCGCGGTCGTACATGCGGTCGGCGAGGACGACCAGGCGCAGGGCGGTGGACTGGTCGTCGACCTGGTGCACGCCGCGCAGGCAGACGGCGGTGACGTCGTCCAGCAGGGCGCCGTAGCGGCTGGGGTGGACGGCGGAGAGGTGGGCGAGCAGGGCGTCGAAGTCGTCCAGGGAGGCGCCCGGGGTGCGGGCGGCGACGGCGTCGACCTCGGCGGCCGGGTAGGGCGGCGGGGCGTCCGGCAGGCCGCGGTGGCGGTAGTCCTGGCCGTCGATCCGCATCGGGCGGAAGTGCGCGGACAGGCCCTGGATCTCGCGCAGGAAGTCGGCGGCGGCGAAGCGGCCCTCGCCGAGCTTCTCGGGCAGGGTGTTGGAGGTGGCGCAGAGCTTCACGCCGTTCTCCACCAGGCGGCCGAGCAGGGTGGAGACCAGGACGGTGTCGCCCGGGTCGTCGAGCTCGAACTCGTCGATGCACAGCAGCTTGTGCCCGGACAGGGTCTGCACGGCCTGCTGGAAGCCGAGCGCGCCGACCAGGTTCGTCAGCTCGACGAAGGTGCCGAAGGCCTTGGGGCCGGGGGCGGCGTGCCAGAGCGAGGCGAGCAGGTGGGTCTTGCCGACGCCGTAGCCGCCGTCCAGGTAGACGCCGGCCGGACCGGCCGGGGCCGGGGCGCCGCGGCGGAACCAGCTGCGCTTGGGCGCGGAACCGTTTCCGCTGTTGAGCGTGCCGGCGAACTGCTCCAGGACCTGCACGGCCTCGTACTGGCTGGGCTGGGCCGGGTCCGGGATGTACGTCCCGAAGCTCACGCCGGAGAAGCGCGGCGGCGGCACCATCTCGGCGACCAGGCGCTCGGCGGGCACCACGGGGCGCCGGGAGGTGAGGACGATCGGCGAACCGGGGACTATCCGCTCGGTCGCGTCGGGGTGGGAGGCTGCTGCGGGCACGGTGATAAAGGGTACGCCTGGTCGGTAGGGCCCCGGGACGGTGGCCGGTGGAGCACCCGCCCCGAGCCGGAGGGCGCCGGGTTCGAGCGCCCCGCGGGCTCGCGGGCGAGCGGCTGCGAGACTGGGGGCATGCGACAGCTGATCAGTCCCGTGGCGGAGACCTTCGACGATCCCGGCTCGCTGGAGGCGCTGGCCGCCGTCTACGCGTACCCCGGGCAGGTGAACCGGGGGCACCCCTGGCTGCGCGCCAACATGGTGGCGGGGCTGGACGGCGGGGCCCGCCTGGACGGGCTCTCCGAGGGGCTCTCCGGCGACGCCGACAAGCGGATCTTCGGTGTGCTGCGGGCGCTGTCGGACGTGGTGCTGGTGGGCGCCGAGACGGTGCGGGCGGAGGGGTACCGGCCGGCCCGGGCGCGGGCCGACTTCGCCGAGGCGCGCCGGGCGGCCGGGCAGGCGCCGGCGCCCGCGATCGCGGTCGTCAGCCGCTCGCTCGGGCTGGACCTCGCGGCGCCGCTGTTCACCGAGCCGCTGGTGCGCACCGTGGTGATCACCACCGAGGACGCGCCGGTGCGCAGCCTGGCGGCGGTGACCGAGGTGGCCGACGTGATCGCGGTCGGCCGGGGCGCGGTGGACCTGCGGGCGGCGGTCGCGGCGCTGGCCGACCGCGGCTGGACGCGGATGCTCACCGAGGGAGGCCCGCGGCTGCTCGGACAGCTGGCCGCCGAGGACCTGCTGGACGAGCTGTGCCTGTCGCTCGCTCCGCTGCTCACCGGCGGCGACGCGCCGCGCATCCTGCACGATGCGCAAATGCCTGACGTGCAGCGGATGCGACTGGTCTCATTGATCGAGCAGAAAGGATTCCTCTTCACCCGCTACCTGCGTCCGCCCAGCCCCTGACCTCAGGACCGTGATCCCGCTCCCACTTGGGGCTTCCTCCGCGTGGCCCGTGTGCCGGGTGGGCGGCGTGCGGAAAGCTTCCGCCGGGCAGTATGGGATGCGAAGCCGGAGCCCGGGGGCCGGCGACTGGAAGGGACTCACGTGTTCAAGACGGTACTGATGATCGAAAAGGCGCTCTCCGACGCGGACGTGGAGCTGGTCACCACGCTCCACAGCGAGGAGAAGGTGTCCTTCGTCGTCCTGATGCAGCCGCGCGGCAAGCAGGACGAGCTGCTGAGGGCGCTGGACGACGTCGCCCTCGGCCACCTGGACAAGGTGGTGCGCGAGCACGACGAGTCCGAGAGCGGACCGACGGTCGCCACCGAGTCGCTGGAGCACAGCCTGCGCCACCTGCGCCGGGCCGGTGCCGAGGCGGTCGGCGAGCTGGTCGAGGAGAAGCCGCTGGACCGGCTGCGCGCCGTGGTCGAGGAGCACCAGGCCGACGAGGTGGTGGTGCTCACCTCCCCGCACTTCGTGGAGGAGTTCTTCCACCGCGACTGGGCCTCCCAGGCCCGCCACAAGGTGGGCGTCCCGGTGCTGCGGCTGTTCGCCAGCGACTCCTGACGAAACCCCGACGTGGTGCAGAATCGTCCTTGCGGTCCGGCCGCGAGGACGATTCGCACGTCGTCCGCCCCTCCCCTGATCCCCGCCCGTACGGAGCCCCGCCTTGAACGACGCCGCGCACGACCTGCACGCCCCGCACTTCATCGGCATCGGCGGCGCCGGGATGTCCGGTCTGGCGAAGATCCTCGCGGCGCGCGGGGCCAGCGTCTCCGGCAGCGACGCCAAGGAGTCCGAGACCGTCCGCGCGCTGCGCGCCCTCGGCGCCGGCGTGCACATCGGACACGCCGCCGAGCACGTGCCGGACGGCGCGAGCAGCATCGTCGTCTCCAGCGCCATCCGCGCCGACAACCCGGAGCTGGCCGCCGCCCGCGAGCGCGGCATCCCGGTCGTGCACCGCTCCGACGCGCTGGCCGCGCTGATGGGCGGGCGCCGGGCGCTGGCCGTGGCCGGCACCCACGGCAAGACCACCACCACCAGCATGCTCGCCGTCGCCCTCGGCGAGCTGGGCCTGGACCCGTCCTACGCGATCGGCGGCGACCTCGACGCCCCCGGCTCCAACGCCCAGCACGGCACCGGCGAGATCTTCGTCGCCGAGGCCGACGAGAGCGACCGCAGCTTCCACAAGTACGCGCCCGAGGTGGCGATCGTGCTCAACGTGGAACTGGACCACCACGCCAACTACGCCTCGATCGACGAGATCCACGAGTCCTTCGAGACCTTCGTCGGCCGGATCGTGCCCGGCGGCACCCTGGTCGTCTCCGCCGACCACGACGGCGCCCGCGAGCTGACCTCCCGGGTGGCCGGCCGCGAGGGCCTGAACGTGGTCACCGTCGGCGCCGCCGAGGACGCCGACGTGCGCGTGCTGTCGGTCGTCCCGCGCGGCATGACCAGCGAGGTCACCGTGCTGCTGGACGGCGCCGAGCTGGGCTTCACCGTCTCGGTGCCCGGGCGGCACTACGCCCACAACGCGGTCGCCGCGCTGGCCGCCGGTGTCGCCCTGGGCGTGCCGGCCGCCGACCTGGCCAAGGCGCTCGGCGCCTACACCGGGGTGCGCCGCCGGCTGCAGCTCAAGGGCGAGGCGGGCGGCGTCCAGGTGATCGACTCCTACGCCCACCACCCCACCGAGATGACCGCCGACCTGGAGGCGATCCGCGAGGCCACCACCGGCCGGGTGCTGGTGGTCTTCCAGCCGCACCTGTTCAGCCGCACCCAGCAGCTCGCCGAGGAGATGGGCGCCGCCCTGGCGCTGGCCGACGCCTCCGTGGTGCTCGACATCTACCCGGCCCGCGAGGACCCGATCCCCGGCGTCACCAGCGAGCTGATCATCGACGCCGCCCGCCGGGCCGGCGCCGAGGTGACCGCCGAGCACGACTTCGCCGCCGCCCCCGCGGTCCTGGCCGGCCTGGCCCGCCCGGGCGACCTGCTGCTCACCATGGGCGCGGGCGACGTGACGAACCTCGGCGAGGAAATCCTGGAGCACCTCGCGAACGTTGCCACCAACGTCTGATCCCCCCGACGTGGAGCCGTCATGAGCTACGAGATCGAGAAGACCGACGCCGAGTGGCGCGCCCAGCTCACCCCCGAGGAGTACCACGTCCTGCGGGAGGCCGGCACCGAGCGCCCCTTCACCGGCGAGTACACCGACACCAAGACGGTCGGCGTCTACGGCTGCCGCGCCTGCGGCGCCGAGCTGTTCAGCTCGGAGACCAAGTTCGACAGCCACTGCGGCTGGCCGTCCTACTACGCGCCGCTCGCCGGTGACCGCGTCCAGTACATCGAGGACACCTCGCTCGGGATGCGCCGGGTGGAGGTCCGCTGCGCCCGCTGCGGCGGCCACCTCGGCCACGTCTTCGAGGGCGAGGGCTACGGCACGCCCACCGACCAGCGGTATTGCATCAACTCGGTCTCGCTCACGCTGAAGCCCGCGGAGTGACGAGGAGCCGAACCTGAAGGCCCGGGCACCGAGAGGTGCCCGGGCCTCGTGTCATCCGGCGACCGGGGTGAAGCGGACCGGGAGGCGGACCAGGGCGCGGTGGAAGGGGCCGGGGCGCCAGTGCAGGGTGTCGGCGGGTTCGGCGAGTTCGAGGTCGCCGATCCGGCTGGTCAGCTGTTCGATCGCGGTGATCGCGATCAGCAGGGCGGGGTCGCGGGCGGGGCAGGCGTGCGGGCCGGCCGCCCAGGCCAGGTGGGCGGACTCGCCGCTGCGCAGCCCGGCGGTGTCCGCGGTGTCGGCGGGCGGGGCGGCCTGGGAGTTGGCGGCCGCGTAGGAGACCAGGACGAGCGAGCCGGCCGGGATCGCGCGGCCGTGGAAGGTGACGTCGACGCGCGGGTAGTGGGCGGAGAGGTTGGCCAGCGGCGGCTCGTGCCAGAGCACCTCGTCGATCGCCTGGTGCGCCGTCATCGCGCCGCCGAACAGCGAGCCGGCGTAGCGGGCGTCGGTGAGCAGGCGCAGCAGGGCGTTGCCGATGAGGTTGGTGGTCGGTTCGTTCCCGGCGATCATGGTGAGGGTGATCTGCCGGACCACCTCGTCGTTGTCCAGGCCCGCCGGGTGGGTGAGGAACCAGGAGGTCAGGTCGTGCCGGGGGCGTTCGCGGCGCTCGGCGACCATCCCGGTGACCACCTCGACGAGGTCGGTGTACGCGGCCACCGCGTGCCGGGTGGACTCGATCGAGCCGACGATGCCGGCCACCAGCCGCTCGCGGTGCTCCTCGGGCACGCCGAAGCCGGTGGTGAGGACGTGGACGGGCAGCCGGCGGGCGTAGTCGACGATGAGGTCGGCGGAGCCGCTCTCCCCGAAGGCGTCGATCAGCCGGTGGGAGACCTCGGCGACCCGGCGCTGCAGCTGGTGGGGTTCCAGCAGGGCCAGACCGTCGGTGATCACCTGCCGGTAGCGGGCGTGCGTCGCGCCGTCGCTGAACAGCGCGGTCGGCCGGTAGCCGAGCACCGGCAGCAGCGGGGAGTCCGGCGGGACGGTCCGCTGCCAGGCGCGGGAGTCCTTGGAGAAGGTGTCGGTGTCGCGCAGCAGGTCGAGGGCGGCCTGGTAGTCGGTGACCAGCAGGGCCGTGACGCCGGGCGCGATCTCCACCTCGGCGACCGGCCCCTGGCGGCGCAGCCGCTCGTAGACGGCCCGCGGGTCGGCGGCGAAGGCCGGGCCGTGGAGCGCGGCCGGGGGGTGCGCGGGGGTCATGGCTGCTCCGGGTCGGCGGCGGGGAGGCCGTGCAGGACGTGCTCGGTGAGGGCGATCAGCGCGTCCAGGCTGGAGCCGCGCTCCCGGGCGTCGCAGAGCACCAGCGGGGTGCTCGCGTGCAGGTCGAGGTGGCTGCGCAGGACCGCGGCCGGGTGGACCGGTGAGTCGGGGAAGCGGTTGACGGCGACCGCGTAGGGCAGTCCCTGCTCCTCGACCATGTCCATGATCTCGAAGGAGTCGGCGAGCCGGCGGGTGTCGGCCAGGACGAGGGCGCCGATGGCCCCGCGCGCGATGTCCTGCCAGAGCGGGAAGAACCGCCGCTGGCCCGGGGTGCCGAACATGTAGAGCACCAGCTCGCCGGGCAGGGTGAGCCGGCCGAAGTCGACCGCGACCGTGGTGGTGGTCTTGCCCGGGAGGCCCGCCACGTCGTCGACGGGGGCGCCGGTCTCGGTCATCGCCTCCTCGGTGTGCAGGGTCGGGATCTCCGAGAGGGTGCGGATGAAGGTGGTCTTGCCGACGCCGAACGGGCCGGCGACCACCAGCTTCATCAGGGTCTGTTCGGGGTCGGGCAGGTAGCCCACCCGGTCCGGCCGCCCCGGGCCGGGCGGATTACCGGAGAGTGCGGAGTCCAACGAGGAGCCTCTCGACGAGGGAGCGGTCGGTCTGCTGGGCGCGGGGGATCGGCGCGCGGGCGTGCAGGCAGCCCGCCTCGACCAGATCGGCCGCGAGGAACACGGTGGCGCTGACCGGCAGCCGCAGGTGCGCGGCGGCCTCCACCACGGTGAGCGCGCCGGGCCGTAAGAGTTCCCAGAGCCGCCGGTGCTCCGCCTCCAGTTCCGCGAGCGCCGACGGCCGTTCGGCGCCGGCCGCGAACAGCACGGTGAGCCGTTCGAAGCCGTCGCCGCCCGGTCGGGTCCGGCCGCCGGTCGCCAGGTAGGCGGGGACCATCCGCCTGCGGGGGGTGGGGGTCATGACCGCGCGGGGGCGTCCTGCCGCCTGGCCGGGCTCGCCAGTGCCCGGCCCAGGGCGGCGACCTGGACCTGCATCTGGTAGGCGACGTTGCCCAGTTGGGCGTCGGGCGTGGTGAAGACGGCGAGCGAGGTGTTCTCGCCGGCCGGGACGACGACGGCGAAGCCCAGCTCGGACTCGACGACGGTCTGCGCGAGCCGGGGCTGCTCGGCGTCGGTGAAGGCGGTGGTGAACGCCCGGGCGGCGGCGTGCACGGTGGCGGTCATCGCGGCGACCCGCTCGGCGGAGGCGCGGGCGAGGCCGTCCGAGGCGGCCTCGACCAGGCCGTCGCCGGTGGCGACCACCGCGTGGACGACGCCCGGCAGTTCCAGGAGCGGGGTCAGCACCCAGGCGATGCCGTCGGTGTCGGACGGGCTGGGCGTGGTGCTGGTGGGGCTGGGCGTGCTGCTCACGGCGCGGCTCCTCAGGGGGTCTGGGTGGTGCGGCGGCCGGACGCGTCCGCGGGGCCGTCGCCGGTGTGCGCGGCGTCGGGGCGGGGCGGGGCCGCCCGGTCGGCGCCGGTGGGGCCGGTCGCCGCGGGGGACGGGGGGTGGGGGCTGGGGGCGGGGCCGGCCGGATCGGCGGCGGCCCCGGTGGCGGCGTCGGCCCCGGATTCGGCTTCCGCGACGGCGGCGCGGCCGGAGCCGGTGCCGTGCTGGAGCGCCTGCCAGCGGGCGGCGGCCTGCTCGGGCGTCCGTACCGGCCGGCCCGGGGTGCCGGCCGGGGCGGCCTGGGCGGCCTGGGCGCCCGGCGCCAGCGGGCGGCGCCGGCGGCGGCTGGGCAGCCCGGTGCCGTCGTCCGCCGCGCCCGGGCCGTCCGGGACCGCGCGCACCGCCGGGACGGCGTGCACGGGCGAATCGTCGGGGCGGCCGGGCCGGTCGGGCACGTCCGCCGGGTCCGGAGCGTCCGCCGCTCCGGGGGTGTCCGGCACCGGCGGGACGACGCGGATGGCCGGCACGCCGTCACGGCCCCGGCCGCCGGCCGGTCCGGGGGCGGACGGTGCGGTGGGCGCGGCCCCGGCGCGCAGCGGCAGCGGGGTGAGCACCGAGAGCTGCTGCTCCTCGTCCACCACGGTCAGCAGACCGGCCGGGATCCGGACCAGCGCGCGCATGCCCCCGTAGGGCGACGGCTCGACGTGACAGGAGAAGCCGTACTGCCGGGCCAGCTTGCCGACCACCGCGAACCCGGTCTTCGGCGGGTTGCCCAGCTCGGTGAGCAGCACCTCGGGCGGGCCGGCCAGCAGCCGGCGGGCCCGGCGCAGCTGGTCCTCCTCCATGCCGATGCCGCTGTCGTCGACGATCACCAGCGCGCCCCGGCCGCCCTGCTGGACGGTGACCGGGACGTCCGTCTCCGGGTGCGAGTACGCGGTGGCGTTGGCGAGCAGCTCGGCGACGGCGATGGCCACCGGTTCGGCGGCCCGGGCGACCACGGCGAGCCGGTCCTCGCGCAGGTGGTTGGCGACCTTGATGCGGGCGTAGCCGGGCACCCGGGAGAGCGCGCCGACGACGACCTCGGCGAGCGGCGAGTCGGTGCGGGCCAGTCCCGGCCAGGCCTCGCAGAGCACGGCGACGGTCTGGATCCGGCGCAGCGCGACCTCGTTGCGGAAGTCGACCTCCAGCAGCCGGGGGTCGTCGTTGTCGTGCTGGAGCTGCTGGACCAGGCTCTGGATCTGGTAGAGCAGGGTCTGGATCTTGGACGTGGCGCCGCGCATCGCGGAGCGGGCGGCGGCGTCGACCCGTTCCCGCTCGTCGGTGACGGCGGCGGAGGCGGCGTCCAGGACGGCCTGCAGGGCCTGGAGGGCGTCGGGGCCGACGGCGGCGGCGTCGAGCGGTGCGGCGATCGGCACGTGGGGGTGGCTCAGCCGCAGGGTGGCGGTGGCCACGCGTTCGGTGGCGAGGTGGCCGATCTCGGCCAGCAGGGCGGCGGTGCGCCGCTCGGCCCCGGCGGCGCGCTGTTCGGCCTCGGCGGCCCGCTGCCCGGTCTCGGTCGCCCGGTCCTCCGCCCGGCGGGCGCGGTCCTCGGCGGCCAGCGCGCGGTCCTCGGCGGCGCCGGCCCGCTGGGCCGCGTCGTGCGCCTCGGCCCGTGCCTCGCGCGCCTGCTGCTCGGCCCGGCCGGCCCGGCCCTCGGCGACCCGGGCGCGCTCCTCGGCCAGAGCGGCCGCGGCCTCGCCGGAGGCGGCCCGGGCGAGCGCGCCGGAGCGGCCGCGGGCCAGCCACCCGGCCGCGGCGAGCGCGGCCAGCGCGATCAGCGCCAGGGCCGGTACCAGCAGCTGCGTCATCGACGTCCTCGGAGTTTCCTTGTACGAAGAACGGAGTGGGGCGGGGCGGTGCGAAGGGTTCGGGCGGGGCGGCTGGCTCAGGCCGCGTCGCCGGCGGTGGCGCGCGGGCGGGGGGCGCGCCGTTCGGCGTCCTCCTCCAGCTCCCGGGCGACCAGGGCCACCTGGCCCATCGCCTCCAGGATGTTCGGCACCCCGGTGCCGTCCAGGTGCCGGTACTCGGCGGCGACGGTGAGCACCAGCCGCTCGGGCAGGCCGAGTTCGGGGTGGCGCTGCTCGGCGATGATCCGGCGGGCCGCGTCCAGGGCGGGCAGACCGGCCCGGTGCAGGGCGTGCGCGCGCTCGCGGACGTAGCCGAGGTAGGCGATGTGCTCGCGGACGCCGGCCCGGTCCAGCACCGGGCCGTGGCCGGGGACGATGACCTCGGCGCCGGTGGCCAGGATCGCCTCGCAGGCGGCGATCACGTTCTCCAGCGGACCGGCCCAGTGCGAGGGGTGGTCGCCGGGCTGTGCGGCGCTCGACCCGAAGATCACGTCGCCGGCGAACACCGCGCGCTGGTGCGGGAGGTGGACGATGAGGTCGCCGCCGGTGTGCGCGGAGGGCAGGCCGGTGATCTGGACGGGGTACTCCCCCACCCGCAGTTCCAGTTCGCCGCGGAAGACGGTGTCCGGGTGGACGGGCTCGGTCCGCGACCAGTCGAACTGCCCGAAGTGGCGGCGGAGGTAGCCGCCGAGCGGCGAGTCCGGGTCGCTGCCGACGACCAGGGCGTGGGTCTGCTGCGGCGTCGGCTCCCAGTGGATGTGCTCCAGCGCCTCGCGGGTGGCGATCACCTCGGCGTCCGGCAGGACGCCCGCGCCCCAGAGGTGGTCGCCGTTGGCGTGGGTGACGACGATCCGGTCGACGGTGACGCCGTCGGCCAGCCGTTTGCGGCTCTCGGCGAGGAATTCGGCGGCCAGCGAGGGGTCGTAGGGCGTGTCGATCCACAGCGCCGTCCGCTGCCCGGCGAGCAGTCCGCAGTTGGCCAGGCCCCAGCCGCGCTTCGGCGGGAGCCAGACGTACAGGTCCTCGGCAATCGCGCTCACGTTCGCACGGTTGATCGTCATGGGCGCGATTATGCCGATGATGTGACGATGATGGAGCAAAAGCCCGGCAATTCCGGCCAGTTCCTGCCCCGGAGTCTCCCGGGCTGTCCCCTTTTGCCCCTTCACTCGGCGGCCGAATGCGGCCCGACCGCACCGGGGCCGACGACGCCCGGCGTACCCGTGGACGCTCAGGCCGAGGGCAGGATGCGGCAGACCTCGACGGTCACGTCCACGGTGTCCAGTCCGATCACCCGGCCCTCGACCGCCACGAACCCCTTCTCCCCCGAGCGGAACAGCGCGGCCAGCGGGGACTGCCGCCCGGCGGACGCCAGCGCCTCCACCGCCATCGCCGACCCGAACGCGAACACCCCGCAGAGCACCACGCAGGGCGCCTGCCGGGAGGTGCGGGTGACGAACACGAAGCCGTGGTCGCGGACGAGTTCGTCGGCCGCGTTGTACTGCGCCTCGAAGGCGATCCCGCCCCAGCGGGCCCGGGCCGCCTGCGGGTGCTCCAGCCGGAAGTCCGGGAAGCCGGCGGCCAGCACGCCGGCCGAGTAGGCGTTGACGTTCGGCCCGCCGATCGAGAAGGTCGGCATCCGCGGGTCCTGCGCGCCGGCGGTGACCAGTTCGATGGTGGCCTTGCGGTTGATCTTCCGCAGCAGGTCGGTGAGCTGGGCGATGGCCCGCGCCTCGGCCATCGGCATGAAGAGCAGGTTCCGCGGCCCCCGGCTGGTGAGCCGGCAGCCGTCCTTGGCGTAGACGAACTCGGCCACCTCGATGCTCGGGGTGACGATCTGCACCCGGCCGTAGGGTCCGAGCAGCACCCGCAGGAAGCCGTAGCGCAGGAAGAGGCGGGTGCGGGCGAGCGAGCGGGCGGCGAGAAAACCGATCACGGCCGGGACGAACCCGACCAGGATCTGGAGCAGGATCTCCATAGCGTCCCCCTGCGCGGAAGACTCGGGCACGAACAGTCTGCGCGGATGTGATGCCCCGTGAGGCGCCGGGAACTCCCGCGCCCGCCGCCCTCCCGGCTGCCACGCCGGTGAACGCGCCGGATTCACCCGTCCGGCGCAATCGATATCACGCTCCGTCACCGTTCCCGGGCGTGTGCGGCGACCCCGGGAGGCCTCGGGCAGCCCCGGGAGGCCTCCGCCGGCGCCCGGCAGCCCCCGGGGCTCAGGCGTCCAGACGCTTGATGAACTTGCGCTCGCTCGCGCAGCGCTCGTAGCCCAGCCAGACGTTGATCGCGAGCATCGGCTCGTTGGTGGCGTCGTTGGAGGTGAAGGCGTGCCGCAGGCCGGCGGCGCGGGCGCGGCGCAGCGACTCCCGCTTGGCGAGCTTGCTCAGGCCCCGCCCGCGGTACGCCCGGCGGCAGGCGGTGAAGGCCGACCAGTAGCGCTCGGCGCCGTCCGTGCTGACGGCGCTGAACGCGGCCGGCACACCCTCGACCACGGCGACCACGGTCAGCTCCCGGTCGAGGTCCGGGCGGTGCCACTGCGCCGCCAGCCACTCCTCGTACTCGGTGGCGTCCATCACGATCTCGCCCGGCTCGTCCAGCGCCGCGTCCGCCTCGATCTCGAAGACCGGGTACGGGTCGGCCGCGAAGTCGCTCGCCGGGCGCAGCTCGACGCCGGCCGGCAGCGGCGGGGCCGGCGGCAGCGGGACGCTCAGGTCCCGGGCCGCGAAGTGGGCGGTCCGGCCGGCGGTGAAGCCGCGGGCCTCCGCGAAGGCCCGCGAGCCGGGCTCGTCGTCCACCCAGCTGTGCAGGTCGACGACGCCGTGCCCGGCGAGGTGCCGCTCGGCGGCGGCCAGCAGGGCGGTGAAGACCCCGCGCCGCCGGAACTCCGGCAGCACGCTGCCGTTGGCGTGGCCGACGCCGGTCGTGGTGGTGCCCGTCACCACTCCGCAGCGCACCGAGCCGACCACCCGGCCGTCCAGCTCGGCGACGAAGGTGCGGTAGTGGGCGCCCTCCGCCCGGCGGGCGTTCAGCCAGACGAACATCTCGGGCGTCAGGACCAGGTGCTCGCGCCCGGCGCGGTGGGCCGCCGCGACGGCCTCGGCGTCGTCGGGGCGGAAGTCACGAATCGTCAGTGTTGTCATAGGTGCGTCACAGTAGCCGCCGGGCGGGCGGTGCGCCGCCGGTTTCTTTCGGCCGGAACCCGCCCCACCTGCGGCGATGCGGCGGGCCCCGGTCACGGATCGACCATTGACGCCACGCCAAGCTCAAGTAATGCTCTGAGATGACCGGGTGAGGCTTGGCAATCGCACCGCCCGGGGACATGCTCAGCACCACCGCCCGGCGGCCCTGGCGACGAGGCCCGCGCCGACCGACGGCCTTCCCACCCAGCCCTCCGAAGGGGGCGCACAGATGACGTCTCCCGCCCTGCACACAGGCACCGCCGACATCACCGGCACCACTGGCACCTCCGCCACCACCGGTACCGGCGGCACCGGGCGCCGGCTCGGCGTCGGCCTCGGCTGGCGCAGCGAGATCGACACCGTGGTCGAACGGCAGCCCGGCCTGGACTGGGTCGAGGTGGTCGCCGAGAACATCTGCGCCGGCCACCTCCCGGAGTCCCTGCGGATCCTGCTCGACCGCGGCCTCACCGTCGTCCCGCACGGCGTCGGGCTCGGCCTCGGCGGCGCCGACCGCCCCGACCCGGCCCGCCTCGCCCGGCTCGCCGAGACCGCCGGGGCGCTCGGCTCCCCGCTGGTCACCGAGCACCTGGCGTTCGTCCGGGCCGGCGGCCTGGAGGCCGGCCACCTGCTGCCGGTGCCGCGCTCGCGCGACGCCCTGCGGGTGATCGCCGAGAACGTCCGGATCGCCCAGGACCAGCTGCCGGTGCCGCTGGCCCTGGAGAACATCGCCGCCCAGCTGGCCTGGCCGGACGACGAGCTGACCGAGGGGCAGTTCCTCGCCGAGCTGGTCGAGCGGACCGGCGTACGGCTGCTGATCGACGTCGCCAACCTGCACACCAACCGGGTCAACCTCGGCATCGACCCGGCCGCCGAACTGGACCGCCTGCCACTGGAGGCGCTCGCCTACGTGCACGTCGCGGGCGGCACCATGGTCGACGGCGTCTGGCACGACACCCACGCCCACCCGGTCACCGAACCCGTGCTGGAGGTGCTGGCCGAGCTGTGCGCCCGGACCGCCCCGCCCGGGGTGCTGCTGGAACGCGACGCCGCGTTCCCGCCGCCGGCCGAACTGGCCACCGAACTCGACGCCATCCGGCGGGTGCTGGACGGCGGTGCCGCGCGGTGACCGCCGCCCCGGCCCCCGGCGCCGACGCCGCCCGCGCCCGGCTGGCGGCCCGGCAGACCGCCCTGCTCACCGCCCTGGTGGCCGGCGGCCCGGTGCCGCCCGGCTTCGACCCCGCCCAGGTGCGCGCCCAGGCCGCCGGCCTGGCCGCCAAGCGGCGCGACACCGCCGCCAAGGTCGCCCCGGACCTGCCCCGCCTGCTCGGCACCCGGTACGGCCCGCTGTTCCTCGCCTACGCCCGCAACCACCCGCAGACCGGCGGCGGCTACCGCGCCGACGCCCGGTCCTTCGCCGCCTGGGCGCTCGCCGAGGGCGAGGGCCTGGACGCCGACGCCCGCCGGTCGCTGGCGCAGTGGCTCGATCCCGCCCCGGAACGGCCGCCGGGCCCGCTCGCCCGCCTGCGGCGCGCCCTACGGCCCGGCCGCGCCGCCTGAGCGGCGCCCGCCGGCCCACCCCAGAACCGCCCGAACCGCGGCGCCGCGCGCGCCGGAACCACGTCTCACGACCGGGGGAACCGCCCATGTGGCACAACGCCTACTACCTGATCCCGGCCGCCGCGCTGGCCGTCACCGTCGTGCGGGCCTCCCGCGCCAGGCAGGCCGCGCAGCGCGTCACCGACCCGCAGGGCCTGCCCGGCCGCGGCCTCCAGCTCCTCCACGCCGCCTTCCTCACCGGCGGCCCCGGCCGGGTCTTCGACACCGCCCTGGTGCGGATGCACCGGGCCGGCCACGTCGTGGTCAGCCGCTCCCGGCTGGTCACCCTCACCACCGACAGCCCGTACGACCGGGTCGAGCGGGAGATCGTCGACGCGATCGGCCCGTCCCGCAGCCGCGACCTCGGCTCGCTGCGCGTCGCCGTGATGCGCTCGCCGAGCGTCCAGGCGATCGGCGACGAGCTCGCCGCCCGCGGCCTGCTGCGCAACCCCGCCGCGCTGCGCCGGGCGCGCACCGCGAACCGGTCCATCTGGCTCGCGCTGCTGCTGACGGTGGCCGTCACCGCCGCCGCCTACCTACTGGACTCCGACGAGCCCGGCCGGGACCACCCCGCCCTGTGGATCCCCGTCGTCCTGCTCGGCTTCGGTCTGGTCTCCCTCCTGACCACCCGCTCGCCCCAGGAACGGATCACCCCGGCCGGACGCCGGCAGATCGGGCTGATGGACGGCGGCAGCCCGTGGCGGCCGCGGCACGGAGCCCGCAACGCCGACTCCGCGCTGCTGGGCGCGATCGCGCTCGGCGGTCTGGCCGCCGCCGGCGCCGCCGAGTTCGTCGGCGAGTTCGGCGACCAGGAGCTCCTGGAGGCGCTGATCGCCCCGACGGCCGAGGAGGAGGCGGCCAGGGCGGCCGGCTACTCCACCGCCTCCTCGTCCTCCTCGTCCTCCGGCTCCTCGGGTTCCTCGGGCTCCGGCTGCGGCAGCGGCCCGGCGGTCTGGTGCGGCTCCTCCTCCGACTCCGGCTCGGGCTCCGGCTCCTCCGACTCGGGTTCCTCCGGCTCCTCGGGTTCGAGCTGCGGCGCGAGTTCGTCCAGCTGCTCCTCGTCCTCCGGTTCCAGCTGCGGTTCCTCCTCGTCCTCCAGCTGCGGTTCCAGCTGTGGCGGAGGCTGCGGCTCCTGACCGCGGGCCCCACCGGACGTCACAGTTCGGTATCGCGGTCCGGGAAGACGTTCCACGTGCGGCGCGGCCGGGGCTACAACAACCCCATGTGGTTGCTCTTCCTGCTCCCGGCCTGCGTCGCCGCGGTGCTCTCCTGCATCCGGCTGGTCCGGATGACCGCCGCCGCCGACGCGCTCTCGGAGCAGGAAGGCCCCCGGCCGCCCGAGGCGGTCGGCATCGGGCTGTACGAGACGGCCTACCTGGCCGGCGGACCGGACCGGGTGGTCGAACTGGCCCTCGTCCTGATGGCCTCCCGGGGCCGGCTGCACCTCGCCCACACCGGCTGGACCACCGTGGTCGACCCGCGCGGGCGCAGCCGGCTGGAGCGCGCGGTGGTCGCCACCGTCGGTCCGGAGGGCCAGTGCCGCACCGACGACCTGCGGGCGGCGATGGCCGCCCACCCCACCGTGCTGGAGATCGGCAGCCGGCTGTCACTGGCCGGGCTGGCCACCCCGGCGGCGATCCAGCGGCACACCGTGCTGGTGGTCCGCCAGGTCCGGCAGGCACTGCTGCTCTCCCTGGTGCTGCTGGTGGTCGCGCTGGTCGTCGGCGGCCTGTTGGACGGTGACGTGCTGACCCCGCTGGCCTGGTTCTCGCTGCCGCTGGTACTCACTTCGGGCACCCTGCTGATGGCCCGGATCGACGTCTACCCCTACACCCGCTGGGCCTCACCCGTCGGCCAGGAGGTGCTGCGCGAGGTCCGCCCGCCGCGCCAGCACGGGCTCACCGACGACGAGGAGCGCGAACTGCTCACCGCCGTGGCCATGAACGGCCCCGCCGCCCTCCCGGACGCCCGCCTGCGCGCCGCCCTGCGCCGCCACTGACACGGCACCGGGCACCGTCCGGTGCCCGGTGCCGGACGGGGCCCCTTCCCGTTGCGCTCAGGCCAGGCCGTTGAGAAGCTCGGCGACCGGCTTGCGGCGGCCGGTGAAGAACGGCACCTCCTCGCGGACGTGCAGCCGGGCCCGGGACGGGCGCAGGTCGCGCATCAGGTCCACGATCCGGTGCAGCTCGTCCGCCTCGAAGGCGAGCAGCCACTCGTAGTCGCCCAGCGCGAACGAGGCGACCGTGTTGGCCCGCACGTCCGGGTAGCCGCGCGCCATCTGGCCGTGCTCGGCGAGCATCGCGCGCCGCTCGGCGTCCGGCAGCAGGTACCACTCGTAGGAGCGGACGAACGGGTAGACGCAGACGTAGTCGCGCGGGTGCTCGTCGGCGAGGAACGCCGGGATGTGCGACTTGTTGAACTCCGCCGGGCGGTGCAGCGCCATGTTCGACCAGACCGGCTCCAGCAGCCGGCCCAGGCCGGTGCGGCGGAAGCGGTTGTACGCCTCCTGGAGGTCGTCGGAGTCCCCGGCGTGCCACCAGACCATGATGTCGGCGTCGGCCCGCAGACCGGACACGTCGTAGGTGCCGCGCACCGTCACGTCCTTGGCGGCGAGCTGGGCGAACAGCTCGTCCACCTCGGCGGCCAGGCCGGTGCGGTCCTCGGGCAGGGCGCCCTTGAGCTTGAACACCGACCACATCGTGTAGCGGATGACCTGGTTCAGGTCGCGCGCCTTCTTCTTCGCGGGCTGCTCGGCGGCCTGCTGCTCAACGGTCTCAGTCATGCGCCCATTGTCCTCTCCGTGACGTTCGCCCCGGTCAGCGGGGTAAGCACTCTGTCCAGCCCGGCGACGGCGGCCCGGGCGCTCGCGATGCACGCCGGGATGCCGACGCCGTCGTACGCCGCCCCGCACAGCGCCAGCGCGCCGACCCGGTCCGCGGCCGCCCGGATCCGGGCCACCCGGTCCAGGTGGCCGACCGGGTACTGCGGCAGTCCGGCCCGCCAGCGGGTGACGGCGGTGTCGTAGGGACGGGCGGTCAGGCCGATCGCCTCGCCCAGGTCGGCCAGCGAACGGGCGACCAGTTCCCCGTCGTCCAGCTCCAGCGGCTCCTCCTCGTGCAGCCGCCCCAGCGAGGTGCGCAGCACGAAGGCGTCCGGGGCGGAGCGCTCCAGCCAGCCCCACTTGTTGGAGGAGAACGTCGACGCCTTGATCCGGCGGCCGTCCACCGGCGGGACGAGGAAGCCGCTGCCGGCCGGGGGCCGCGGCAGGTCGGCGCGGCGGAAGGCCAGGGTGACCAGCGCCATCCCGGCGTACTCGACGCCGTCCAGCTCCGCGGCCGCGGCCGGCGCGTCGGCGCGCAGCAGCCGGGCGGCGGCGGGCGCGGGCACGGCCAGTACGACGGCGTCCGCGTCCAGGGTCCCGCCGTCGCCGGTGGTCACCCGCCAGCCGTCGGCGGTGCGCCGCAGCGCGGTCACCTCGGTGCGGGTGCGCAGCTCGACGCCGGCCTCGGCGCAGGCCGCGGCGACCGCCGTCGGCAGGGTGCCGAGGCCGCCGCGCAGGCCCTGGAAGACGGGGGTGTCCGCGCTCTTCGGCCGGTTGGCCAGCTCGCGCACCCCGTCGAGCAGCGAACCGCCGCCCCGGGCGACGGGCAGCAGCGCGGGCACCGCGGCGCGCAGCGAGATCTCGTCGGCGTGCCCGGCGTAGACACCGCCCAGCAGCGGCTCCACCAGCCGGTCCACCACCTCGCGGCCGAGCCGCTCGGCGACGTAGCGGCCGATCGCGACGTCGTCCGCGACCGCGTCCCCGGCCGCCTCGTTCCTGGCCCGCTCCAGCCCCTCGGCGCTCAGCACCCCGGAGTCCGCCAGCGCGGCGAGGTCCCCGGGGACGCCCATGACCTGCCCGCCGGGCAGCGGCCGCAGCGCGCCCCGGGTCCAGATCGCGGCCTTGGCGGTGGTCGGCGGCTCCAGCTCCTCCGCGAGCCCGACCGCCCGCGCCAGCTCGACCGCCTCCGGCCGCCGGGCCAGCATCGACTCGGCCCCGAGGTCCACCCGGACCCCGCCGACCTCGCCGCCCCACAGCTTCCCGCCGAGCCGCTCCGACGCCTCCACCAGCGTCACCCGCGCCCGCGCCGGCTCCCCCGCACCCCCACCGAGCACGGCGGCAGCGGTCAGTCCCGCGATACCGCCGCCGATCACCACGACATGTGCTTGCGCCATGCCTCGCAGTCTCGCAGGTCCTTACACGTTTGCCTCAATCCGCTGCACGCTTCGCCCTGGGGGCGGGGACGAGGGCCTCCAGGTCGATGTCGACCGCGAACGGCACCGGCCGCTCCAGCCGCTTGCGGAAGATCCCGGCCGGGGCGTAGGCCGGGACGTTGACGTCGAGCTCGTACGCGTGCACCACCGGAAGACCGTCCTCCTCCTCGATCAGCCAGTAGTGCGGAATGCCGGCCTCGGCGTACTTCCGCAGCTTGACGGGTACATCCGGTCGGCCGGTTCGGACACGGCCGTACGCTGGCCACTCCGGTGTGGCCTCGTCGGGGAGAGTCCTCCGTGGTGGACCTGACGGGTGAAGCGGTGCGGTGTCGACCGCAAAGGATGGCCACCCATGGCAGAGGTGCGGATCCGAACGGGCAGGAGTGGTCGAGTGGTGGACGGGACGGTGGCGTCCGAGGGCGCCGACGGGAAGGTGCTGGTGAGTGCGTGTCTGGCCGGGGTGCCGTGCCGGTACGACGGGCGGGCGAAGACGGCGGAGGTGGCCGTCGGGCTGGTGGCGGGCGGGCGGGGGGTCGTGGTGTGCCCGGAGGGGGCGGGCGGGCTGCCGACGCCGCGGCCCGCGGCGGAGATCGTGGGCGGGGACGGGGCGGACGTGCTGGACGGGCGGGCGCGGGTGGTGGACGCGACGGGGGCGGACCGCACGGAGGAGTTCGTGGCCGGGGCGCGGGCCGCGCTGGCCACGGCCGAGGCGGCGGGGGCGCGGCGGGCGGTGCTGATGGCGCGCAGCCCGTCCTGCGGGTGCGGGCAGGTGTACGACGGCACGTTCGGCGGGACGCTGCGGCCCGGCGACGGGGTGACGGCGGCGCTGCTGCGGCGGGCGGGGATCGCGGTGGAGGCCGTCTGACGCCTTGTCCGCTCCGCGGCCGAGCCGTGATCGAGTTGCGACCTCCCGGGCGGGTCCGATCCGGGCCCGCGCCCGTCGAATGGTGCGAGCGCTCCGGAAGGGGGCGCGGAACGGTCGACGCGGGGAGGGCCCGACGGTGGGACGAGGACGGCGCAGGGCGGGGGTGCTGGCGGCGGTGGCCGTGACGGCGGCGCTGGCGGCGGGGTGCGGGGCGGGTGGCGAGGCGCGGGACAACGCGGCGGCCGCCCCGGCGCAGGCCGCGGCCGGGGAGGCGGCCAAGGGGGACGCCGCGGTGGGGGCACCGGGGGCGGCCGCGTCGGCGGCGCCCAAGGCCGCGACGGGACAGGGCGCGACGGCTCCGGTGGTGGACGCCCGGCAGATCGCCTACTCGGCGCAGCTGACGGTGCGGGCGGCGAAGGTGGACGAGGTACTGGAGCGGGCCCGGGCGCTGGCACTCGCCGCGGGCGGCTATGTGGGGAGCGAGACGGCGAGCGGCGGAGCCGACCAGGCCGAGTCGACCGGCGTCCTGAGGAGCGGGCAGCTCACCGTGAAGGTGCCCTCGGCGGCGTTCCAGCAGACGCTGGACCAGCTGGCCGGACTCGGCGAGGTGGTCTCCCGGCGCAGCCAGGCGGAGGACCTGACCCAGCTGGTCGCGGACGTCAACAGCCGGATGCAGAGCCAGCAGGCGAGCGTGGACCGGGTGCGGGCGCTGATGGCGAAGGCGACGACGCTGGCCGAGATCGTCAGCCTGGAGAGCGAGCTGAGCCGCCGGGAGGCGGACCTGGAGTCGCTGCAGAAGCAGGTCAAGGAGCTGTCGGCGAAGACCTCGCTGTCCACCATCACCCTGGACGTGCGGCAGAAGCAGGACGAGCGGCCGCAGGACACCCCGGACGCGCCGAAGAAGAAGGACGGCTTCTGGGCGTCGGTCGGCTCGGCGCTGAGCGGCGGCTGGCACGTGCTGGCCGTGATCGTGCGCGGAACCGTCGTGGCGGTGGCGGCGGTGCTGCCGTTCCTGCTGGTGGCGGCGCCGGTCGCGGCGGTGCTGTGGGCGGTGCGCGCCCGGCGCCGGAAGGCGGCCGGCCCCGCCCTCCCGGTGCCGGACCAGGAGGAGGAAGAGGACGAGGAAGAGGAGCCACAGGCGCCCTGACGGCCGCGGGCCCCTCCGGGGAACCGGAGGGGCCCGCCGCCGTCGCGGTGCGTCAGCGGGCGCTGGCCTCGTGCACGAAGGCGACCAGGCGGGAGAGCGCGTCCGGGTCCATGCTGGGCAGCACGCCGTGGCCGAGGTTGAAGATGTGGCCGCTGGTGCCGAGCGCCTGGGCGGCGTGCAGCACCTCGCGGGCCTTGGTCTCGACGGCCCTGGTCGGCGCGAACAGCACCGCCGGGTCGAGGTTGCCCTGCAGGCCCTTGCCGGGGCCGACCCGCTCGGCGGCGACGTTCAGCGGCACCCGCCAGTCGACGCCGACCACGTCGGCGCCGGCCTGGCCCATCAGGCCGAGCAGCTCGCCGGTGCCGACGCCGAAGTGGATCCGCGGCACGCCGTAGCCGGCGACCGCGTCGAACACCTTGGTGCTGGCCGGCATGACCGAGCGGCGGTAGTCGTCCGGGGCGAGCGAGCCGACCCAGGAGTCGAACAGCTGGACCGCGGAGGCGCCGGCCTCGATCTGCACCTTGAGGAAGGCGGCGGTGATGTCGGCCAGCCGGTCGACCAGGGCGGCCCACAGCTCGGGCTCGCCGTACATCATGGCCTTGGTGTTCTCGTGGTTCTTGGACGGACCGCCCTCGACCAGGTAGCTGGCCAGCGTGTAGGGGGCGCCGGCGAAGCCGATCAGCGGGGTGGAGCCGAGCTCGTCGACGAGCAGCCCGACCGCCTCGGTGATGTAGGAGACGTCGTCCGGCTCCAGCGGGCGCAGCCGCTGGAGGTCCGCGGCGGTGCGGATCGGGTCGGCGATGACCGGGCCGATGCCGGGCTTGATGTCGACGTCGATGCCGATCGCCTTGAGCGGCACCACGATGTCGCTGAAGAAGATCGCCGCGTCGACCTTGTGCCGGCGCACCGGCTGGAGGGTGATCTCCTTGACCAGCTCGGGCCGCATGCAGGACTCCAGCATGGGGATGCCCTCGCGGACCTTCAGGTACTCGGGCAGCGAGCGGCCGGCCTGGCGCATGAACCACACCGGGGTGTGCGGTACCGGCTCGTGCCGGCAGGCGCGCAGGAACGCCGAGTCGTACGCGGCGCCGCGGCGCGCGTCGGGCTGCTGACCGGGGGTGGCGCCGGTCGGGGGGACTGCCGGGGTGGCTGCCGTGGTGTCTGCCGTCGTCTCGCTCACGCTCCAAATCTTCGCACGCGGCCCGGATGCCTCCGTCCCGGTGGCCTCGTCGGTTCCTCCAAGATCTGGCCGGATTGCCGCCCCGGCGCGCCGCGCGGGAAGAAGTTGCGGCGATTACCCGCGTTTTCGACCTAGTCTTCGGGTCATGGCAGCGGTCGGAGGGCACCCCTCGCAGGGTGGCGGAGCAGGTGGCGGAACGGGTCGGGAGGCGGCGCCGAGCGAGTTCCGGTCCGCCGTGGAGGCACTCTCCGAGGCCCGGCTGCGCCCCGAGCTCGTCCTCTCCCCCGCCCCGGCGCCCCGCCGGCTGGCGCCGTTCTCCTTCGCGCTGACCGCCGCCGTCGAGGTGGACGGCGAGGAGCTGGCCGACGGCCGGCTGGTGCTGCTGCACGACCCGGCCGGGCAGGAGGCCTGGAACGGTGACTTCCGGGTGGTCACCATGACCCGGGCCGAGCTGGAGCCGGAGATGGCCGGCGACCCGATGCTCTCCGAGGTCGGCTGGGCCTGGCTGCTGGACGCGCTGCAGGCGCACGGCGCCGGGTACGCGGAGCCGTCCGGCACGGTGACCCGGTGCGCCTCGCAGTACTTCGGCGGGCTGGCGGACCGCGCGTCGAGCACCGAGATCGAGATCCGGGCGTCCTGGACGCCGGCCGACGGCCGCTTCGAGCGGCACCTGGCGGCCTGGGGTGACCTGCTCTGCATCAGCGCGGGCCTGCCGCCCGCCTCCCCGGCCCCGCACTCCCCGGCGGACGTCACGTCACTCGGTGGAGTGGTTCCGATGCCGGCGCGGCGACGCCCTCGTTCGCACTGAGGAGTGGCGCCCGCCGGGGCGTCATCGGCGGACGCGTCGCCACCCCCAAGGCTGACGGAGTGTGACTTCATGGCGGCCCTGCGTCAATAACGCGCTCGGAACCGACCACTTTGCGTCGGATCTGATCGATTTTGTACGAATTCCAGGCATGTCGCATCAGTCATCTGCGCGATTTGTCCGTATTGTGACTCACTAGATCGTGATCTTTCGCTAAAGCCGGGCACGGATGCTGCCGAAGCAGACTGTGACCCTTTCCGAACGCGGAACACTCCGACCGCCCCCTCGGGGTTCCGTCCGCCACTCCCGCAGGAGGCCTGGTGTCGGTCCTTCTTGAGCACCCCGCAAACGTGGTCGCCTACCGCCCGACCAAGCCCACCGCCATGGTGGTCATCGCGGATCCCCGCGTCCGAAACACCGTCACCCGTCACCTCTGGGCGCTCGGCGTCCGGGACGTGATCGAGGTGTCCTCGATCGCCGAGGCCCGCCCCCGGGTCTCCACGCCGCGCGACATCTGCGTCGCCGACGTCCACCTGCCCGACGGCTCCGGACTCACCATCCTCGCCGAGACCCGCGCCGCCGGCTGGCCCAACGGGCTGGCGCTCTCCGCCGCCGACGACATCGGCGCCGTGCGCAGCGCGCTGGCCGGCGGGGTGAAGGGCTACGTCGTCACCGGTACCCGCACCAACGTCGCCATGCCGGGCCGCCCCGGCCTGCCGCTCGGCGCCGCCGGGCTGGCCGGCCGGATGCGCCGGCCCGGGATGCCGGGCATGCCGGGCGTGGGCGGGGCGCCGGGCGCTCCCGGTGCGCACGGTGCGCACGGTGCGCCGGGCACGCAGCAGGCCGCCTACCGCGAGCTCTCCGGGCGCGAGGTGGAGGTGCTGCGCCTGGTGGCCGAGGGCCAGTCGAACAAGGCGATCGGCGTGGCGATGGGCCTCTCGGCGCTCACCGTCAAGAGCCACCTCGCCCGGATCGCCCGCAAGCTCGGCACCGGCGACCGCGCCGGGATGGTCGCGGTCGCGTTGCGCACCGGCATCATCCACTGACCCCGGCCGTCGCGGCGGCCCTGGAGGAACGTTTCCTCCGGGGCCGCCGCAACGTGCTGCCCGGAACCGGATCGCCGCCCGGAGGGCGGGCCGGCGGCCCCCCGCCATCGGTCTGACCAGTCCGACAACACTCCCGGTCGCGGGGACCGTCGTACCCTTGGTGGGTGACCGACGCCGTAGCAGCCATCCCAGAAGAAGCAGCCCCGGTCCCGCTCCTCGAACCGAAGGAGGGGATCCCTCCGGTCGTGGCGGACGAGCAGGCGCTGGCCGCCACCGTCGCCGCCTTCGCGGCGGGAACCGGACCGGTCGCCGTCGACGCCGAGCGGGCCTCCGGCTACCGCTACGGCCAGCGGGCGTACCTCATCCAGCTGCGCCGCGCGGGCGCCGGTACCGCGCTGATCGACCCGATCGCCTGCCCCGACCTCGGCGCGCTGGGGGCGGCCCTCGCGGACACCGAATGGGTGGTGCACGCCGCCACCCAGGACCTGCCCTGCCTGGCCGAGGTGGGCATGAGACCCCAGCGCCTGTTCGACACCGAGCTGGCCGGGCGGATCGCCGGCTTCGCCCGGGTCGGCCTCGGGCCGATGACCGAGAGCGTGCTCGGCCTGAGCCTGGCCAAGGAGCACTCCGCGGTCGACTGGTCCACCCGTCCGCTGCCCGAGCCGTGGCTGCGCTACGCCGCTCTGGACGTCGAGGTGCTGGTCGAGCTGCGCAACGCACTCGAACAGGAGCTGGACGCCCAGGGCAAGCTCGGCTGGGCCCTGGAGGAGTTCGCGGCGATCGCCGCCGCCCCCCGCCCGGCCCCGCGGACCGACCCCTGGCGCCGCACCTCGCAGCTGCACAAGGTCCGCCGGCGCCGCCAGCTGGCCGTGGTGCGCGAGCTGTGGCTGGCCCGCGACCGGATGGCGCAGGAGCGGGACGTCTCGCCCGGCCGGGTGCTGTCGGACGCCGCGATCGTCAACGCCGCACTGGCCATGCCGCTGACCGTCGCCGCGCTGCAGGCCGTCCAGGGCTTCGGGCCGCGGGTGCACCGGCGTCAGCTGGAGCAGTGGCTGGCCGCCGTCCAGCGCGGGCGGGAGGTGCCGGAGAACCAGCTGCCGCCGGCCGCCGCGCCGCACGACGGCCCGCCTCCGCCGCGCGCCTGGGCCGAGAAGGACCCGGTGGCCGCCGCCCGGCTGAGCGGGGCGCGGGCCGCGGTGAGCGAGCTGGCCGAGCACCACCACCTGCCGGCCGAGAACCTGATCACCCCGGACCTGGTCCGCCGGGTCTCCTGGGAGCCGCCGGCCGACGCCTCCGCGGCGAACGTGGCCGCGGCGCTGCGCCGGCTGGGCGCCCGCCAGTGGCAGGTGGACCTGGTCGCCCCGGTGATGGCCACCGCCTTCGCCAAGGCGGCGACGGCGGCCCAGCAGGGCTGATCGGAACACCCGGCGGGACACGCAGCAGGACGCACGGAGAAGGGGATGCCGCCCGCGAGGGGCGGCATCCCCTTTTGTCGCACCCGGAGCACAACGTGTCCGGGGACACATCGGGAGAAGCGGCCGACGGGCCTGGGCAGGTTGGTTACCGACGGGTAGCATGACGGTGAAGCGGCGCCGCTCACATCCCCTCGTGCGATGGTGAGCGGCAGCCTGCCCACTTGAACCGTTGGTCCCTGGGAGGAGAGCCCCCGTGCCTCGTACCGTGAGGGACGTCGTCTTCGTCGACGGCGTCCGCACCCCGTTCGGCAAGGCCGGCCCGAAGGGCATCTACCACGAGACGCGCGCCGACGACCTGGTCGTCAAGTGCATCCGGGAGCTCGTGCGCCGCAACCCGAACCTGCCCGTCGAGCGCATCGACGAGGTCGCCATCGCGGCCACCACGCAGATCGGCGACCAGGGTCTGACCATCGGCCGCACCGCCGCACTGCTGTCCGGCCTGCCGAAGTCCGTCCCCGGCTACGCGATCGACCGCATGTGCGCCGGCGCGCTGACCGCCGTGACCACCACCGCCGGCGGCATCGCCTTCGGCGCGTACGACGTGGTCGTGGCCGGCGGCGTGGAGCACATGGGCCGCCACCCGATGGGCGAGGGCGTCGACCCGAACCCGCGCTTCGTCTCCGAGAAGCTGGTCGACGAGTCCGCCCTGTTCATGGGCATGACCGCGGAGAACCTGCACG
The DNA here is from genome assembly GCF_040296005.1 of Kitasatospora sp. NPDC002551. Lineage (NCBI taxonomy): Bacteria > Bacillati > Actinomycetota > Actinomycetes > Kitasatosporales > Streptomycetaceae > Kitasatospora > Kitasatospora sp. NPDC002551. Next base: position 12,975 of record NZ_JBEOWI010000029.1, on the reverse strand, counting down.
ACCGGTTCCCGCACCTGACCAAGGAGCGCTGCGACGCCTACGCCGTGCGCTCGCAGGAGAAGGCCGCCAAGGCGTACGCCAACGGCGACATCCAGCCCGGCCTGGTGCCGATCTCGGTCCGCAACACCAACCCCGAGGTCGGCGAGACCGGCTGGGGCCTGGCCACCGTGGACGAGCCGATGCGCCCGGGCACCACGATGGAGAACCTGCGCGGTCTGAAGACCCCGTTCCGCCCGCACGGCAACATCACCGCGGGCAACTCGGCCGGTCTCAACGACGGCGCCACCGCCTCGCTGCTGGCCGCCGAGGACGTGGCCGAGGAGCTGGGCCTGCCGGTCAGGATGCGCCTGGTCTCGTACGCCTTCGCGGGCGTCGAGCCCGAGGTGATGGGCATCGGCCCGGTGCCGGCGACCGAGAAGGCGCTGGCCAAGGCCGGTCTGACCATCGACGACATCGGCGCGTTCGAGGTCAACGAGGCCTTCGCCGTCCAGGTGCTGGCGTTCCTGGACCACTACGGCATCGCGGACGACGACGAGCGGGTCAACCCGTACGGCGGCGCGATCGCGTTCGGCCACCCGCTGGCCTCCTCCGGCGTGCGCCTGATGAACCAGCTGGCCCGCCGCTTCGAGCAGCGCCCGGACGTCCGCTACGGCCTCACCACGATGTGCATCGGCTTCGGCATGGGCGGCACCGTCATCTGGGAGAACCCGCACTTCGAGGGTGGTAAGTGAGCATGAGCACCACGACTGAGCTGCTGACCCGCGGCGCCGAGCTCTTCCCCGGCGAGGTCGTCACCACCGCGCACGTGCGCCACCTGGACCTGCCGCTGCAGGCCGGCCGGCTGGCCCTGATCACCCTGGACAACGGCTTCGACCACACCAAGCCGACCACCTTCGGCCCGGGCTCGCTGCTCAAGCTGAACGAGGCGCTGGACCAGGTCGAGGCGGAGGCCGCCGAGGGCACCATCGTCGGTGCCGCCATCACCGGCAAGCCGTTCATCTTCGCGGTCGGCGCCGACCTCAAGGGCGTCGAGCTGCTCAAGGAGCACGGCGACGCGCTGGCCATCGGCAAGGGCGGCCACGAGGTCTTCAAGCGGATCGCCGCGCTGCCCGTCCCGACCTTCGCGTTCTACAACGGCGCGGCGATGGGCGGCGGCGTCGAGGTCGGCCTGCACTGCGACTACCGCACGGTGTCGGCGGGCGTCCCGGCGTTCTCGCTGCCCGAGGTCTTCCTGGGCCTCGTCCCCGGCTGGGGCGGCTGCAGCATCCTGCCGAACCTGATCGGCCCGGCGAAGGCCGTCAAGGTCATCATCGAGAACTCGATGGCGCAGAACAAGCAGCTCAAGGGCAAGGACGTGTTCGAGCTGGGGATCGCCGACGCGATCTTCGAGCCGGCCGACTTCCTGGAGCAGTCGCTGCTCTGGGCGGCCCGCGTGCTCACGGGCGACGTGGTCGTCGAGCGCGAGGCGATCGACCGCGGCAAGGCCTGGGACGACGCCGTCGCCTGGGGCCGGCTGGTCGCCGACGCCAAGGTGCACGGGGCGGCCCCGGCCGCGTACCGGGCGCTGGACATCATCGCCCGGGTCAAGGACGAGAACCTGCAGGCCGGCTTCGACGCCGAGGACGCGGCCCTGGCCGACCTCATCATGGGCGGCGAGCTGCGCAGCGGCATCTACGCCTTCAACCTGGTGCAGCGCCGGGCCAAGCGCCCGGTCGGCGCCCCGGACAAGTCGCTGGCCCGCCCGGTCACCAAGGTCGGCGTCGTCGGCGCCGGCCTGATGGCCTCGCAGCTGGCGCTGCTGTTCGCCCGCCGCCTGGAGGTGCCGGTGGTCCTCACCGACATCGACCAGGAGCGCGTCGACAAGGGCGTGGGCTACGTCCACGCCGAGATCGACAAGCTGCTGGAGAAGGGCCGGATCGGCAAGGACAAGTCCAACCGCCTCAAGGGCTTGGTCTCCGGCTCGCTCGACAAGGCCGCGGCCTTCGGCGACGCCGACTTCGTGATCGAGGCCGTGTTCGAGGAGATGGGCGTCAAGCAGACCGTCTTCGCGGACCTGGAGAACGTGGTCTCGCCGACCTGCGTGCTGGCGACCAACACCTCCTCGCTGTCGGTCACCGAGATGGCCTCGAAGCTGAAGCACCCGGAGCGGGTCGTCGGCTTCCACTTCTTCAACCCGGTCGCCATCCTGCCGCTGCTGGAGATCGTCCGCGGCGAGAAGACCGACGACGCCTCGCTGGCCACCGCCTTCGGCGTCTCGAAGAAGCTGAGGAAGACCTCGGTGCTGGTCAAGGACGCCCCGGCGTTCGTGGTCAACCGGATCCTGACCCGCTTCATGGGCGAGATCCAGACGATCATCGACGAGGGCACCCCGATCGCCACCGTCGAGAAGGGCGTCGAGCCGCTCGGCCTGCCGATGTCCCCGATCGTGCTGCTGGAGCTGGTCGGCCCGGCCATCGCCCAGCACGTCTCGGAGACCCTGCACGGCGCGTTCCCGGAGCGGTTCGCCGTCTCCGAGAACCTCGGCAAGGTGGTCAGGGCCGGCAAGCGCGGCTTCTACACCTGGGTGGACGGCCAGCAGGTCCTCGACCCCGAGGTGCTGGAGCTGCTCTCCTTCGGCGACACCGTGCTGACCGAGGAGCAGGTCCTGGCCCGCGCCCTGGAGGCCGTGGCGCAGGAGATCGGCCTGATGCTGGAGGAGGGTGTCGTCGCCGAGGCGCAGGACATCGACCTCTGCATGATCACCGGCGCCGGCTGGCCCTTCCACCTGGGCGGGATCACCCCGTACCTGGACCGTGAGGGCATCTCGGAGCGGGTGAACGGCAAGCGCTTCCTCGCCCCGGGCGTGGCCTCGGTGCCCGCCTAGCCGCGACGCGCGAAGGGCCCCGGTGACCTTGATGGTCACCGGGGCCCTTCGCGTTCCTCCTGCGGCCCTTCGCGCCCCTCCTGGGGCGCCCCGCCCGGGGCCCCGGCGGGGCGGTCAGCGCTTGAGGCGGTAGACGACGGTGTCGGCGAAGACGCCGACCATCTCGTAGTGGGTCTCCAGCAGGTTCTCGATCTTCGGGATCATGCCGGGCTGGTACGGCGCGAGGCCGGAGTCGTCGACGACGACCTCGGGCAGGCCCTTGGCGATCTCCTGGTCGAAGGTCTGCCAGGCGTTGGCCATCGAGAACTGCTCGCCGACGTTGGCACTGCCGTCCTTGCCGCCGCTGTAGTTGGTCAGGAAGCCCGCGGTGAGGTAGCGGCTGGCGGGCTTGCGGTCGGCGAGCCAGTACAGCTCCGGGTGCATGCCCCAGACCAGCACGGTGTCCTTGGGGGTGGTCTGCGCGGCGACGGCGGTGGCGACCTCGGTGGTGCGGTCCAGCCGCTCCCCCGGCCAGGCCAGCGCCAGGCCCCAGAAGAAGGTGGCGGCGGCCGTGGTGTATGCCAGCACCGGCTTCCAGCGGACGGCCGAGGTGGCGATCGCCCCGGTGCCCAGCAGCACCAGCGGCGGCATCAGCTGGAGGTAGTAGTGGCCGAAGAAGTGGAAGCCGACGCTGACCGCGACGACCGAGGAGAGCAGCCACATCCACAGGTCGGTGGTGGAGCCGTGCTCCTCGCCGGCGACCGGCAGCGGGCGGTGCCGGTACTTCAGCCAGAGCCGGCGGCCGACCGGCAGCAGGAAGCCGAGGCCGGCGCCGATCAGGATCGCCGAGTTGCCGAGCGCCCGGCCGACCATCTGCAGCAAGGCGCCGCCGGCGGTGGCGTAGTCGCCGCTGCCGGTGACCACCCAGAACAGGAAGCCCTTGGGCTTGGTGAGGATCACCGCGACCAGCGCTATCGGCAGGGTGAAGCCGAAGCCGATCTTGAGCAGGGCGGGGATCCAGCGCACACCGCGCCGGCGGGCGTCCTGGAAGAGCATCCAGAGCACCGGCAGCAGCACCGCGCCGCCGGTCTGTTTGGTCAGCGAGCAGAGCGCCACCGCGATGCCGGCGGCCAGCCAGCGGCGCCGCTCCGCGTAGCGGAAGGCGGCCACCATGGCGGGCAGCATGAAGACCTCGAAGGTCGCCGCCTGGGTGTCCTCCGGGGAGAGCCCGATGGAGACCAGCAGGTAGAGCAGCCCCGCGCCGACGCCGGCCCGGTCGCCCCAGCGGCCGCGCGCGATCGAGGCCAGCAGGATCGCGGTGACCAGGTGGGCGACCACCGCCAGGGTGCGCAGCGGCCAGAGCGAGGCGGAGCCGAAGACCGCGAAGCAGGCCTGGTAGAGCCAGGGCAGCAGCGGCGGCTTGCGGTCCACCACGGTGTCGTAGAGCACGCCGCCGTCGGCGAGCATCCGGGCCTGGGTGGCCAGGAAGCCCTCGTCGGGGCTCCAGACCGGGCGGATGAAGGACGGCAGGTGGGTGAGCAGGGCGACCAGGGCCAGCAGCGGCACCAGCCGCGACCAGTAGCCGGTCTTCACGCGCTCCCAGCCGGAGGCCGGGGGTACCCCCACGGGCAGGCGCTCGGCGAGCGCGGAGAGACGGGATCGGATGGGGGTCGGCACGGATGACAACCTACCGGGCGGGATCGGCGCGGGCAGCGCCGGTCCCGCCTTTGGTGCGATTATCAGCCCCAGGCCGGTGCGACTGGTACAGAGCTGTCACACACGGCCGGGGCGGGACGGCGGCACGGGGCGGCGGGTCAGGCCTCGACGGTCACGTCGAGGCGGGAGACCAGCGCGGCCACCCGGCGGGCGACGTCCGGGGCGGTGAGGCCGGTCTCGGCGAGGATCTCGGGCCGCGAGGCGTGGTCCAGGAACTCCTGCGGAATGCCGAAGTCGCGCACCGGCAGGTCCACGTCCGCGTCGCGCAGCGCCTGGGCGACGGCCGCGCCGACGCCGCCGACCCGGCCGTTGTCCTCGACCGTGACGACCACCCGGTGCTCGGCGGCCAGGCTGGGCAGCGCCGGGTCGACCGGCTTGACCCAGCGCGGGTCCACCACGGTGGAGGTGATGCCCCGGGCGGCCAGCAGGTCGGCCACCTCCAGGCACATCGGGGCGAGCGCGCCGACCGAGACGATCAGCACGTCGGCCCGGCGGCCCTCCTCGGCGTCCGGGTTGACGCGCAGCAGGTCCATGCCGCCGACCTTGCCGACCGCCGGGACGGCCGGGCCGACGGTGCCCTTGGAGTAGCGGACCACGGTCGGGGCGTCCTTGACCTCGACGGCCTCGCGCAGCTGGGCGCGCAGCTGGTCGGCGTCGCGCGGGGCGGCGAGCCGCAGGCCGGGGACGACCTGCAGGATCGACATGTCCCACATGCCGTTGTGCGAGGCGCCGTCGTCACCGGTGACGCCGGCCCGGTCCAGGGTGAAGGTGACGCCCAGCTTGTGCAGGGCGACGTCCATCAGGACCTGGTCGAAGGCGCGGTTCAGGAAGGTCGCGTAGACCGCGAAGACCGGGTGCAGGCCGCCGGTGGCCAGGCCGGCCGCGCTGGTGACGGCGTGCTGCTCGGCGATGCCGACGTCGAAGATGCGCTCCGGGAAGGCCTCCGCGAAGGGGGCGAGGCCGACCGGGTGCAGCATCGCGGCGGTGATGCCGACGATGTCCTCGCGCTCGTGGCCGAGCGCGACCATCTCCTCGGCGAAGACCGAGGTCCAGCTCCGGCCACCACCGCTCTTGATCGGCAGGCCGGTCTCCGGGTGGATCACGCCGACCGCGTGGAAGCGGTCCTCGTCGTTGTTCTCGGCGGCGTGGTAGCCGCGGCCCTTCTCGGTGAGGCAGTGCACGATCACCGGGCCGCCGAAGCCGCGCGCCTTGGTGAGCGCGGACTCCAGGGCGGTGAGGTCGTGGCCGTCGATCGGGCCGATGTACTTGAGGCCGAGGTCCTCGAACATGCCCTGCGGGGCGATGAAGTCCTTCAGGCCCTTCTTGGCGCCGTGCAGGGTCTCGAACAGCTGCTGGCCGACCACGGGGGTGCGCTGCAGCGCGTCCTTGCCCCAGGACAGGAAGCGCTCGTAGCCCTGGGTGGTGCGCAGGGTGGCGAGGTGGTTGGCCAGGCCGCCGATGGTGGGCGAGTAGGAGCGCTCGTTGTCGTTGACGACGATGACGACCGGGCGGTCCTTGGCGTCGGCGATGTTGTTGAGCGCCTCCCAGGCCATGCCGCCGGTCAGCGCGCCGTCGCCGATCACGGCCACCACCGGGTCGTGCTTGCCGAGCAGCTGGTTGGCCTTGGCCAGGCCGTCGGCGTAGGAGAGGACGGTGGAGGCGTGCGAGTTCTCGATCACGTCGTGCTCGGACTCGGCGCGCGACGGGTAGCCGGACAGGCCGCCCTTGGTGCGCAGGCCGGAGAAGTCCTGGCGGCCGGTGAGCAGCTTGTGGACGTAGCTCTGGTGGCCGGTGTCGAAGAGGACGCGGTCGCGCGGGGAGTCGAAGACCCGGTGCAGCGCGATGGTGAGCTCCACCACGCCGAGGTTCGGGCCGAGGTGGCCGCCCGTCTTGGAGACCTCGGTCACCAGGAAGGTCCGGATCTCCTGGGCCAGCGCGGTCAGCTGTCCGGGCGTGAGCCGGTCGAGATCGCGCGGTCCCCGAATGCGGGTCAGCAGGGCCACCCGTTCCTCCTCGTTCAGTGTTCGCGGACCGCGGGGGCCCGACGGGCGTCGCTGCCCGGTGTCGACCGGTCGAGTCTAATGTCCGCCCACCGGACGCCGGGCGGCGCGTCCGGTGCCGACGGCCGGTACGCGCCAGCCACCTCGATGGTCACTCTTTCGAGTGAACCTGGAAAACCGGCGTGTCGGTGTGCGTTCAGGAGCGGGCGACCGCGAGCGCGCTGGAGTCGCCCGCCTCGCTCATCACCAGGGCGAGCGCGCCCAGGACCTCCGCGCGGCCGCCCAGGGTACCCGGGACCACCGACAGCTGACGGGCGGCGCTGGGGATGGCGTAGCGGGCCACCGAGTCGCGGATCGGCGCGAGCACCAGCTCGCCGGCGTCGGCGAGGTCGCCGCCGAGGATCACCCGGCGCGGGTTGAGCAGGTTGCACAGGGTGGCGACGCCGGTACCGATCTGCCGGCCGGCGTCGGCGATCACCCGGCGGCAGCCGAGGTCGCCCTCGCGGGCCAGCTCCACCACCCTGGGCAGGGTGAGCCCGGTGCCGAGGGTGGGGGTGAGCAGGTTCAGGAGGTAGCGGGAGCCCACGAAGGTCTCCAGGCAGCCCCGGTTGCCGCAGCGGCAGACCGGGCCGGCCTCGTCCAGGGTGATGTGGCCGATCTCGCCCGCGGTGCCGCCCGGCCCCCGGTAGATCTGCCCGTTGACCACCAGGCCGGCACCGACGCCGCTGGCCACCTTGATGTAGGCGAGGTCGTTCAGGCCCCGGCCGGCACCCCAGACCAGCTCGCCGAGCGCGCCGAGGTTGGCGTCGTTGTCGACGTGCACCGGCATGCCGAGCCGCTCGGCCAGCTCACGGCCGGGGGCGATGCCCGTCCAGCCGGGCAGGATCGCGGTGGAGCCCAGCGCGCCGGTCTCCACGTCGATCGGGCCGGGAACGCCCAGGCCCACGCCGATCACCTTGTCGGGGCGGAAACCGGCCTCCGCGAGCAGCCGCCCGACCAGGGCCTCGGCCCGGTCGAAGCCCTGGGCCGCGGAGACGTCGACGTCCATCGGGGCGCTCTCCTCGGCGAGCACGCGGTGGGCGAGGTTGCCGACGGCGACCCGCAGGTGGGTGTGGCCGAAATCGATGCCCACCACGATGCCCGCGTCCCCGCTGAGCGAGACGCTGCGGGCGCGCCGGCCGCCGGCGGAGGTGTCGGCCACCACGACGGTGCCGCTCTCCTTCAGTTCCCGGACGATGTTGGACACGGTGGCCGCCGAGAGGCCGGTCCCGCGGGCGATCTCGGCCTGGGTCAGCGAACCGGCCATCCGCACCGCGCGGAGCACCCGCTCCAGGTTGGCCCGGTGCAGCGAGGACTGCGAGCCCGGTGTGTCCGTCGACATGATCCACCCTCCCAAGGGCGCGGGGACCCCTCCGCCGGGCGTCCCCTTTCAAGTCCTGAAGCCTAGGCCCTCCCGTGGAAGGTGAAGGCACGGCGGAGGGACGGCGAAGGGACGGCGGAGGGGCGGGGGCCGGGCGGGGGCCGCGAGCGGGCCCGGCCGGGCCCCCGGGAAGGGCCGGGGAGCAGGTCAGCGAGGTGGGCCGGGGACTGACAGCGCCCCAGGTCGGCGCGGGGACGGCCGGGCTTCCGGGTTCCGCCGCCCGTCCGAAAACCGACCCCCCGTACGATGGTGCCCAATCTCACCTGTCCCGCCGGTCACGGATCGTGCGCCGAGCCCGGGACGCTTCCAGACATGACGGGGCAACAGATGGCAGGGGATCACCCCATACCGGGAGCTGGCGAAGCTCCCGGCGGTGGACCGGACAACCGGGGCGTCGCGTTCGGACGCAAGCCGGGCGGCGTCGACCCGGCGGCCGTGGCGGACCAGCAGACTCAGCTCGACGGGGCGGCGGTCCCCGGTCAGGCCGCGCCGGCGGCCCCGGCCGCGCCGCCCGCCGCACCACCGGCACCGCCGGCCGCGGCTCCGGGCGGGTACGCCTACGCGCCCACCGCCCCGGCCTTCCCCGCGCAGGCACCGGCACCCGGCGCGCCGGTCGGCCCGTACGACCCGGCCCCCGGCCAGCCGCAGTTCGGGGCCCCGGCGCAGCAGCCGTACGGCTACGCGGCGCCGCCGCCCGCCGACGGCGGCGCCGGGTACGGCTACCCGCAGCAGGGCGGCTACTACCCGGGCGCCCCGGTGCCCGCCCCGCCCAAGCGGCGCAACCCCGTCATGGTCTGGGGCGGCATCATCGGCGGTGTGCTGGCGATCGCCATCGTCGCCGCGCTGGTCGTGCTCTTCACCGACGACAACAAGAAGAAGGACGACCCGCCGGCCGCCTCCGGCGGCAGCACCGGCCAGGTCACCGGCGGGACCTCGCCGGACGTCAGCGGCAGCACCTCGCCGTCGGCCGCGCCGAGCACCAGCAGCGGCGGCACCGGGGGTGGCGGCGGCAAGGCCGGCGCCTACAACCTGGCCTGGGCGGCCGACAAGCCGGCCAGCTCGGTCAGCGGCACCACCCGGCTGCTCGCCATCTGGGGTGCCGAGAAGGTCGCGGTGCGCGCCGACACCACCGGTATCCGCGCCGTCAACACCTCCGACGGCAAGGAGGCCTGGACCATCCCGGTGCCGTCCGGCGCCAAGGAGTTCTGCACCGCCTCGTACAACGCCAATTCCAAGCACGTCGCCGCGATCTCGCTGAACACCGGCGACAGCGACTGCTCCACCATCGCCGCCGTCGACCTCACCACGGGCAAGCTGTCGTGGACCGTCAAGGTCGGGCAGAGCCGGATGACCTCCCCCACCCTGACCATCACCGACAAGGTCGTCGGCATCGGCGCCAACACGGCCGCCGCGGTCAACGTCGCCGACGGCTCCGCGGTCTGGGCGTTCCAGCCGCGCGAGAAGGACTGCAGCGTCTACGGCACCGCCGCCGGCGCGCAGATCGTGGTCACCGACCGCTGCTACGGCCTCAACACCACCGTCAAGTCGCAGCTGGTGATCGTCGAGACGGACACCGGCAAGGTCGCCTCGCCCGCGCCGCTCACCCTGACCGGCAGCATCGAGCGGGTCGACAAGGTCCTCTCCGACCAGCCGCTCGTGCTGTCCATGTCCAGCGGCGCGAACGGCGACTACGTGCTGCCGTTCGACAAGACCAACAAGCCGGGCACCCAGATGCCCGTCAAGGAGCCCGGCTACGACAGCCTGCGGCTGAGTGGCCTGGCCGACGCCTTCACCCAGAGCGTGGTCAGCGGCACCACCCTGTACGTGCAGACCAACCCGAGCAAGCCGGCCGTCAACGCCTACGACCTGACCACCGGCAAGCGGCTCTGGTCGACCGACGGCAAGGCCAAGGACGGGCTGCGGCTGGTCTCCGGCACCGACAAGGACGGCAAGGTCCGGGCGATCCTGGACATGGGCTACGGCAACGACGCCAAGCTGGTGGCGCTCGCCCCCGCCGACGGCGCGGTCAGCGAGCTCGGCAACCTCACCGTCGGCAAGGACTCGGCCTTCAACATCGGCATGAGCACCAACGAGTTCGTCCTGAACTCCGACGGGTCGCTGTACGGCTTCTCCCGCGGCAGCTTCGACGCACCGGTGTTCAAGTACGTCAAGAAGTGACGCCGCGCGGGCGGGGCGGAGGGGACGCACGGTTCCCCTCCGCCCCGCCCGCCCCGTATCCGGGCATATACCGACGGGCCCGGCGGGCGGGCATGGCAGGATGCCAGGCATCAGCCTGACAAAGGAGTCCCGCGAGTGCCCGGCACCAACCTGACCCGTGAGGAGGCCCGCACCCGGGCCGACCTCCTGCACGTGGACGCGTACGACATCGAGCTCGACCTGAGCTCGGCCCGAGAGGGGGGCACCTTCCGGTCCACCACCGTGGTCCGGTTCACCGCCACCACCCCGGGCGCCTCCACCTTCATCGACCTGGTCGCCCCGAGCGTCGAGGAGATCGTCCTCAACGGCGAGCGGCTGGACACCGCCGTCTTCGCCGACAGCCGGATCGCGCTGGCGGGCCTCGCCGCCGAGAACGAGCTGCGCGTCGTCGCGAACTGCGCCTACACCAACACCGGTGAGGGCCTGCACCGGTTCGTCGACCCGGTCGACGGCGAGACCTACCTCTACACCCAGTTCGAGGTGCCGGACGCCCGCCGGGTCTTCGCCGCCTTCGAGCAGCCGGACCTGAAGGCCGCGTTCACCTTCACCGTGACCGCGCCCGCCGGCTGGAGCGTGATCTCCAACTCGCCCACCCCCGAGCCGGAGGGCGAGGGGGACACCCGGGTGTGGCGCTTCGCCCCGACCGGCCGGATCTCCTCCTACATCACCGCGCTCATCGCGGGCCCCTACGTCGGGGTCTTCGACGCCTACGAGAGCGGCGAGCAGAAGGTGCCGCTGGGCATCTACTGCCGGCCCTCGCTGCGCGAGTTCCTGGACGCCGAGGCGATCTTCGAGGTCACCAAGCAGGGCTTCGACTACTTCCAGGAGAAGTTCGACTTCCCCTACCCGTTCCCCAAGTACGACCAGCTCTTCGTGCCGGAGTTCAACGCCGGCGCGATGGAGAACGCGGGCGCCGTCACCCTGCGCGACCAGTACGTGTTCCGGTCCAAGGTGACCGACGCCGCGTACGAGGCCCGCGCCGCGACGATCCTGCACGAGCTCGCCCACATGTGGTTCGGCAACCTCGTCACCATGGAGTGGTGGAACGACCTCTGGCTGAACGAGTCGTTCGCCACCTACGCCGAGGCGGTCTGCCAGGCCGAGGCGCCGGACTCGAAGTGGCCCAACTCCTGGACCACCTTCGCCAACCAGATGAAGACCTGGGCGTACCGGCAGGACCAGCTGCCGTCCACCCACCCGATCATGGCCGACATCAACGACCTGGAGGACGTCCAGGTCAACTTCGACGGCATCACCTACGCCAAGGGCGCCTCGGTGCTCAAGCAGCTGGTGGCCTACGTCGGCCAGGACGCCTTCTTCGAGGGTGTGCGCGCCTACTTCAAGCGGCACGCCTGGGGCAACACCCGGCTCGGCGACCTGCTCGGCGCGCTGGAGGAGGCCAGCGGACGCGACCTCAAGGCCTGGTCCGCCGCCTGGCTGGAGACCGCCGGCATCAACGTGCTGCGGCCCGCGCTGACCCTCAACACCGACGGCGAGATCGAGTCCTTCGCCGTGCTCCAGGACGCCCCGGCGCTGCCGGCCGGCGCCAAGGGCGAGGCCGTGCTGCGCCCGCACCGGATCGCCGTCGGCCTGTACGAGCTGACCGACGGCGCGCTGGTGCGCACCGACCGGATCGAGCTGGACGTCGACGGCCCGCGCACCGAGGTGCCGCAGCTGGTCGGCCGCCACCGCCCGGCCGTGATCCTGCTGAACGACGACGACCTGTCCTACGCCAAGGTCCGGCTGGACGAGGACTCGCTGGCCGTGGTCACCGAGCACCTCGGCGGCTTCACCGACGCGCTGCCGCGCGCGCTGTGCTGGGCCTCCGCCTGGGACATGACCCGCGACGGCGAGCTGGCCGCCCGCGACTACCTGACGCTCGCCCTGTCCGGCCTGCCGGGCGAGAGCGACATCGGCGTCGTCCAGTCGGTGCACCGCCAGGTCAAGCTGGCGCTGGACGCCTACACCGACCCGGCCTGGCGCGAGCAGGGCCTGGCCCGCTGGGCCGAGGCCGCCGAGGAGGCGCTGCGCGCCGCCGAGCCGGGCAGCGACCACCAGCTGGCCTGGGCCCGCGCGCTGGCCGGCGTCGCCCGCACCGACGGTCAGCTCGGCCTGCTCGCCGGGCTGCTGGACGGCACCGCGCAGATCCCCGGCCTGGCCGTGGACACCGAGCTGCGCTGGACCCTGCTGGGCCGCCTCGCCGCGACCGGCCGGGCCGACGAGGCCGCGATCGCGGCCGAGCTGGCCCGCGACAACACCGCGGCCGGCCAGGAGCACGCGGCCAGCTGCCGCGCCGCCCGCCCGACCACCGAGGCCAAGGCCGCGGCCTGGGCGTCCGTGGTGGAGTCGGACGAGCTGACCAACTACGTGCAGGCGGCGGTGATCGCCGGCTTCCAGCAGGCCGACCAGCGCGCGCTGGTCGCGCCCTTCGCGGAGAAGTACTTCGCCGCGGTCAAGGGCGTCTGGGAGAGCCGCAGCCACGAGATCTCGCAGCAGATCATCACCGGGCTGTACCCGTCGCTGCTGGTCGAACAGGCCACGCTGGACGCCACCGACGCGTGGCTGGCCTCGGCCGAGCCGGCGCCGGCGCTGCGGCGGCAGGTCGTCGAGGCGCGGGCCGGGGTGGAGCGGGCGCTGAAGGCCCAGGCCGCCGACCGGGCCGCCGCGGCGCGCTGACGTCCCGGTTCCCCCTCCGCCCCGCGCGGGCGGAGGGGGAACGCACGAGGGGGCGCCGGACCAGGTGCGGCGCCCCCACGGGGGCTGTGCTGGGGGTGGTGGGC
>NZ_JBEOWI010000028.1:0-113391 GCF_040296005.1 Kitasatospora sp. NPDC002551 | reverse complement strand
CGCGCCCCCCCCCCCCCCGGGGGGGGGGGGGGCCCCCGCCCGGGGGGGCGCCGCCCGCGCGGCCCCCCCCCCCTCGGGGTCTGTGCTGGGGTTCGTGGGCGGAGGAAGGAACCCCTCGGCTACTTCTTCTTGCCCTTGTCGCCGAGCGGCAGCGCGGCCAGGCCGCCGATGATCACGAAGGCCGCGATCGGGAGCAGCACGTACAGGCCGAGGGTCTCGGCGACGCTCAGGCCGCTACCCGGGTCGTCGCCGTCGTCCCGGGTGAGGGCCATGGCGGGCGACGACAGCAGCATCATCAGCGTGACCGTTGCGGTGACCGCGCCGGCTCGCAAAGCGTTCCTCTTGTCCACGGTGCCAACTTACCCGTCACTTACGCCGGCCCGCTCGGCGGGGTCGGCCTTTCGGGAGCGCCCCCGCGGGCGGTGTCCGGCCGCACGCCCACGGAGCGCAGCAGGTCCGCGAGGGCGCGGACGTCCGGGGCGGCGGCCAGGGTGTCCAGGGTGACCGGCGTCCCGGAGCCGTCGGCGACCGGCAGGCGCCAGTTCGGGTACTGGTCCCAGGTGCCGGGCAGGTTCTGCGGGCGCGGGTCGCCGACCACGTCCGGCAGCCAGACGCCGACCAGTCCGGCCGGGGTGGCGGCCAGGAACCGGTGGAGCGCGACGGCGGAGAGCGGCTCGTCCGCGCCCAGCAGGCCCAGCCGGACCAGCTCGGCCCGCCAGTCGGCCAGCTCGGCGGCGGCCTGGGCCCGCTCCTCGCCCAGCGGGCGGGCCAGCAGGCCCAGCCGGTGGCGCAGCTCCACGTGCTCGCCGGAGAGCCGGGCGGCGGTGGACGGCAGGTCGTGCGTGGTCAGGGTGGCGAGGCTGCCCGCGCGCCACCGCCGCGGCGCCAGGATCCCGCCGCCGGCCTCCCAGTCCCGCTCGAACCAGAGCACCGAGGTGCCGAGCACACCGCGCTCGGCCAGCTGCTCGCGGACGCCCGGCTCGACCGTGCCGAGGTCCTCGCCGACCACCGCCGTGCCGGCCCGGTGCGCCTCCAGGGCGAGCACGGCGAGCATCGCCTCGGCGTCGTAACGGACGTACACGCCCTCGGTCGGGGCGTGCCCGGCCGGCACCCACCAGAGCCGGAACAGGCCCATCACGTGGTCGATCCGCAGGGCGCCGGCGTGCCGGGCGGCGGAGCGGATCAGCTCGGCGAAGGGCGCGTAGCCGGCGGCGGCCAGCGCGTCCGGGCGCCAGGGCGGCAGGCCCCAGTCCTGGCCGTGCGCGTTGAAGGCGTCCGGCGGCGCGCCGACCGAGATGCCGGTGGCGAGGACGTCCTGGAGCGCCCAGGCGTCGGCGCCGTCGGGGTGGACGCCGACCGCGAGGTCGTGCACCAGGCCGACCGGCATCCCGGCGGTGCGGGCGGCCCGCTGGGCCCGGTCGAGCTGGCGGTCGGTCTGCCAGGCCAGCCAGCGGTGGAAGTCGACCCGGTCGGCGAGTTCGGCGGCCGCGTGCCGCACGTGCGGGGAGTCGGGGTGGCGCAGGCCCTTCGGCCAGCGGTGGTGGTCGGCGCCGTGGCGTTCGGCCAGGGCGTTCCAGAGCGCGTACCGCTCCAGCCACTCGCCCTCGCGGGCCCGGTAGGCGTCGAAGGCGGCGGTGCGGACGGCGCCGTGCCGGGCCGCGTACCGGCGGTGCTCGGCGTGCAGCAGCTCCAGGGCGCGGCGTTTGAGGGCCCAGACCTCGTCCCGGTCGATGAGGCCGTCGTGCTCCAGCACCTCGGCGCGCAGCCGGGCGGCGCGGGTGAGCAGCTCGTCCGCCTCGGCGCGGGGCGGGCCGGTCAGGTAGGCGTACTCGGGGACCTCCTCGACCCGCAGGTGGACCGGGTCGGCGAAGCGGCGGGAGGAGGGGCGGTAGGGGGACGGATCGGAGGGCACGGCGGGCAGGCCCGCGTGCAGCGGGTTGATCTGGAGGAAGCCGGCGCCCAGCGAGCCCGCCCAGGTGGCGAGGTCGGCGAGGTCGGCGAGGTCGCCCATGCCCCAGGAGCGGTCGGAGAGGACGGAGTAGAGCTGGGCGAGGAAGCCCCAGTTGCGGCCGGGCAGGGCGGGGAGGCGGTCGGGGGCGACGATCAGGTGGGCGGTGGCGGCGGGGCGGCCGGGGAGCTCGGCGTGCAGGGTGTGCCGGCCGGGCGGGAGGTCGGCGGGCAGCCAGTGGGCGTGGCCGCGCGGGAGCTCCCAGCGGGCGGCCCGCCCGGGGGCCTCCCGCCCGGGGCCGTCCTGCTCCGGGCCGTCCTGCTCCAGGGTGATGGCGAGCCGGGTCTCGGCGGGGAGGTCGAGCGCGGTGCGGCGTCCGGCCCTGGCCACGACGGTCGGGGGCAGCAGGCGGGCGCGCTGCCGGGCCCGGTGCCGGTCGAGCGCGGCGCGGGCGGCCTCGGGGGTGGCCGCGTCCACGCCGAGCGCGGCGAGGACGGCGACCAGCGTGCGGGCGCCGGCCGGCACTCCTCCGGGGCCGCAGCGGGTGTCCACGCCGTGGGCCTGCGCCAGCGCCACCAGCTCGGGCGGGGGCGGCGGCGCGTCCTGCGCCGGCACGTCCGGTCCGTCGGCTCCGTCACGGTCGAGATAAGCGGCCACTCGCGGCTCCTGCGATGTCTCGGCAACGCCCAGTCAGGACAGCCACAGTCCTACCCGGGTGACGCCCCGGTGACCCGGCGCGACACACAGGGCCGAAGGGGTGGGACGCGGCGGCGGGGGGCGCTCGGGGAGGGAGGAAAGCACTCTTTAAAGGGGCCTTAAGTCCGACGTAAATCGGACAAAGTCGGCATACCCGTCGACGGCGTTGACACCGGGAAACGTAGCTGGTGGGCTGGGGCGCGATGTGGTCCAGGCCTGGCGAGGAGGCTCCTGTGCAAGCCCGAGTGTCCGAGGTGGCCGGGCGGCGGCTTCGTCAGCAGTTGGAGCAGAGTTCGGCGCTGCGCGAGGTGCTGTACCACCCCGCGGCCCTCGCGGCCCGGCGGGCCACGGCGCGGACGTGCCGTCAGCTGGCGCCCAGGACGGCGGACCGGCTGATCGCGGACCTCAAGGGCACCGAACCGCTGCTCCGCTCGGTCCGGGACGAGCGCGCGCGGGCCGCCCGACCGGGGGCGCCGAGCCGGCGCACCCTCCAGGTGGCGGCCACCCTGTCGGCGGCGGCCGTGGTCGGCGGCCTGCTGGTGAGCGGCCCGGCCGCGTACGCGCAGGGGCCCGGCTTCTCCCCCGGGCCGGACGTGGTGAGCACCGCGGGCGGCGGCGCCCCGCAGACCCCGCTCGGCAGTGTGAGCGACCCTCAGGTCTTCCCCCGCCCGCAGGAGCGGAGCGTGGCCGGCAAGCCGGTCACCGTGCCGGGCGTCGTCACCCTGGTCACCGCGCCGGAGGCCGACCCGGGCGCGGTCGCCGCGGTGCAGGAGGTCCTCGGCGTGGCCGGGGCGGCCACCATGACCCCGGTGTCGCAGCCCGGGGCGCCGGTCGCCGGATCGCTGGTGGTGTACGTCGGCGGCCCCGCCGAGGGCGCGGGCGGCGCGACCGACCGGATCCTGCGCGAGCTCACCGTCGCGGCCGGCGGCACGGACACCGCCGCGCCGTCCACCGCCGGGATGCCCGCCGGCGGCTACGTGCTGTCGGCCGGTCAGCTCCCGGTGGCCGGCGGCGGCAGCTACGGCGCGGTCGTGCTGGCCGGCGCGGACGGCACCGGCACCTTCTACGCGGCGCAGTCGCTGCGCCAGCTGCTCGCCGCCGTCCCGGCCGGGCAGGGCCAGGCGCCGGGCGCGGCCGGGCTCGGACTGCCCGGGATCACGCTGCGCGACTGGCCGTCCGGCGCCCCGGTGCGCGGCACCGCCGAGGCCTTCTACGGCACCCCGTGGACCCAGCAGCAGCGGCTGGACCAGCTGGACTTCCTCGGCGGCTCCAAGCAGAACTTCTACCTCTACGCCCCGGGCGACGACCCGTACCGCACCGCCCGCTGGCGGGACGCCTACCCGCAGGCGAAGGCCGACGAGCTGCGCGCGCTGGCCGTCCGCGCCGGGCGCAACCACGTCACGCTCGGCTACGCGATCGACCCCGGCCAGTCCTTCTGCTACAGCTCCGGCAAGGACGCGGACGCGCTGGTCGCCAAGCTGGACGGGCTGCGCCGGCTCGGCTTCGGCGCGTTCCAGCTGCAGTTCCTGGACGTCTCCTACGACGAGTGGCACTGCTCCGACGACCGGGCCAGGTACGGCACCGGCCCGGCCGCCGCCGCCAGGGCCCAGGCCGAGCTGGCCGTCAAGGTGCAGGACCGGCTGGTGGCGAGGAACCCGGAGCTGGCGCCGCTGTCGGTCGTCCCCACCGAGTACCACCAGCAGGGCGCCACCCCGTACCGGACGGCGCTGGCCGCCGCGCTGCCGTCGGCCGTGCAGGTGGCCTGGAGCGGGGTCGGGGTGATCCCGGAGCGGATCACCGGCACGCAGGTCGGCGAGACCTCGGAGCTGTACCGGCACCCGCTGGTCACCATGGACAACTACCCGGTCAACGACGCCAGCCCGGACCGGCTCTTCCTGGGCGCCTACAGCGGCCGCGACACCGAGGTGGCGACGCGGTCGGCCGTGATGCTGACCGGTGCGATGCAGCAGCCGGTCGCCTCCCGGATCGCGCTCTCCACGGCCGGGGACTTCGCCTGGAACCCGGGCGGCTACAAGCCGGAGGACTCCTGGCGGGCGGCGCTGCGCGCGCTGGCCGGGCCGACCGGCGCGACCGCGACGCCCACCGGGGAGACCCTGCCGGCGGTCACCGCGCTGGCCGGCAACAGCGTGTCCTCGCCGCTGGCCAAGCAGGAGTCCGGCTACCTGCTGCCGCTGATGGACCGGTTCTGGGCGACCGCCGAGCCGACCTCCGGCGCCGCGCCCGACCTGGCCGGGCTCATCGAGGCCGCCGCCCCGCTGCGGGAGGCGTTCACCGCGATGGCGGGCGCCCAGCAGACCCTGGCCGCCGCCCCGGCGACCGCCCAGCTGGCCGCGGAGGCCGCGCCCTGGCTGGCGCCGCTGCGCGACTACGGCCTCGGCGGGCAGGCCGCCCTGGACATGCTGCTGGCGCAGCGCGGCGGGGACGGCGGGGCCGCCTGGAAGGCCCGGGTGGAGCTGAACAAGCTGCGCGAGCAGCTCGGCCAGAGCCCGGCGACGGTCGGCGCGGGCGTGCTCGGCCCGTTCCTGGAGCGGGCCCTGCGGGCCGCCGACACCTGGGCGGGCGTCCAGGGCGGCGGCATCACCCCGACCACCACGCTGGGCACCGCGCACGACCACCTGCCGGCGCTGATGGCCGACGGCGCCGCCGACACGTTCTACTGGAGCTCGGCGCCGCCGCAGGCGGGCGACTCGGTCGGGCTGGACCTCGGCGGCGGGCGCCCGGTCGGCAGCGTGACCGTGCTGATGGGCTCCTGGGGCAGCGGGCCGGACGGCCAGAGCGCGCTGGACGACTACATCCGCGACGGCGTGCTGGAGTACACCACCGGCGAGGGCGGCTGGAAGAAGCTGGCCTCGGTGAAGAACCAGAAGTCGGTCTCCGCGCAGCTGCCCGCCGGGACGGTCGTCCGGGCGGTCCGGCTGCGGGCCACGGCCGCGCAGAAGACCGCGGTCGCGGTGCGCGAGTTCTCGGTGACCGCGCCGGACGAGCTGCCGGCCAGCGTCTCCGGCGGCCCGGCCGCGCTGCCCGGCTCCTCGGCCACGGCGGTGCTGGACGGCAACCCGGACACCGCCTACCGGGCGGCCACCGCGCCGACCGCGCGGGACGAGCCGCTCACCGTCGAGCTGGGCGCCGCCCGGCCGCTGGACCGCCTCACCGTCCTCACCGACCCGGGCGTACGGGCCTCGGCCGGCGTCTCGGTGCGGCACCCGGACGGCTCGTGGACCGAGATCGGCACCGTGCAGCCGGGCTGGAACGAGCTGTCGGCCGGCGGCCTGCCCGCCGACGCGTTCCGGCTGGCCTGGAAGCCGGGCGGGGAGCCGCCGGTGGTCAACCAGGTGATCCCCTGGTACGCGGACGCCCCGGCGGCCCGGCTGAGCCTGGCCGACGTCTCGGTGGACGCGGTGATCGGGGAGGACGCGCCGGTGCAGGCCCGGGCGGTCGTCGAGGCCGGTCGGCCGGAGGGGGTCACCGGGGAGCTGCGCACCGAGGTGCCGGCGACCGCCAAGGGGCTGACGGTGGCGCCGGTCACCGGGGTGAGCGTGCCGCGCGGCGGGAAGGTCGGCGTGCCGCTGCTGGTCACCGCCGGGCCGGAGACGCCGTCCGGGACGTACCAGGTGCCGGTGGTGTTCGTGGCCGGGCAGACCTCCGTCCGCCAGGTGCTCCAGGTGCACGTGGTGCCGCCGACCGGCGGGCCGGATCTGGCGATCACCGCGCGGGCGAGCTCCTCGGGCGACGAGACGTCGAACTTCCCGGCCTCGGCGGTGGCCGACCAGGACCCGAAGAGCCGCTGGTCCTCGCCGGCGGCCGACGACGCCTGGGTGCAGCTGGAGCTGCCGGAGGCCACCCACCTGGGCTCGGCGGTGCTGCACTGGCAGGCCGCGTACGCCGCCTCGTACCGGATCCAGACCTCGGCGGACGGCCGTTCCTGGACCACGGTCGCGACGGTGGAGGACGGCGCGGGCGGCAAGGAGACGGTGCGGTTCGACGCGCCGGACGCGAAGTTCGTGCGGATGCAGGGCGTGGCCCGGGCCACCAAGTACGGCTACTCGCTGTGGGGCATCGAGCTGTACGCCGTCGCCGGGGCGGCCGCGACGGTGCCGCCGCCGGTGAGCCCGCCGGTCACGCCCCCGGTCACCGCGCCGACCACCGCGCCGACCGCCCCGCCGGGCGGCGGCCAGCAGGCGGGCGGCCAGGCCGGCGGGCCCGGCGGGCCCGGCGGGCCCGGCGGGGGGACGGCGACCACGCCGTCGCCCGGGCCGACGCCCTCGGGCACCCCGACCGGCCCGGCGCCCCAGCCGACGGGCACCGCCAGGCCGTAGCGACAGGCCCTCGAACGGCGGGCCGCCGCGCTCCCCGGCTGCGGGGTGCGCGGCGGCCCATGAGGCGTACCGAGAGATGTGACGGGCAAGCCCTTGTGGTGCGGGAATCAGGCGGACAGCGGCTCCGGCTGCTCTCCGCGGCGGGCGGGGGCGGGGTGGGCGGCGTGCGCCCGGCCGAGCGGCACCGGATGGGCGGCCTCGGTATGGTCGTGGTGCTCGTACTCGCCCCACTGCGGGGCGCGCAGCTGGTCGCCTCCGCCGTACGGTTCCAGGTAGGGGCGCCAGCGCGGGTCCTTGATGCCGGTGCCGATGATCCGCCAGGCCAGTCCGCTCGGCGGGGCGGGTGGTCGTTTCATCCGCCAGCCGAGTTCGGTGAGGTGGCGGTCGGCCTTGGTGTGGTTGCAGCGGCGGCAGGCCGCCACCACGTTGTCCCACCGGTGCTGGCCTCCCCGGCTGCGCGGGATGACGTGGTCGACGCTGGTGGCGGCGGCCCCGCAGTAGACGCAACGGCCGTGGTCGCGGGCGAACAGCGCCCGGCGGGTGAGCGGGACGGGCCCGCAGAACGGGACCCGGACGAAGCGGGTCAGACGGACGACGGACGGCGCCGGAAGGGCGCTGGTGGCGCTGTGCAGAGTGACACCCGAGTCCTCAAGGCTGACCGCCTTGTGGTTGAGGACGAGGATGAGCGCGCGGCGCATCGATACGACGCCGAGTGGCTCGTACGACGCGTTGAGGACCAGGACATGCGGCACGGATGCCTCCTTGGACGCCTGCGGCGCGTGGCTCGCGCCGGGACGAGCGGTTGGATCGCGCAACGGGTGCGTGATCTCCCCCAGTGTCGCCTTACGCCTTCGTACGGCGCCACCACTCCTGTGTAACGGACCTGACGTGAACTCCGGGTGTGGCTTCTGTCATACCCGGTATGCCCGGGGGAAGCGCGGGTTGCACGCGGGTGCCCCGGCGGGGTACCGCTGGGCCGGTCGGAGCAGTGCGGACAGCGGCGCGCGGGGGTACGGACGGGGCGTTCACGCGGGTCCGCGCGCCCTCCGGACGGCCGATCGGCGTGTCAAGGTGCGGGCCGGGTGGCGGTTAGGGTAGGGCGGACGGTCCGCAGGCCAGGGGCGTGCCTCGCGGCGGCGGGCCGTGCCACGACCCCAGCAGGAAGGTCCCGCACGTGTTCCGGTCCGGTGCCGCCGGTCTCCTCGCCGACGCGTCCGCCACGACGCCGGCCTCGACGCCCGCCCCCTCCCCGACTCCCACGGCCCCGGAGTTGCCCGACCTGAGAATCCCGACGAGCGCCCAGGAGGTCTCCGAGACCACCCGGCAGGCCGCCGGCTGGTTCGACGAGCACTGGCAGGACTGGCTCGCGAGCGGGATCCGGATCGTCTTCATCATCGTGCTGGCGCTGGTGCTGCGGGCGATGGTGCGCAAGCTGATCACCCAGCTGATCACGCGCATGATCCGCCCCGGCGAGAGCGAGGACGAGCCGAGCCGGCTGGGCGGGCTGCTGGCCAACACCGGGGTGGTCAACCCCGAGCGGCGCCAGCAGCGCGCGGAGGCGATCGGCTCGGTGCTGCGCAGCGTCGCGTCGTTCACCATCCTGGGCACGGCGGCGCTGATGGTGCTGTCGGCGCTCGGGATGAACCTGGCGCCGCTGCTGGCGAGCGCCGGTGTGGCCGGTGTGGCGATCGGTTTCGGTGCCCGCAACCTGGTCACCGACTTCCTCTCCGGGGTCTTCATGATCATGGAGGACCAGTACGGCGTCGGCGACGAGATCGACACCGGGGTGGCCAGCGGCACGGTGCTGGAGGTCGGCCTGCGGGTCACCAAGCTGCGCGGCGCCGGCGGCGAGATCTGGTACATCCGCAACGGCGAGGTGAAGCGGATCGCCAACATGAGCCAGGGCTGGTCGACGGCCTCGGTGGACGTCCAGGTCGGTTACAAGGAGGACCTGGAGCGGGTCGAGGCGCTGATCACGGAGACCGCCGAGGCGATGGCCAAGGAGGCGCCGTACGACGAGCTGGTCTGGGCGCCGTTCAAGATCCTCGGCGTGGAGTCGGTCGCGGCGGACTCGGTGGTGCTGCGGATCGAGGCGCGCACGGCCCCCGGCAAGTCGCTGAGCGTGGCGCGGGCGCTGCGCCAGCGGGTCAAGCGGGTGCTGGACGAGGCCGGGATCAAGGTCAAGGAGGAGCTCCCGCCGGTCGCCGCAGGCACCGGTGCCGGAACGACCGCCGCCGCGACGGTGCTGACCACCGCCGCGGCCGTCCCCGCCCCGGGCACCGACCCGGCCCCGCCGTCCGCGCTGGCCGACCCCACCTCGGCCGGCTACAAGGCCGCCACCCCGATACCGGCCCCGGTCCGCCCGGCCGACGACACCACCACCAAGGCGCCCTGAGACCTGTGCGGGCGCTCGGCCGGGAGTTCCCGGCCGTCCGGCCCCGTCGCGGGTGAACGTGAGCCCCGCAGCCCGAGCGACTCGGGCGGCGGGGCTTCGTGCTTCGCTCACGGAGACCTCCGAGGCGACGGCCGAGGAGGCGCCGTGCAGCAGGCTCTGCGGCAAGGGCCGACCTTTCTTCAGGGCGGCGGGCCTCCTCGTCCGAGGGGGCCGCCGTACCCGTGTTCAGCAGTGGCCGATCCGCGCTTCGGTTCCGCCCGCCCCACCGTCCGCGTGCGGGCCGGTAACGAGTCGGCATCCTCCGGTGGAAGGGCCATTGACACTCCGCCGACGGGGACCGTACGGTCCTGTCCCGAAGCGACTGGAAAGTTTCCTAACAGTTCGCCATGAGCAGTCGGCCGTCCCGAGGAGGAGGATCTTCGCGTGACCAGAAGCACCGCCAAGGCCCCCCTCGCCGGCACCCCCAGCCTGCTGCGCGCCATCAACGACCGCGCCGCGCTCGAACTCCTGCTGGAGAACGGGCCCCTCTCCCGCACCCAGATCGGCACCCTGACCGGGCTCTCCAAGCCCACCGCCTCCCAGCTGCTGGCCCGTCTGGAGGCGGCCGGGCTGGTGGTGCCGGTGGGCACCACGGCCGGCGGCCCGGGCCCCAACGCGCAGCTGTACCAGGTGAACCCGGCGGCCGGCTACGTCGCCGGACTGGACGTCACCACCAGCCACGTCCGGGTCGCGGTCGCCGACATCACCGGCTCCACGCTCGCCGAGCACGTCGTCCCCACCAAGGGCTGGGCGGCCGCCGAGACGGTGCCCCGGGTCGCCGGGGCGGTCGCCGGGGCGGTCCGCGCCGCCGGGCTCGCCGAGGGCGGCCTGCACTCCGTGGTGATCGGCGTCGGCGGCGCGCCCGACCCGGTCACCGGCAAGCTGCGGTACGCCTCCCACCTTCCCGGCTGGCACGCGCCGCGGCTGGTCGAGCACCTCGCCGCCGCGATCGGCGCGCCGGTGACCATCGAGAACGACGTGAACCTCGCCGCCGTCGCCGAGCAGTCCTCGGGCGCGGCCCGCGGGTTCGAGGACTTCGTGCTGCTCTGGGCCGGGGAGGGCATCGGCGCGGCGATCGTGATCGCCGGCCGGCTGCACCGCGGCTTCACCGGCGGCGCCGGGGAGGTCGGCTACATGCCGGTGCCCGGCGCCCCGGTGGTCAAGGACGTCCGCCGCCGCAACTCCGGCGGGTTCCAGGAACTGGTCGGCGCCCCCGCCGTCCGGGCCCTGGCCAAGGAGCACGGGCTCGGCGCGCCGACCGCCGAGGAGTCGGTCGCCAGGGCGCTGGCCACCCCGGGCGCCGGCGACGCGTTCCTCGCCGAGCTGGCCGCCCGGCTGGCCGTCGGACTGGCCGTGATCGTCGCCGTCGTCGACCCCCGGCTGGTGGTGGTCTCCGGCGGCGTGCCGAACGCGGGCGGCGAGCGGCTGCGGGCGCTGGTCGCGGAGGAACTGGCCCGGATCGCGGCCGCCCGGCCGGAGGTGCGCGGCAGCGCGCTGACCGGCTCGCCCGTCCTGCTCGGCGCACTGCAACGCGCGCTGGCGGCCGCCCGTGAGGCGGTCTTCTCCACACACTGACGCTCCACCGCGCGGTCCCGCGCACCCCGACGCTCCACCGCACTCCCCCCTGCACCCACCTCTCCCCCATCCCCCGAACGCGGGCCCCGAGGCAATGACGCCTGCCCGCGCAGCCCCAGGAGGACCTCGAAGTGCACTCCACCACCTCCCACTCCCGCAGAAGCCGCCGGACACTCGCCGCCGTGACCGGCAGCGCCGTCCTCGCCCTGCTCGCCACCGCCTGCACCGGCAGCAGCGACGGCAGCGGCAGCGACGACTCGGCCAGTGGCAAGGACGTCACCATCACCTTCTGGCACGGCTGGAACCAGGAATCCGAGGTGAAGGCGATCAACGACAACGTCGCCGCCTTCGAGAAGTCCCACCCCAACATCAAGGTCAAGGCCGTCGGCAACATCGCCGACGACAAGGTCAACCAGTCGCTGCGGGCCGGCGGCGACGACGCCCCCGACGTGGTCTCCTCGTTCACCACCAACAACGTCGGCATGTTCTGTTCCACCAAGTCCTTCGTCGACCTCAAGCCGCTGCTGGCCAAGTCGGGCATCGACGCCGCCAAGACCTTCCCGGCCGCGATGCTCAACTACACGCAGTTCCAGGGCAACCAGTGCGCCCTGCCGCTGCTCGGCGACGCCTTCGGCCTGTACTACAACAAGAAGGCCTTCGCCGACGCGGGCATCGCCAACCCGCCGAAGACCTTCAGCGAGTTCGCCGACGTCGCCAAGCGGCTGACCATCGCCGAGGGCGACGGCTACAAGCAGCTCGGCTTCATGCCGCTGTACCACGGCTACGAGTCGACCACCGAGCACCTGCTCGGCCAGTACGGCCCCACCTACTTCGACGCCGCCGGCAAGTCCACCATCGCCACCGACCCGAAGATCGCGGCGATGCTGAACTGGCAGAAGGGCCTGGTCGACCAGCTCGGCGGCTACGACAAGCTGGAGAAGTACCGCGCCACCTTCGGCGAGGAGTTCAGCGCCAAGAACCCGTTCCACACCGGCCAGGTCGCGATGGCCATGGACGGCGAGTGGCGCACCGCCTCGCTCGCCACCGACAAGCCGGACTTCGAGTGGGCCACCGCGCCGTTCCCGGTGCCGGACGACCAGGCCGGCACCTACGGCCGCGGCTACCAGACCGGCACCATCGTCGGCATCGCCAGCACCAGCAAGAAGCAGGCCGCCGCCTGGGAGTTCGTCAAGTTCCTGACCACCGACACCGACGCGGTCGTCTCCTTCGCCAACGCGATCCACAACGTGCCGAGCACCTTCGCCGCGCTGGAGTCGCCGAAGCTGATCGCCGACGAGAACTTCAAGACCTTCGTGAACATCGCGAAGCACGCCAGCTCCGGCACCACCCCGCCGGTGGTCAACGGCGGCGGCTACATCGTCTCGCTGCAGAACCTCGGCTACGACTACGAGTCCGGCAAGCAGGGCGATCTCGCGGCCGGCCTCGCCGCCACCGCCAAGGAGATCGACGCCGCCATCGCCCAGGCCAAGTAGCGCGCGGCGCCCCGCGCGTCCGGCCCGTCCACGGAGCTCCCATGTCACTCGCGTCCGCCACCCGCAAGGGGGCCGGAGCGACCGCCCCGGCGGCGCCTCCCGTGCAGCAGCAGCTGCGCCGGAAGCGCCGCCGGGCGGCGGCCCGCACCCTCGCCTTCCTCTCCCCCTGGCTGATCGGCTTCAGCGTCTTCTTCCTGTACCCGCTGATCTCGACGATCTACTTCTCGTTCACCAAGTACAACGGCTTCGGCTCGCCCACCTTCAACGGCCTGGGGAACTGGGACTACGTCTTCAACGACCTCCCGGCGTTCTGGCAGGGCCTGCGCAACACCCTGTGGCTGGTCGTCATCATGGTGAGCCTGCGGGTGGCGTTCGGCCTCGGCGTCGGGCTGCTGATCACCAAGATCAAGAGCGGGGTGGGCTTCTTCCGCACCGCCTTCTACCTGCCCTACCTCGCCCCGCCGGTGGCCGCCACCGTCGCCTTCGCCTTCCTGCTCAACCCCGGCACCGGCCCGGTCAACCACTTCCTCGGCGAGATCGGGCTGCCGCAGCCCGGCTGGTTCGCCGACCCGGACTGGTCGAAGCCGGCGCTGACCCTGCTCGCCATGTGGGGCGTCGGCGACCTGATGGTCATCTTCATGGCCTCCCTGCTGGACGTCCCCCGGGAGCAGTACGAGGCCGCCGAGCTCGACGGGGCCGGCCCCTTCCAGCGGTTCCGCTACGTCACCCTGCCGAACATCTCGCCGATCATCATGTTCGCGGTGGTCACCGGGGTCATCCAGACCATGCAGTACTACACGCAGGCGATCGTCGCCGGGAAGGTCGCCGGCGGCATCGCGGGCAACTCCGGCCAGCAGTTCGAGCCCGGCTACCCGTCCGGCTCCACCTGGACCCTGCCGCAGATGGTCTACAACCTCGGCTTCCAGCGCTTCAACTACGGTGCGGCGTGCGTCGTCGCCCTGGTGCTGTTCGTCATCTCGATGGCCGTCACCTCGGTGCTGATGCGCCGCCGGTCCGGCTTCATGGCCAGCGACGACTAGCGGCCCAGTGAGGACACGATCATGACTCTCAGCTCGACCCTCCCCGCCGAGGCGCCCGGGAAGCGGCCCGGCCGGGGCGCCGCCCGCGGCCCCGTCACCGCCGCCGCCCGCACCGCCCGCCGCCGGGCGCTGCTCAACTGGGTGGCCGTCCACTCGCTGGCCGTCGCCGCCGGCCTGTTCTTCCTGCTGCCGTTCGTCTTCGCCTTCCTGACCTCGGTGATGTCGGACAGCCAGGCGCTCACCACCGACTACTGGCCCACGTCCTGGAACTGGGGCAACTACGGGAAGGTCTGGGACACCCCCGGCTTCCTCACCTGGTGGCGCAACACCCTGCTGTACGCCGGCCTCGGCACCGTGCTGACCATCGTCTCCAGCCTGCCGGTCGCCTACGCGCTCGCCAAGTTCCGCTTCCGCGGCCGCAACCTGGCGCTGATGGCGGTCATCGCGATGATGATGCTGCCGCCGCAGGTCACCATCATCCCGATGTACCTGTTCTGGGCGAAGCAGATGGGCCTCGGCGGCTCGCTGTGGCCGCTGATCATCCCGATGGCCTTCGGCGACGCCTTCTCGATCTTCCTGCTGCGGCAGTTCCTGCTGACCATCCCCAAGGAGTACATCGAGGCGGCCCGGATCGACGGCTGCGGCGAGCTGCGCACCCTGCTGCGGGTGGTGCTGCCGATGGCCAAGCCGGCCATCGCCGCCGTCGCGCTGTTCCAGTTCTTCTACTGCTGGAACGACTTCTTCGGCCCGCAGATCTACGCCAGCAGCAACCACGACGCCTGGACCCTCTCCTACGGCCTGGAGTCCTTCAAGGGCGCCCACCACACCAACTGGAACCTCACCATGGCCGCCACCCTCCTGGTGATGGCCCCGGTGATCGTCCTCTTCTTCTTCGCACAGAAGGCCTTCATCGAAGGCGTGACACTGACAGGGGTCAAGGGCTGATGTCCGCACTCAAGCTGGCCATCGTTGGCGGCGGTTCGACGTACACCCCGGAGCTGATCGACGGCTTCGCCCGGCTGCGCGACACCCTGCCGATCGGCGAACTCGTCCTGGTCGACCCGGCCGCCGACCGGCTGGAGCTGATCGGCGGGCTGGCCCGGCGGATCTTCGCCAAGCAGGGCCACGGCGCGGTCGTCACCACGACCACCGACGTCGCGGCGGGCGTCGCCGGCTCCGACGCGGTGCTGCTGCAGCTGCGGGTCGGCGGGCAGGCCGCCCGCAACCAGGACGAGACCTGGCCGCTGGAGTGCGGCTGCGTCGGCCAGGAGACCACCGGTGCCGGCGGCCTCGCCAAGGCCCTGCGCACCGTCCCGGTGGTGCTCGACATCGCCGAGACCGTCCGGCGGGCCAACCCCGACGCCTGGATCGTCGACTTCACCAACCCGGTCGGCATCGTCACCCGCGCCCTGCAGGAGGCCGGCCACAAGGCCGTCGGCCTGTGCAACGTCGCCATCGGCTTCCAGCGGCGCTTCGCCAAGCACCTGGGCGTCGACCCGGAGCTGGTCCGGCTCGACCACGTCGGCCTCAACCACCTCACCTGGGAGCGCGGGGTCACCCTGCTCGACGCCCCGGGCGCGGCCGGCGGCCGCGAGGTGCTGCCCGAGCTGCTCTCCGGCTTCGGCAAGGAGATCGCCGAGGACCTGCACCTGCCGCAGCGGGTGATCGAGCGGCTCGGCGTCGTGCCGTCCTACTACCTGCGGTACTTCTACCAGCACGACCTGGTGGTGGAGGAGCTGAGGTCCAAGGGCTCGCGGGCCGCCGAGGTCGCCGAGATCGAGCGGCAGCTGCTGGAGATGTACGCCGACCCGGCCCTGGACACCAAGCCGGAGCTGCTCGCCAAGCGCGGCGGCGCGTTCTACTCCGAGGCGGCGGTGCAGCTCATCGCGGCGCTGCTCGGCACCGGCGGCGGCACCTCCGTGCAGGTGGTCAACACCCGCAACGACGGCGTGCTGCCCTTCCTGCCGGACGACGCCGTGATCGAGGTGCCGGCCGAGGTCGACGCGGCGGGCGTGCGCCCGCTGCCGCAGCGCCCGCTGGAGCCGCTGTACGCCGGCCTCGTCGCCGCCGTCACCGCGTACGAGCACCTCGCCCTGGACGCCGCCCTGCGCGGCGGCCGCGACCGGGTCTTCGACGCGCTGCTCGCCCACCCGCTGGTCGGCCAGATCGAACTCGCCGACCGGCTGACGGACCGGCTGCTCGCGCACAACCGCGAGCACCTCAGCTGGGCCTGACCCGCCCGGCCCCCGTCCCGGCCGCGCCCGGGCCCCCGGTCCCCGGCCCGCACTCCGTGGGGGGAGTGCGGGCCGGATCACGGGCGGGCCGCGCGCCCCGGGAACGGGCACCGGGCGGAGCCACGCCCTCCCCCGCCGGGAAAGACCCCCGGCCGGGCCACGTACGACGAGCCGCGGGAACCCCGATGACCCACCAGCCCGAACCGCACCTGCCCGGCGTCCTCGCCATCGACGCCGGCAACTCCAAGACCGACGTCGCCCTCATCGGCGCCGACGGCTCCGTCCTCGGCTCCGCCCGGGGCGGCGGCTTCTTCCCGGCCACGATCGGCGCCACCGCCGCCGTCGCCGGCCTCGCCCCGCTGGTCGAGGAGGCCGCGGCGGCCGCCGGGATCGCCGGCTGGAACGGCCCGCTGACCAGCCACGTCAGCGCCTGCCTCGCCAACGCCGACCTGCCGGTCGAGGAGGAGGCGCTGCGCGTCGCGCTGGAGTCCCACCCCTGGGGCGCCGGCAACACCGTCGTCAACGACACCTTCGGTCTGCTGCGGGCCGGCACCGACGGCCCGCGCGGCGTCGCCGTCGTCTGCGGCGCCGGCATCAACTGCGTCGGCCTGCTGCCCGACGGGCGCACCGCCCGCTTCCCCGCCCTCGGCGAGCTCACCGGCGACTGGGGCGGCGGCGCGGGCCTGGCCGTCAGCTGCATGTGGCACGCCGTGCGGGCGGAGGACGGGCGCGGCGGGCCGACCGGCCTGGCCGCCGCCATCGCCGAACACTTCGGCCTGCCCACCACCGGGGCCGTCGCCGAGGCCGTCCACCTCGGGCACCTGCCGTCCACCCGGCTGCACGAGATCGTCCGGGTGCTGTTCGCCGTCGCCGGGACCGGGGACGCCACGGCGCTGTCGCTGATAGACCGGCAGGCCGACGAGATCACCCGGCTCGCCGT
Organism: Kitasatospora sp. NPDC002551; assembly: GCF_040296005.1. Lineage (NCBI taxonomy): Bacteria > Bacillati > Actinomycetota > Actinomycetes > Kitasatosporales > Streptomycetaceae > Kitasatospora > Kitasatospora sp. NPDC002551. The sequence continues at coordinate 96,694 of NZ_JBEOWI010000028.1, read as the reverse complement.
CGTCGCGCTGCGGCGCCTGGACCTGCTGGAGACGCCCACCCCGGTGGTGCTCGGCGGCGGGGTGCTCGCCTCCCGGCAGCCGCTGCTGCTCGACAACCTGACGGCCCGGCTGGCGCGGGAGGCGCCGCTCGCCGAGCCGCGGGTCGTGGTCGCCCCGCCGGTGCTCGGTGCGGCGCTGCTCGGGCTGGACCACCTGGAGGCCGGGCCGCGGGCCCAGGAGCGGGTCCGCGAGGCCTACGACCCGGCGCACCCGGTCGCGGTCTGACGGTTCCCCACCCGGCCTCCGCCCTCGCCCCGGCCCCGCTTCCGCCCCCTCCTCCGCCCCCGCCGGGTCCGCACGCCCGGCGGGGGCGGCCCTCCGCAACCGGGCCCGCGGATTCCGCGTCCAGGTGGATGTCCCGTCCAGCCGTGCTCCTGGAAGACTCACCCCATGACCGCGCCCCGCCGCCTCCTCCTCGCCGTGCTGCTCTGCTGCGCCGCCACCACCGGGCTCGCCGCCTGCACGCCGATCGACGAGGACCCGACGCTGGCGATGGCCTCGGACGACGTCGCGGACGACGGCGACGCCGATGCCGCCGATGCCGCCGAGAACGAGGCGGACGCAGCGGAGGCCAAGGACGCCGAGGGCACCGAGGACGCCGAGGACCTCGCGGAGGAGGAGGCCTGGGAAGCCCCCGGGGCCGGGCCCGGCCTCGACTCCTTCTCCCCCACCGCCTGCACCACCCCGGGCGGGCGCCGGACCGTCCGGGTCCTCGACGTCGTCGAGGGCCGCCTGACCGTCCGCCCGGCCTGCGCCCCCGACGCCGCCCCCGCCACCCACGCCCTGGCCGCCCACGCCACCGCCACCCTGGTCGACCTCCCCCACGACGAACCCGCCAAGGAGGTCCAGCTCCCGGTCCTCCTGGACCACCTGGACACCTGCCTGGCCGACGGCACCCCCGAGCCCCCGTACGGCTGCTGGGGCAACACCTACGACCTGACGCTGGACGCCCGCGGCCGGATCACCCGGATCCAGGAGACCGGCCCCGGGGCCTGAAACGCCGGACCGGACCCCCGCCATGGCGTGGCGGGAGCCCGGTTGGTGGTGTCCGTCCGGCCTACAGGAGGCTGCTGACCTGCGCGAACCCGTTGTCGGGCCACATCGCGTAGCCGCTGCTGGTGCTGAGCGTGCCGTTGCCGTTGCCCGTCCACAGCAGCAGCGCGCCGTCGGAGAGCTTGCCCGCGACGTCCGCGCGGCCGTCGTTGTTGAAGTCGCCCGAGACCAGGTCGCCGACGGCCCGGAAGCCGTTGTCGGGCCACATCGCGAAGCCGCTGCTGGTGCTCAGCTGACCGTTGCCGGTGCCGGCCCACCAGAGCAGCGTGCCGTCGGAGAGCTTGCCCGCGACGTCGGTGCGGCCGTCGCCGTTGAAGTCGGCCGCCACCAGGTCGTGCACCTGGCCGAAGCCGTTGTCCGGCCACATCCGGTAGCCGCTGTAGGTGTTCAGGGTGCCGTTGCCGTTGCCGGTCCACAGCAGCAGCGTGCCGTCCGCGGCCTTGCCGACGAGGTCGGTCCTGCCGTCGTTGTTGAAGTCGCCGGCCAGCAGGTCGTGGACGTCCTTGAAGCTCTTGTCGGGCCACATCGCGAAGCCGCTGTTGGTGTTCAGCGTGCCGTTGCCGTTGCCGGCCCACCACAGCAGCGTGCCGTCGGAGAGCTTGCCCGCGACATCGGTGCGGCCGTCGCCGTTGAAGTCGCCCGCCACCATGTCACTGACCTGGCCGAAGCCGTTGTCCGGCCACATGCCGTAGCCGCTGTTGGTGTTCAGCGTGCCGTTGCCGTTGCCCGTCCACAGCAGCAGCGCGCCGTCGGAGAGCTTGCCCGCGATGTCCTCACGGCCGTCACCGTTGAAGTCCACCCGCACCGGGGCGGCCGGGCCGGACGGCGGGGTGACGGCGACGTCCAGGATGTCGTGGTCGATCCGCAGCGGGAACCCGCCGTAGGTCTCGTCGACGTCGGCGCGGTACTGGCGGACGCGCTCGTGGTTGACCCACACGCCGCTCGGTATGTACGGGTCGCTGGTGGTCGCCTGGCCGTTCCAGTTGGCGCAGAACAGCACGTCCGGGATGGCGTAGCCGCCGCCGAGGTTCTTGACGATGTCGTTGATGCCGCTGGCGCCACTGCTGTAGACGCCCGACCGGTAGCCGCGCTCGTGCAGCCGGTTGGTCCACGCGGAGAGGAAGGTGAGGACCGTGGTGGTGTACTGGGGCGTGCTGTACGCCTCCATGTCGTAGTAGAGCACGCTGCCCGGGACGAGTCCGAGCGCCGCCGCCTTCGCGATGGCGTTGTCCGCCTCGGTCACGCCGTCGGCCGCCGGGCTGGTGATCCGCGAGGCCTGCCGGCCGACGTAGATCGGCATGAACCGCCAGCCGTCGGCGGCCTGCCGCTGCATCCAGTCCGGGGTGAGGTTCGGCTGCGGGCAGTACATGGCGCTGCCGCCGATGTAGATGCCGACGGCGCCGTACGGGGAGTTCGTCTTCCAGGCCCGCATGAGGTCCGAGCTGGGCGCGGCGCAGGCGTCGAAGCCGCGGCCGATGAAGTTGGTGATGTCCGCCGGCAGCGCGACGGGGGCCGCCGTCACGCCCTGCGCCGCCGAGGGCGCCTGGGCGGCGGACTTCGGGCTCTTGGCGGGCGCCGACCCGCCGGTCGGCAGGCCCGCGGAGGCGAGGATGCCGCGGACCAGCCGCTCGTCGAGGTCGTAGGCGGCGGTGACCCTGATGCCCGCCGCGGTGGCGGTGAGCTGGTGGTCGATCGGGTCGGCCGTGAGGCCCGGGGCGGTGTCGGCGGCGGCGGGCTCGACGAGCAGCGCCTCGGTGCGGCCGACTCCGCCGGCCGGGCAGCGGGAGCCGTCGCCCGGGGTGCCGAGGTAGACCACGTGGCGGTTGAAGCCGACACAGGTCGTCGGGTCGGCGGCGAGGTCGACCACCGGCCAGTCCGCGGGAACGGTGAAGCGGTGGCCCAGGTAGGTCACCGGCTTGGTGTCGGACGAGGCCGCCGGGGTCGGGGCGGGCGCGGCGACGGCCGTCCCCACGGTGGTCGCTCCGAGCGCGAGGCAACCGCCCACGGCCAGGAGCATGCGTCGAATACTGATCGTCATCATCCTTTGTGCTTCGAACGGTTGGGCGTGTCACGGCCCGTTGTGGACGAACCGCACATGCTAGCGCGCGCCGCTGACGAACGGCCGTCGATTCGGGGGCTTGACCTCAAGCGCGGTTGAGGTTGTCGAATGGGGACCGGCGGTGATCACCGCCGCAGGACGCCCGATACGGGGAGAGGTGCTGGTCATGGCGGACGGGGTGCTGGTGGCGGGGGACGTGCCGGCGGCGGTGCGGGAGGCGGTGACCGGGGTGGTCGCGGCGCTGGAGGACGCGTTCAACCGCAAGGACGCCCGCGCGCTGGGCGCGCAGTTCGGCGAGCAGGCGTCCTGGACCAACGCGGCCGGCCGGCGGCTGGACGGGCGGGCGGCGATCACCGAGTTCAGCGGTCCGGCGATGCGGGAGTTCCTCAAGGACGCGTACGCCCGCTACGAGGTGGTGAAGCTGCTGGCGGTCACGGACGGCGTGGTCGCCGTCAACGTGGCCCAGACGCCCACCGACGCCGAGGGCAGGCCGGTGGAGGGTCCGCACGGCCGGGCGCTCTACGTGGTCGCCCGGCAGGCGGACGGGTGGAAGATCGTGGCCGGTCAGAACAACGCGGTCGATGCCCGGTCCGCAGCGTAGGTCCTGACCGGCCCCGGACCGGGGGCCGCCTCCCGATCCCGTGATCGTGCCGGGGAGGCGGCCCCCTTCGTCGTCCGCCGGCCCGACCGTCAGGAGGCGGGGCGCACCGCGATGGCGTCGATCTCGACGAGCATCCCGGGCAGCGCCAGCGTGGCCACCCCGCTGAGGGTCTGTGCGGGCAGGCGCTCGCCCCAGGTGTAGCGCAGGGCCTTGTTGAGGATCTCCAGCTTCTCCTGGTCGTGGTCCTTGATGAACGAACCGAGCCGGACGACGTTCTCGAAGCCGAGGCCGACGGCGGTCAGCGCCCGCCGGAGGTTCTCCAGGGACAGTGCGACCTGGCCGGCGAAGTCCTCCACCGCCACCTGGCCGTCGGCGTCGGAGGCGTACTGCCCGGCGAGGTACACGGTCTCGCCGGCGGCGGAGACGACGTGGCTGTAGCCGAACGGCCTGGGGTCGTGCAGGTCGGCGGGGTTGGTGATGACGCGGTTGTCGGTCACGGGGGCGGTTCCCTTCCGGTGCGGTGTGCGGTGTGCGGCCGCGACAACGCCGGGTGGGTTCACGGTCATCCGGTCCTGACGGAATATCACCCGTTCGCACCCAGGCGGTCGGCGAGGGCGCGCGGCAGCGGATAGGGGCGCTCCGGGGGGAGCAGGCGCTGCGCCTGGGCGGCGCGGCCCTGCTGGAGCAGCGCGGCGATCCGCCGCACCTGCGGGGTGAGGTCGGTGATCCCGGTGATCCACTCCTCGGCGAAGGTCCGGATCAGGGTGCGGCCCACGCCGACCTGGATGCTGTAGTGGTTGAGCGCGGCGCCGCGCGGCGAGCGCTCCGGGTCCCACTGGACGTGGACCTCGGCGCGGGCGAGCGCCGCGGGGTCGGCGGTGGTCGGCACGGCCCGTCCGAGCGCCTCCTCCCAGCCGGCCCGGGTGATCCGCACCGCGAGGACGCGTTCCTGCCCGGGCTTGCGGGCCCAGTTGCTGCGGTGCATCAGCCAGCAGAACGAGGGCTTGATCCACGTCATCCGCCCGAAGGAGAACGGCGGGACGAACCGCCCGGCGGCGAGGGCCGCGTCGGCCACCGCCGGGGCGTACGCCTGGTAGACGACGACGGTGGCGGCGTCGAAGTCGGCACGGATCCCGTACAGCTGCTGCATGGCACCGGACTCTGCCAGCGCACCGCCGCAGGGGCGAGCGGTTTTCCCCCCGCCCCGCCGGCCTGCGCTTCTCCATGCCGCCCGGCCCGCGGGACGGTTGTCCCGGCACGGGTTCGGGCCGGACCGGTGCGCCGCCGCCCCCCGATCGCTACCATCGCACTCGCCGCGGCCACCGACAGCGAGTGGCCTGGACATTCTGGGGGGCCTGTGTCCGAGCTGCTCACCGACATCACCGCGATCGCTCCGTACTTCACGGTCGCCGCAACCGCCTTCGGAACCCAGCTGGCCGAGGAGGCCGCGCAGCGCGTCGCCACGGGGACGGCGGGGACGGGTGAGGGGTTCTTCCGCCGGCTCTTCGGCCGGCGCTCCGCCGAGGTGGCCGAGGTGCTGAACCGCCACGACCTGCCCGAGGAGCGGGTCGACGGCCTGCTGAACGGCCTCGGCGAGGCCGACCGCGCCCGGCTGGCCGAGGCGCTGCTCAGCTGGCTGCGCGGACCGGCGGCGGACCCGCTCGACGCGGAGCGGCTGGTGGAGGCCGTCCGGACGGTCACGATCAACTCGTACGGCGAGCGGGCGTTCAACGCCGCCCACATCGAGAACTCCACGTTCAACTTCGGCAGCTGACCATGGAGGGGGAACCGGGCCCGGACCGGACCGTCGAGATCAACTCGTCCGGCAACAACGCGTTCAACGTCGGCCAAGTCCACCGCTCCACGTTCACCTTCCTGAAGAACGTCGACCCGCGTTCGGTCGTGGCGCGGCTGCCGCTCCTGGTGGCCGTCGGCACCGCCGGCTACGCCGTGCTGTCCTGGCCGGGCGGCCCGCAGAGCCAGTACCTCTGGTTCTACGCCGCCCTCGCGGCCGGCTTCGCGCTGTCGGTGCGGTGCGCCGTCGCCGGACCGACCGCGGTGTCGCACCCGTGGTCGACGGCGGGCCTGCTGCTCCTGGCGTCCGCGCTGGTCCTCTCCCTGCTCGGTCTGGCCGGCCTGGAGTCGGTCCGGCGAGGCGGCGAGGTCCCGGTGGAGATCGCCGTCCGGGGGGCCGGGCCGCTGACCGCCTCCACGACGCAGACCCTCGTCCTGCCCGCACCGGCCGCCGGGAAGGCCCGCGACCGGCTCCGGCTGGCGCTGACCATCTCGGACGACGATCCGACGTCACCGACCTGCGTCCACAAGACGACCGCGACGCTGACGGCCCTCACACCGGGGGTCGCCCCGGGCGTCCAGCGGGTGCCCGCGCAGTCGGTGGTGGAGTTCGACCTCGGCGGTCGGCGCGGCGAGGTGGCCATCGAGATCTCGGTGCAGACCCGGCCGAACTGCGCGATGCGGGTGGCGAAGGCGGACGGGACGCTCTTCAACGACTGACCAGGACCATGGGGGGTAGCACATGACGGACACGCGACGACGGGCACCGGCACTCCGGGCCGCCACCGCGGCGGTTCTCCTCGCCCTCGCCGCCGGGGGGTGCGGCGCGGATCCGGAACCGTCGATCTTCGCCGGCGAGAGGAAGGTCCGGATCGGGGCGAAGAGCGACCAGCCCGGCACCAGCCACGAGCGGCACGCCGGCGACTTCGACGGACTGGACATCGCGGTGGCCAGGGAGCTGCTGGACCGGGTCGGGGCGGAACCCCCGATCTTCAACGGCATCATCTCCAGGAACCGCGCCCCCGCCCTGCGGGACGGGGACGTCGACCTCGTGGTGGCGACCTTCTCGATCACCGCCCAGCGGATGCTCCCGGTCGAGGACGGCGGGGACGGGCTCGACTTCGTCGGCCCCTACGCGTCCACCCAGCAGGGCATGCTGGTGCGGGCGGCCGACCTGGAGCGCTACCGCACCCTGGACGACCTCAACGGCCGGCTGGTGTGCGTCTGGAAGGGCACCACCTCGGCCGAGGAGCTGCGCAAGCCCGCCTACCAGACGATCCGGCTGCGGGAGGAGGAGGACGCGGGCTTCTGCGTCAACGCGCTCAAGGCCGGCGAGGTCGACGCGGTCTCCACCGACCAGCTGATCCTCTACGGCTTCATGGAGGCGGAGCCGACGCTGGCGGTCGTGCCGGGGATCGCGTTCGCGGCGACCAACGACTACGGCGTCGCCCTCGCGAAGGGCCACCGCAAGGACTGCGAGCGGCTGCGGGACGCGCTGAAGAAGTACGTGGTGAGCAACGAGTGGGACCGCGACGTCAAGAACAACCTGCCACAACTGCCCCTGGAGCGCCGCAACGAGGCCCGGCCCACCGAGACCGAGATCGACGGCGCCTCCTGCCGCGACCGCCCGGCCAACGCACCCGTGGGCTGACCCCGGGTGCGCCGGCCGCGCGGCTCTCCGGCCTCGCGCGGGTCAGGCCAGGCGGCCCTCGCGGGCGAGGGCGCCGAGCCAGTGGGCGGAGGGCTTCGGGGTGCGCGCGAAGGTCTCCGGGTCCACCGCCACCAGGCCGAAGGTCGGCCGGTAGGAGCCCCATTCGTAGTTGTCGAGCAGGCTCCAGTGCAGGTAGCCGCGGATGTCCACGCCGTCGCGCAGGGCGTCGGCGAGACCGGCCAGCGCCTGCGTGGTGTAGGCGATCCGCTCGGTGTCGTCGGCGGTGGCGATGCCGTTCTCGGTGACCAGCAGGGGCACGTCCGGGCCGACCAGCGCGGCGGTGCGGCGGACGGTCTCGCCGAGTGCCTGCGGGTAGTACTCCCAGCCCTTGATGGTGGTGCGGACGCCGTCGGCGACCGGGACCTGGCCGTCGACGCCGACCGGCGTACGGGTGTAGGTCTGCACGCCGATCCAGTCGTCGCCGCGGGCGGCCTCGGTGAAGACGTCCTCGCGCCCGCGGGCGAGGGCCGCGACGGTGGCCTCGGCGCCGGGCTCCACGGGGTAGAGGTTGAGGCCGGCGACCGTCCAGCCGATCAGCAGGCGGGGGTCGGCCTCGCGCAGCGCGGTGCTCGCGGCGCGGTGGGCCCGCACCAGCGCCTCGGTGATGTCCTCGCCGGGTTCGATCCGGTCGACGCCGCCCTCGACGGTGCCGCCCTCCTGGACCCACCGCGCGATGGAGTGCATCCGGGCGAGGATGTTCGGCTCGTTGATGGTGGCCACGTACCGGACGCCGTCGAGCACCTCGGTGGCGGCGGTGGCGGCGTACCGGGCGAACAGCTCGGCGGCGTCGGGGGCGAGCCAGCCGCCGGCCTCGGCGAACCACTGCGGCAGGGTGAAGTGGTGGAGCGTCACCACCGGGGTGAGGCCGCGGGCCAGGGCGCCCTCCACCATGGCCCGGTAGTGGGCCAGCGCGGCCCGCGAGTACCGGCCGCGTACCGGCTCGATCCGGGCCCACTCGATGCTGAACCGGTAGGCGTTGAAGCCGAGTCCGGCGAGCAGGTCCATGTCCTCGGGCCAGCGGTGGAAGCTGTCGGCGGCGTCGCCGCTGGGCTCGGGCAGGAACGAGCCGGGCCGGTTCTCCAGGGCCCACCAGTCGCTGGTGGTGTTGTTGCCCTCGATCTGGTGGGCGGCGGTCGAGGCTCCGAACAGGAAGCCGTCCGGAAGCGTGCCGTTGTGGGTCATGCCGTCACCTCGCGCGGGGCAGTGGGGTGGCCGAAACGGAAGAGCGGGTCCGCGGTGTCGAAGGGCACGTCCTCGCGGGCGGCGTCGACGGCGGCGTCCGAGCGGGGCAGGTCGAACGGGAGCGAGCCGGTCATCGGGGCGCGGCCGAGCACCGCGTCCAGCACGACCTCGTCCGACGCGCCGAACTCGCCGACCAGCAGCGCCGCGTGGGGCGCGAGCGGGGTGAGCACGGCGGGGCGTTCGAGCTGGGCGACGACGGCGGTGGGGACGGCGGCGGCCAGGGCGGCCACGCGGGCCGCCTCGGCCGGCTCGAACTCCAGCGAGCCGGAGTGGAAGGCCTGCTCCAGCAGCCCCGCGCGCTTCTCGTACGGCGTGGCGAGGCGCAGGACCGCGAGGTCGGCGTCCTCGGGACGCTCGACGACCGTCCCGTAGCGGGCCGCGACCCCGGCGTCCACGCCCTCCACGTAGAGCCGCTGTCCGCTCAGCGGCCGGCCGGCGAGGTGGACCAGCGAGCGGGTCTGCACCCGGCGGCCGAGCGCCCGGCCCTCGGGCGCGCCGACCAGCCCCGCGGCGGCGTCCACGTCGACGTAGGGGTCGTCGAAGAGGCCGAGGCGGAACTTGTCGCGCAGGATGCGGCGGGCGGACTCGTCGAGGCGGGCCTCGGTGACGACGCCGGAGCGCACCACGCCGAGGATCAGCTCGGGGTCGGTCTCGCCGCCGAGCTGGTCGGCGCCCGCGCGCAGGGTGAGCGCGACCTGCTCGGGCACCGACAGCTCCTCGACGCCCCAGTGCCGGGGCGGCAGGCTGACCAGGCCGGGGATCTCCATGCCGGTGATGGCGTTGAAGTCGGTGCACACCACGCCGTCGAAGCCGTAGCGGCCGCGCAGCAGGCCGGTGATGACGTCGTGGTTGAAGTTGGCGCCGACCTCGTCGAGTCCGGAGCCGGAGGGGATCGCGTAAGCGGGCATGATCTGCGCGGTGCCGGCCTCGAAGGCGGCCTCGAAGGGGCGCAGGTGCTGCTCCAGGGCGCCGCCCGGGTAGACCAGGCGCCGGCCGGCCGCGAAGTGCGAGTCCTCGCCCTTGTACTGCGGGCCGCCGCCGGGGAAGTGCTTGGTCATGCAGGCGACGCTGTCCGGGCCGATCCGCTCGCCCTGCAGGCCGCGGATGTAGGCGGCGATGATCCGCGCGGCGCGCTCCGGGTCCTCGCCGAAGGTGCCGCTGATCCGGGCCCAGCGGGGCTCGGTGGCGAGGTCGGCCATCGGGTGGATGGCGATCCGGATGCCGACGGCGCGCAGCTCGCGGCCGATCAGGGCGGCGTACTCCTCGACGAGCGCGGGGTCGTCGGTGGCGGCGAGGCCGATCGGCTCGGGGCCGGTGGAGAAGCCGCCGCCGGTGAAGGCGGTGGCGGGGTTCTCGGTGAAGCCGTGCCGGGGGTCGGAGGCCAGGGTGACCGGGATGCCGAGGCGGCCGGCGGCGGCGAGGTCCTGGACGTGGTTGTTCCAGGCGGCCATGGTGCGGGCGTCGGGGACGGCCATCATGCCGAAGGCGGTGAGGCCGCGCTCGGTGATCAGGTGGTCGCCGGACGGGAAGGGGCCGTTGTCGCCGGGGAGCATCCGGCCGTGCAGCATCAGCGCGGCCTTCTCCTCCAGGGTCATCCGGGTGAGGAGGTCCTCGACGCGCTCCTCGACGGGCAGCCGCGGGTCCTCGTAGGGCTCCATGGTGCCGTTGTGGTTGAGGTCGCGGAACGGCGTGCCGTCGGTGTGGCGCAGCACGGTCCTCATGCCGTCACCTCGGCGGCGGCCGGGGCGGCGGCCTTGGCGCGGAAGGCCTCGACGGTCGCGGCGTCCACCCCGCAGTGGGCGAGCAGGCCCTCGGTGCCGCCGTAGCGGGTGCCGACCAGCTCCAGGAAGGCGGCCATCGCCCCGGCCGGGGCCTCCAGCAGCGGGCGGGGGACGACGAAGGTGCCCGCCTCGTGGTCGTTCAGGGCGGCGCGGTTGCGCTCGGCCAGGTTCGCCCAGATCTGCGGCAGCGCGGCGGTGGTGCGGGCGTAGTCGGCGACGATCTCCTCGGCGGGGACGCCGAGCAGGTCGAGCAGCAGGGCGGTCAGCCAGCCCGTGCGGTCCTTGCCGGCGGCGCAGTGCACCAGCACGCCGCCGGGACGGGTGGCGGCCTCGACGGCGAGCTTGACCGCCCCGGGGGCGGACTCCGCCATCAGCAGGTAGAAGGCGCCGAGGTCCTCGTCGGTGACCATGTCCTTCATGGCCGCTTCCAGCCTCCGGTCGGTGGGCTGGACGCGGGCGGCGACCACCTCGATGCCGGCGGCCAGGGACTGCGCCCAGTCGGTGTCCTCCACCTCGATGTCGCCGCGCAGGTCGATGATCGTGCGGACGCCGGCGGCGGTCAGCTGCTCGACGACCGAGGCGTCGTCGGCCGGGTACGGCTGGGCGGAGCGGTGCAGCACTCCAGGGCGGACCCAGCGGCCCTCGGGGTCGGCGAGGGTGGCGGGGTCGCGGAAGTTGACCAGGGTCACGGCGGGGGCCTTTCGGTGCGGGAGAACGGGGGTGGGGGGTGGTGGTGCGATCGAGGGCAAGACATCTAGACGTCTAGATGTCTACCTGGCGAGGGGGGCGCCGGGCAAGCGACGGCGAGGTGAACTTCCGGACAACCGGGGACGGAAGCCACCCCCCGGCTCCGTAGGATCTGGCGCGTGGCGACGCACCGAACCGAGACCCCGCTGTACCGCCGGCTGGCCCGGCAGCTCCAGGAGCGCATCGACGCCGGGGCGTACCCGGCGGGCTCACGATTGCCCAGCGAGCCGGAGCTGAGCGCCGAGTTCGGCGTCAACCGGCTGACCGTCCGGCAGGCGGTGGCCGAGCTGGAGCGGGCCGCGGTGCTGGAGATCCGGCGCGGCGTGGGGACCTTCGTCCGCCCGCCGGCGGTGCGGGTGTCGATCACCGTCGACCCGCGCAGCCAGCGCTTCGACCTCGGCAGCGTGCACTCCGGGCTGCCGCTCGGCACGGAGGTGCCGGACGCGGCGGAGGACGGCGAGTTCGTGGTGTCGGCGCCGCCGGTGACCGGGAGCCCGGAGGACGCCGAGGCGGCCCGTCAGCTGGGGCGCGACAGCGCGGAGCTGTCCCGGGTGGACACGGTGATCCGGCTCGGCGGCCGGCCCCGGGTGGTGAGCAGCTACTGGGTGCCGTCCGGGCCGCTGCCGGCCGGACTGCTGCGGCCGGGCCGCCCCGGCAACATGGTGCTCGACCTGGCCCGGGCGGCCGGGGTGGAGCTGGAGTACGACTGGCGGGCGTTCGGCGCGGTCGGCGCGGACCTCGCCGACGCCGAGCTGCTCGGGGTGCCGCCGGGCACGGCGCTGCTGGTCCGCGAGGGCGTCAGCTGCACGCCGGACGGCACGCCCGCGCTCTACCTGCGGCGGCGGATCGACGGCAGCAGCGCGCGGTTCGTGCTGCACTACCGCGAGCCGGGCGGCGGGTCGGGGCCAGTGCGGTAGGCGTTCACCGGGGCGCCCCGGCCGGGGCCGCCGGGACCTCCCGGTCGAACGCCCCGAGCACGTCCCGGAAGGCCGCCACCCAGTCCCGCAGCGAACGCGCCTCCATGCCGCCGACGACGCGCTGCCGGGTCATGCCCGCGAGCAGCGCCGCGAACGCCCGCGGCCGCAGGTCGACGGCCGGGTCCACGCCCAGCCGCTCGGCCGCGATCGCCGCCGCCCGCCGCGAGAAGGTGTCGACCACGGTCAGCCCGAAGTCGTGCACGCTGCGGACCTCGATGAACCGGTGCCGCAGGGCCCGGCGCCGCACGGAGTGCTCGGCCGGCTCCTCCAGCTCCCCGTCGGTGGTGGTCACCGCGTGGTCGAAGGCGGCCCAGAGGCCGAGCCCGGCGGGCGCGGCGGCGAAGGCGTCCAGGACGGCGGCGCCGAAGTCCATGCCGAACAGCAGCGCCTCCTTGCACTCGTAGTAGCGGAAGAAGGTGCGGTGGGCGACGTCGGCCCGGCGGCAGATCTGGTCCACCGTGGTGCCCTCGAAGCCCTGCTCCTCGAAGAGGTCGAGCCCCGCCGTGCGGATGGCCTGCCTGGTCCGCGCCCGCTTGCGGTCGCGCAGCCCGGGCTCCGCCACGGTGTCCGTCCCCTGCCCCTGCATCCTGCTCGCTCCTCGTCAACTGCTGTGCCGCACGCGGCCGTAGTCGTACGGAATCACGCCCGGCGCGGCCCGCTCAAGCCGCGCGCCAAGTCGTCGACATTTCGTCATCCGAAGTTTGCACAACTGCCAGTTGGCAGTTGTGCCACTTCCAAAGGGTGGTGTCCGGCGGCCACCGGTCCGGCTGCGCCCGCCGGTCTTCCCCCTCCCCGAAGCCCCCCGAACCCTCCCGAGGAATCATGAAGCGGCACACGCTCGTCCTGGCGTCCACGGTCTGCACGGCGGCCCTCGCCCTCACCGCCTCCGCCTGCTCCGCGTCCGACGACACGGTCTCCGGCGGCGGTGCGGCCACCGCCGCGGCCCAGGACGACGGCCCCGCCGTCGACGGCGGCACCCTGAGAATCGGCCTCGACCGCCCGTTCACCAAGCTCGACCCGGCCGAGACCACCCTCACCTCGATGCCGATGATGATCCTGGCCAACGCGCTCTACGACCCGCTGATGGTCAACGGCGACAACGGCGCCGTGCAGCCCTACCTGGCCAAGGCCTTCACCCCGAACGCCGACGCCACCGCCTGGACGCTGGAGCTGCGCGAGGGCGTCACCTTCAGCGACGGCAAGCCGCTCGACGCGCAGGCCGTGGTCGACCACGTCAACCGGCTCGCGAAGCCCGAGTCCAAGTGCTCCTGCGCCACCGACGCCGCCACCATCGGCGCCATGACGGTCAACTCCCCGACCTCCCTCGGCTTCACCCTCAAGTCCCCCAACGCCGCCTTCCCCAGCCTGTTCACCCGCTCCCTCGGCTACGTCTCGGAGGCGCCCGCCGGCGCCGACACCCCCGCCGTCGGCTCCGGCCCGTACACGCTGGAGAGCGTGCAGCCGGGCGTCTCCGCCACCCTCGTGCGCAACCCCTCCTACTGGGGCGCCAAGGGCCACGCCGACAAGCTCGTCTACAAGGTGCTGCCGGACGCCGACAGCCGCTACCAGTCGCTGCGCTCCGGCGACGCCGACGTCGTCTGGGCCGAGACCCCCACCCAGCTCAAGCAGGCCGCCACCGACGGCCTGCGGGTGGCCGCCGGCCCCGGCTCCACCTCCACCGTGCTGTTCAACACCAAGGCCGCGCCCTTCGACGACCCGAAGGTGCGCAAGGCACTGCAGTACGCGGTCGACCGCTCGGCCGTCGAGAAGGTCGTCTACCTCGACCAGGGCAAGGTCTCGGACGGCCCGATCGGCTCCGCCTCCCCCTACCGGGCCGCCGGCGACGCCTCCGGCTACCCCGCGCACGACCCGGCCAAGGCGCGCGCCCTGCTCGCCGAGGCGGGTCACTCCGACCTCTCCTTCGAGTACCTCGTCGACAGCCGCCCCGAGGGCCAGCAGCGGGCCACCGTGCTCCAGCAGATGTTCGCCGAGGTCGGCGTGAAGATGACCATCAAGCCGCTGGACCCGGCGGGCCTGGGCACCGCGATGTTCCAGCGCAAGTTCCAGGTGATGGACTTCATCACCAGCATGTTCGGCGACACCGACACCGCTCTGGCCAGCCTCTACGTGCCCGACGCCACGTTCAACTTCACCGGCTGGAACAACCCGAAGGCCGGCCAGGCGATCGCCGCCGGACGCGCCGCCGTCGACCCGGCCCAGCGCGCCCGCTCCTACCAGGAGGCCGCGCAGGAGGTCGTCAACGACGCCCCGATGCTCTTCCTGACCGAGAACAGGATCGGCCTGCTGGCCTCCGCCAGGATCGGCGGCCTGCCCGACGTCTCCAAGCGGACCGTCGTCAACGTCTCCCCGGCCTCGCTGTGGGTGAAGAAGTGACCCCCGCCGCCCTCCGCACGGCGGGACGCACCGCCGCACGGCTCGGACGGGCCGCCGCGGTGCTCCTGCTGGTCACCGTCGCGGCGCTCTCCCTGCCGCACCTGATGCCCGGCTCCCCCGCCCTCGCCGCGCTCGGCCCCACCGCCACGCCGGAGCAGGTCGCCGCCTACGAGGCCAAGCTCGGCCTGGACGAGAACGTGCTCGCGGCCACCTGGCGCTGGCTCGGCGACGCCCTGCACGGCGACCTCGGCCACTCGCTGTCCACCGGCGTCTCGGTCACCACCGAGCTCGCCGACCGGGTCCCGGTCACCCTCGAACTCTTCGTCGCCGCCCAGGTGGTGGCGCTCGGTCTGGCCCTGCCGGTCGCGCTCTGGTCGGCCTGGCGGCCGGGCGGGGCGGTCGACCGGATCGCCACCGCCGGCGCCTTCGTCTGGCTGGCCGTACCCGGCTTCGTGCTCGGCCTGCTGCTGATCTGGTTCACCGCCGTCCAGCTGCGGATCCTGCCGGCCACCGGCTGGACCCCGTTCACCGAGGACCCGCTGGAGAACCTGCGCCACCTGGTGCTGCCCGCGCTCACCCTCGGCCTCACCGAGGCCGCCGTCTTCACCCGCACCCTGCGCGGCCAACTGCTCGACACCCTCGACCAGACCTACGTCGCCGCCGCCCGCAGCCGCGGCATGGGCACCGTGCGGCTGCTGCTGCGCCGCACGCTGCGGCCCTCCTCGCTGCCGCTGGTCACCCTGATCGGCATCGGCATCGGGACCTCGCTCGGCGGCTCGGTGCTGGTCGAGACGCTGTTCGCGGTGCCCGGCGTCGGCACGTGGGTCTCCGGGGCGATCAACGGCCGCGACTTCCCGGTGGTGCAGGGAGTGGTGGTGGTCAGCGCCGTCGCCGTGGTGGCGGCCACCTTCGCCGTGGACCTGCTGTACCGCACGATCGACCCGAGGATCGCCGATGAGCGCCGCTGAGACCGTCCCCACCCCCACCGCCCCCACCGCCGCCGTCCCGCGCAAGAAGGCGGCGCGCCGCCGCCCCTCCACCGGGGTGCTGGCCGCCGGCACCTGGCTGGCCGTCGTCGCGCTCGCCGCCCTGCTGCTCCCGCTGCTGCCCGGCTTCGACCCGCTGCACGGCGACTTCGCCAACCCCGCCGCCGCCCCCGGTCCCGGCCACTGGCTGGGCACCGACGCCGCCGGGCGCGACGTCCTGCAGCGGACCGTGGCCGGCGCCCGCGCCTCCTTCACCGTCGCCGGGCTGACCATCGCCGTCGGCCTGCTCGGCGGCGGAGCGCTCGGCGTGGCGGCCGGCTGGTTCCGCGGGCCGGTGGACAAGGTGATCGGCTTCGCCACCGACCTGCTGATGTCCGTCCCCACCCTGATCCTGGTGATGATCGCGGTCTCGCTGCGCGGCCCCAGCCTGTCCCTGATCGGCGCGCTGATCGGCCTGTTCACCGTGCCGCACTTCACCCGGGTGGTGCGCGCCGTGGTGCTGTCGCTCAGCGAGCGCGGCTTCGTCCAGGCCGCCCGGATGATCGGCACCCCGCCGCTGCGCATCCTGCGCCGCGAGGTCGTCCCGCACGTCGCCCCCGCCGCGCTCACCTTCGCGTTCACCGCCACCACCGTCGCCATCGTCGCCGAGGGCTCGCTCAGCTTCCTCGGCTTCGGGCTGCGCCCGCCGGAGCCGTCCTGGGGCGGCATCATCGCCGAGGGCCGGACCACGCTCGGCAGCGCCCCGTGGATCTCGCTCGCCCCGGCGACGGTGCTCTGCCTGACCGTCCTCGCCCTCAACTACCTGGGCGAGCAGCTGCGTTCGAAGGGAGGGCGAGGATGACCAGCCCGGTTCTGGAGGTCCGTTCGCTCGACACCACCCTGCACACCCCCGACGGCCGGACGCTGCACGTGCTGCACGGCATCGACCTGACCATCGGCGCCGGCGAGTGCCTCGGCGTCGTCGGCGAGTCCGGCTCCGGCAAGTCCGTCCTGGCCCGCACCGTGCTCGGCGTCCACCCGCGCACCACCCGCGCCACCGCCACCGGCTCGGTCCTGCTCAACGGCGAGGACCTGCTCACCGCCACCGCCGGCCGGCGCGCCGAACTGCTCGGCACCGGCGTCGCGATGGTCCACCAGGACCCGATGACCTCGCTCAACCCGGTCGTCCGGATCGCCGACCAGGTCACCGAGTCGCTCACCAACCGGCGCCGGATGCCCCGCCGGGAACGGCTGCGCACCGCCGCCGAACTGCTCGCCGCCGTCGACGTCCCCGACCCGGCCCGGCGCGCCCGCGCCTACCCGCACGAGCTGTCCGGCGGCCTGCGCCAGCGCGTGGGCATCGCCGCCGCGCTGGCCGGCTCCCCCGCCCTGCTGCTCGCCGACGAACCCACCACCGCGCTCGACGTCACCGTCCAGCGCACCGTGCTCGACCTGCTCGACCGGCACCGCGAGACCCGGGGCCTGGCCACCCTGCTGATCACCCACGACATCGGCCTGCTCTACGGCCGCGCCCGGCGGATCGCCGTCATGTACGGCGGACGGGTCGTCGAGACCGGCCCCACCGAGGCCGTCACCGAGACCCCCGCCCACCCGTACACCGCCGCGCTGCTGCGCTCGGTGCCCCGGGTCACCGGGCCGCTGCGCCGCACCCTGCCCGCCGTGGCCGGCTCGCCGCCGGACCTCTCCAGGCCCACCCCCGGCTGCCCGTTCGCGCCGCGCTGCGAGCGCGCCCAGGCGCTCTGCTCGACGGACGCGCCGCCGCTCCACCGGGCCGGGGCCGGGCACACCGCCGCCTGCCACTTCCCGCTCACCCCGTCGGCCGCGCTGCCGGAGAAGGCCGAGGAGACCGCCGCATGACCCCCGCACCCGAGTCCACCCCGGCCTCCCCCGAGGCGGACACGCCCGTCGTGCTGCGGGCCACCGGACTGTCCGTGGTCCACCGCACCCGCTCCGGCCCGCTGCACGCCGTCAGCGGCGTCGACGTCACCCTGCGCGAACGCCGCACCCTCGCCCTGGTCGGCGAGTCCGGCTCCGGCAAGAGCAGCATCGCCAAGGCCCTGCTGCGGCTGCCCCCGCCCACCACCGGCACCGTCACCCTGGACGGCACCGACCTCGCCGCGCTCGCCCCGCGCGCGCTGCGGGCCCTGCGCCCCCGGATGCAGATGGTGTTCCAGGACCCGGTCTCCTCGCTCAACCCGCGCCGCACCGTGCGCGACCTCGTCGCCGAACCGCTGGACGCCCACCCGGACCCGTCGGTCGACCGCGTGGCCGTGGTCGAGCAGCAGCTGGAGGCCGTCGGCCTGCCGGTCGCGCTGTTCGGCGACCGCCGGCCCGCCCAGCTCTCCGGCGGCCAGGCCCAGCGGGTCGCCATCGCCCGGGCGCTCGCCGCCGAACCCCGGGTGCTGATCGCCGACGAGGCCGTCTCGGCCCTCGACGTCTCCGCCCAGGCCACCGTGCTCAACCTGCTGCGCCGGCTGACCGAGGAGCGCGGTCTGGCGAGCCTGTTCATCTCGCACGACCTCGGCGTGGTCCGCGCCGTCAGCGACGACGTCGCGGTGCTCCACCTCGGCCGGCTCTGCGAACAGGGCCCCACCGAGGAGGTGCTCGCCGCACCCGCCCACCCCTACACGGCGGCGCTGCTCGCCGCCGTCCCCGAGCCGGGCCGCCCGCTCGGCGACACCGGGCTGCTCCCCGCCGACCCGCCGTCCCCGCTCGACCCGCCGTCCGGGTGCCGGTTCCGCACCCGCTGCCCGTTCGCCGACGAGCGGTGCGCGAGCGAGGTGCCGCGGCTGCGCGAGGTGTCCCCGGGGCGGACCGTCGCCTGCCACCGGCCGCTGACGGCCCGGCAGCCGGCGGCTCCGGCGTAGGGGCCCGGAGCCGTCGGCGCAGGCGGTGCCGCCGCGGGCGCGGCGGACGCGCGGGACGGCCGGGGCACCGACCGGGTAGCATCCCGGCCTGGGCAGCCGGCCGCCCGACCAGCGGCGGAACGCACCCGGCTGACCAGCGAGGAAGCCGACCGGCGGGCACGCCGGCCGGCCCGACCACACCGACGGACCGGGGCGGGACACGACGACATGACGGTGGCCAACGGAACCGGCGCACCCGACATCCCCAACGAGCTGGCCCACCACTGCCTGGACCTGCTCACCGACGTCTCCCGCACCGGCCGCCTGCTGCGCCGCGCCGAACTGGAGCGGCTGCGCGACCTCGGCGAGCGCGGCGCGGAGACCGGCCACGGCCTGCGCGAACTCGTCGGCGCCTGTCTCGGCGCCACCCGCGCCGCCTGGCAGACCCTCCCCGGCCTCACCGCCGCCACCGCCGCCGAGCTGCGGCGCACCGGGGACGCCGTGCTCGCCGCCACCCAGGCCGCCCTCGGCGCCCTCGCCGAGGGTCACGAGCGCGCCCAGCGGATGGCCGTGCGCCAGGAGGAGACCAACCGGCGCGAGCTGGTCAACGACCTGCTGCACGGCCGCTCCGACCTCGGCCGGCTCGCCGAGCGCGCCGAGCGGTTCGGCCTGCGGCTGGCCGCCGGATACACCGTCGCGGTCGCCGTCGCCGACGAGCCCTACCTGGAGGGCGCACCCGCCGCGCACCGGGTGCTGCGCGAACTGACCGGCCGTTACGACGACCGCACCCTGCTGCTGGCCGCCCGCGACGGGCGGCTGGTCTGCATCGCCTCCGACGGCGAACAGGCCGTCCTCACCGCCTTCACCGACCTCGCCCTGCGGCCCGGCGCCGGCTACCCTCCCGCGCTGCGGGTGGCGACCGGCCGCCGGCACGCCGGCACCGGCGGCATCGTCCGCAGCTACGAGGAGGCGCTCGGCGCGCTGGAGTACGCGCAGCGGCTGGAGCTGTCCGCGCAGCGGCTGCGCGCCGAGGAACTGCTGGTCTTCCCTGTGCTGATGCGGGACCGTTCCGCGATGGCCGACCTGGTGCGCACCGTGCTCGGCCCGCTCACCTCCGCGCGCGGCGGCGCCCGCCCGCTGCTGGAGACCATCACCGTCCAGGCGGAGGCCGGGTACGTGAACGCCGAGACCGCCCGGCGGCTGGGCCTGAGCGTGCGCGCGCTCGGCTACCGGCTGGACCGCATCCGCGAGCTGACCGGTTACAACCCGGCGGACGCGCTGCACCGCTACACCCTGGAGACCGCGGTGATGGGCGCGCGGCTGCTCGACTGGCCCGACCAGCCGCTCCGGCCCTGACCGTTCCGGGCCTGACCGTTCCGGGCCCGTCGCGTGACCGCTCGGCGACCGTTCCGGGCCCGCGACAGTTCCATCGTGAACGTTTCAGTGGGCCACGCGTTGCTTACGGATTCCGGATATTTTCAGGTGTCAAAGCAGCGTCAAGATTGCCGGGTCCTGGCAGTGTGCGGACGCTTTCCTCCTGACAGGATCACCACGGCGCCCGGGGGGTCCGGCGCCGAACGAGGTCGGGGGGACGGGCGGATGCGGGGGGAGTTCAAGGCCGCACCGAAGCTTCCGACCTTGCTGGTGACCGCCGAGTACTGGATGCTGGCCCTGCTCAGCGGCCTCGGAGCCGACGCCGTGTCCGGGGGGCACGGCGTCGGCCGCACCACCGGCACCCGGAGCGGGGGGTGCGGCACCGACCCCCACGTCGACGCCGCCTCCGGGGACCTGCCGGACGAACTGCCCGGGGACCTCCTCGCCTCCGAACAGTTCCCGCTGGTCGGCCGCGCCTGCGTGGTCCTCCCCGGCGGCGCCGACACCGTCTCCGGCTGGGCCGAGACCACCACCGACGACGGCTCCCCCGCCCTCCTCGCCGTCCGCACCCCGCCCGGCGACCCCGCCGTCCCCGCCGGCGCCACCGCCCTCCTGCACGCCCACGACCCGGTCACCAACACCTTCCTCATCACCCACCTCGACCTCGGCGTCCTCTTCAGCTGAGAGATGTTCGACCGAAGAGCGGACCATCAGACTTACTCTGCTCAGGTGCGAGCCGGACCGGACCGGCGGTAGGTTCGGCGCGTCATCCCCTTCCGGTCGAAGCGAGGCACCGCCATGAGTGCTCAACCCGTCCAGCCCCGCCTGCCGTCGGAGGGCCCGCGAACCATCCGCGAGTTCCGCGGGACTCTCTCCGGCCCCGATCTCGACCGCTTCGCCACCGAGATCGAGGACGTACCCCTGCACGAGATCCGGGACTACCTCAAGAGCTGGCAGCAGCTGCTGCACCTGCGAACCGTCCCCGAGATCGAGCATGCGCTGCGGACCGCCTTCGACCGGCCGGGCACGCCGCTCGCCGAAGTCCTGCCTGAATGGGAGGAGTTGGATGTCTGACCTGCGGCCGCTCTTCCTCGACGATGCCGTCCGGCCCGCCGTGGCCGGTCTCACCACGGACCAGCGACGCCGGTTCCTTCACACCCTCCGCAGTATCAGGCGCGACCCGGAACCGGGCCTTCCCTACACGCCCGGGGACGACGTCTCCGGGCGTGTCGTCACCATCCCCGGTGATGACGCAGTACCCGGCATGACGTTGGGATACCGCGTCAACGCCCAGGAGATCCGCATCGTGCTGGTGCTCGTCGGGCCGTGATCGGGGCCTGTCGAGGGCGGGTCAGCGGCGGGCGGCGGCGAGGAGGGCGGGGACGGTGGGGAGTTTGACGCGGGGGCGGCCGGTGGCCTCGCCCCGGGCGCGTTCGGCGCGGTCGATGGCGCGCAGCTGGCGCAGGCCGAGCGCGTCGGGGCGGCGGGCGCGGACCAGGCGCTCGAAGGACCTGCGGTCGGCCGCGGGCACGGGCAGGACGCCCGCGACGGCGTCGTCCAGCAGGGCGTGGACGGTCTCCTCGGCGCAGGCGCGGTTGGCGCCGATGCCGCCGGAGGGGCCGCGCTTGGCCCAGCCGACCAGGTAGGTCCCGGGCAGCGGCCGGCCGGTCGCCGGGTCGAGGACGCGCCCGCCGGTGTGCGGGACGGCGCCGGCGGTGTCGTCGAAGGGCAGCCCGGGGACGGGGACGCCGCGGTGGCCGATGGAGCGCACGACCAGACCGGCGCGCAGGAGTTCGTCGCCGCCGGCGAGGCGGACCGCCGTGACCCGGCCGGAGCGCTCGTCGCCGAGCAGGGCGGCGGGCGCGGCGTGGAAGCGCAGCACGATCCGCCGGCCGGGCCGGGGCGCGGCGGCGGTGTCCACCCGCTCCAGCGGGAGGCCGGCGAGCAGCGCCGCTCCGGAGCCGCGCGGGGCTCCGGCCAGGGCGGCGCGGACCTCCGGGTGGTCGTCCACCACGATGTCCACGCCGGGCAGCCGGGCGAGGGCGAGGAACTCGGGCGCGGTCCACGCGGCGTGCTCGGGCCCGCGCCGGGCGAGCAGGACGACCTCGCGGACCGGGCTGCGGCGCAGCGCGGCGAGCGCGTGGTCGGCGATGTCGGTGGCGGCGAGCCGGTCGGGGTCGGTGAGCAGGATCCGCGCGATGTCGACCGCGACGTTGCCGTTGCCGATCACCACGGCCCGTTCGGCGCCGTCCCCCGTCCCGCCGCCGAGGGCGACCGCGTCGCCCGGCACGGTCGGTTCGGCGTTGTACCAGCGGACGAAGGTGGTGGCGGGCACGCTGCCCGGCAGGTCCTCGCCGGGCACCCCGAGCCGGCGGTCGGCGGCGGCGCCGACCGCGTACACCACCGCGTGGTGGTGGGCGGTGAGTTCGGCGTGGCGGAGGTCGGTGCCGACCTCGACGTTGAGGTGGACCCGCAGCCGCGGGTCGTGGAAGACGGAGGCGAAGCTCTCGGCGATCCGCTTGGTCGACTGGTGGTCCGGGGCGACCCCGTGCCGCAGCAGTCCGCCCGCCACCGGCAGCCGGTCGATCATGGTGACCTCGGCACCGGTGGAGCGCAGCAGTGCCTGCGCGGTGTAGCTCGCCGACGGCCCGGTGCCGACGACGGCGACCCGCAGCGGGCCGGTCCCGGGACCGGCGGGCAGGCTGCGGGGGAAGACGGGCGCGCCCCAGGCGTGGTCGGCGGGGTGGTCGCGGAACCAGTCCCGGTTGAGCTCGCCGTAGACCGCGTCGGGCCCCATCAGCCGGTCGACCGGGAAGACGGCGTCCACCGGGCAGGCGTCCGCGCAGGCGCCGCAGTCGATGCAGGCGGCCGGGTCGATGTACAGCATGTCGGTGCGGCCGAAGTCCGGCTCGTCCGGCGTGGGGTGGATGCAGTTGACGGGGCAGACGGACACGCACGAGGCGTCGTTGCAGCAGGTACGGGTGATCGCGTAGGCCATGGCGGGCGTGGGGTCCTCGCTGCGTGGGGAACGGGTGCCGGGGGAACGGGGAACGGGGAACGGGGAACGGGGAACGGGGGACGGTGCCGGGGGAACGGGCCGGGCGGGCGCGCTCAGAGCATGTGGATGCGCCGGTAGATCCTCGCCGCCGCCGTGGTGAGCAGCCCGTTCTCGGCGAGGAAGGCCATCAGGTGGCGGCTGCTGGTGCGCATCATGGCGCGGCGGTGCTCGCTGGCCCCGGCCTCGGCGAGCGCCCGTTCGACGTCCAGGCCGGCGGCCCGGTACACGGCCGGGTGCACCATGCTGGTGACGATGACGAAGGCGCCGGCCGCGATGCCGAAGGCCGCGTTGCGCCGGCGCAGGACGCTCGCCCCGCGCAGCCGTTCGCGGATCTCCTGACGGGCGAACTTCATGTGCCGGGACTCCTCGACCACGTGGATCCGGGACGTCCCGCGGACGATGTCGAGGACGTTCTCGCCGCGCATCCAGTCGCGCTGCATGACGTCCAGCACCTCCTCGGCCACCAGGATGCCTCCGTAGGCGAGTTCGCCGCGGGCGAGGGACTTGTAGGCGCGCCCGGCCTGGGCGACCAGCCGGTTCGGCCGGTACTGGGGGACGCCCATCTTCTCGCAGGCGCGGGCGAACATGATCGAGTGGCGGCACTCGTCGGCGATCTCGGTGAGCGCGAAGCGGAACTCGGCGCTCGCCGGGTCCTTGAGGTACTGGTCGCGCAGCACCATCTGCTGCAGGATCATCTCGAACCAGATGCCGGTGGTCATGATCGAGCCGACCTCGTGGCGGGTGAGGGTGACCCGCTGCTCCTCGGTCATCTCCGCCCAGAGCGGGGTGCCGTAGAGGGTGCTCCACTCGGGATTGAGCCCGTAGTGCCCGGGCGGGAGCGGGGCGTCCCAGTCGATCTCGACGGCCGGGTCGTAGGAGAGGGTGGCGGCGGAGTCGAGCAGCCGCTTGGAGACGTCGTCGTCCGCCTCGGTGTGGGTCCGGGTGGGAACGCGTTGCGCCGGGTGGGCCATGGCTGCCTCCGTCAGGTGCGTGGCCTGCGCGGGAACCCGCATGCCCCGCTTATTGACGGAGATTACAATAAGAGTCGGCGTCCGAGAACCCCCCGCGGGGTGCCTCCTCGCCGGCCTCCTCGCCACCCTCGCCGCCGTCCGGAACTGGCGGGCTCGCCCGGCCGGGGGATGATGGAGGGGTCGCGGCAGCGAACCGCCGACGGAGAGGAGCGGACCGGATGGAAACGGCGGACGCCCTGCACCGCGGCCGATCCCCTTTCGTCGTCGACGCCATGGGCGCCCTGCTCGACGCGGACGGCCGCATCGTCCGCTGGACCCCGGAGGCGCAACGGCTGCTCGCCCTCGACCCGGGCCAGGTCCACGGCCGGCGCGTGCACGAGCTGCTCGACGACCCCTCCGGATGGCCGGCGATGTCCGAACTCAGCGCGGAGCAGCAGGCCGAGGGCTGGTCCGGCGAGGCGGTGCTGCGCTCGGGGCGGGGCGAGCGGCTCGCGCTGTCCTACCAGGTCCTGCCCCTGAACGCGCCCGCCGAGGCCGACGACCCCCCGCCGGGCGCACCGCGCACCGGCACCCCCCGGTACTTCGTGCTCGCCGCCCCCACCGTGCTGATCGCCCGCTCGCGCCAGGACCAGGCCTTCACCCGCGAGCTGTTCCTGCAGGACCGGGTCGGCCTGGCCGTCTTCGACGAGCGGCTGCGCCTCGTGCGCACCAACACCCATCTGCTCCCCTACAGCGGCCTGCCGCCGGACCTGCGCGGGCGCCGGCTCGGCGACTTCCTCCAGGCGCAGGACGCCGCCGCCGTCGAACGCGGGCTGCGCGACGTGCTGCGCACCGGCCGGCCGCTGATCGGCGCGGAGGAGATCGTCCGCACCATCGAGGACCCGGCGGGCGGCGCGGTGATGGCCATCTCGGCGTTCCGGCTGCAGGCGCCGGACGGTCAGGTGATCGGGGTGACCGCGCTGTTCACCGACGTCACCGAGCTGCACCGGTCCGGCGAGCGGCTCGCCCTGCTGCACCGGGCCACGGCGGCCGTCGGCGGCTCGCTGTCGGTCAGCGGGACGGCGGAGGAGCTGGCCGCCGTCCTCGTCTCGTCCGCCTCACCGGCGTCACCCGCCCCGTCCACCCCGGGCGGCGGCGCGGCGGCGGACGGCGGCGCGCCGCCGGGGCTCGCCGAGCTGGCGGTGGTCGACGTCGCCGAGGCGGTGTTCAGCGGCGGGGAGCCGTCGGCGGGGCGGGACGGCCTGGTGGCGCTGCGCCGCGCCGCCGTCGCCTCGGCGGCCGCGCCCGCCGGCGCGGGGGCGCCGCCGCCCCCGCCCACCGGCGTCACCGTGTACGCCGACCCCGGCGCGCAGACCACGCACACCGACTTCCCCCCGTCGATGACGGTCCCGCTGCGGGCCGGCGGCAGCCTGCTCGGCCGGGTGAGCGTCCACCGCGCCCCGCACCGCCCGCCGTACGCGCCCGCCGACCTGGAGCTGCTGCGCGAGATCGCCGACCGCGCCGCGCTCGCCCTGGACAACGCCCGCCGCTACGCGCGCGAGCACCGCGCCGCCGTCGGGCTCCAGCGCAGCCTGCTGCCGCCCTCGCAGGCCGAGACCACCGCGGTCTCCACCGCCAGCGTCTACCTGCCCACCGACACGGCGAGCGGGATCGGCGGCGACTGGTTCGACGTGATCCCGCTGTCCTCCGCCCGGGTCGCGCTGGTCGCCGGCGACGTGGTCGGGCACGGGCTGGCCGCGAGCGCGACCATGGGGCGGCTGCGGACCGCCGTGCGGACGCTCGCCGACCTCGACCTGGAGCCGGACGAGCTGCTGGTCCACCTGGACGACCTGGTCGCCCAGCTGATGGTGGAGGCCGAACGGCCGGAGGAGGAGGAAGAGCGGCTCCACGCCGAGCCCGGCGCGAGCGCCGCCACCCGGCCCCCGGTGAGCCACGGCGTGTGGAGCGACGCCGGCCACGACGCTCCGGACGACCAGCAGACCGTGCCGTTCGGCGCCACCTGCGTGTACGCGGTGTACGACCCGGTGTCGCGGCGCTGCGCGGTGGCCTCGGCGGGCCACCCGCCGCCCGCCGTCGCGGGGCCGGACGGCCGGGTGGCGTACGTGTCGCTGCGGCCGGGGCCGCCGCTCGGCGTGAGCGGGCTGCCGTTCGAGGTGACCGAGATCGAGCTGGAGCCCGGCAGCCTGCTCGCGCTGTACACCGACGGGCTGCTCCTCGGGTACGCGGACGACCTGGAGGAGGGCATGGACGAGCTGTCCCACCGGCTCGCCGCCGCGGCCGCGCCGCCGGAGGGCGCCGTCCCGCCGGCCGGGGCGGCGCTGCGGCAGCTCGGGCGGGACCTCGTCGCCGACCTCCCGGCCCACCGGCTCACCGACGACGTCACCCTGCTGCTGGCCCGCACCCGGGAGGTGCCGCCCGAGGCCACGGCGGGCTGGACGCTGGACGCGGACCCGGCGGCGGTCTCGCGGGTCCGGGAGGCGGCCACCGAGCAGCTGGTGGCCTGGGGGCTGGAGGAGCTGGTGTTCACCACGGAGCTGGTGCTGAGCGAGCTGGTCACCAACGCGATCCGCTACGCGGGCGGGCCGGTGGGCGTCCGCCTGATCCGCGCCGAGCGCCTCACCTGCGAGGTCTCCGACCCCAGCGCCACCCAGCCCCGGATGCGCCGGGCCCGCCTGACCGACGAGGGCGGCCGGGGCCTCTACCTGGTCGCCCAGCTCACCACCCGCTGGGGCAGCCGCTACACCCGCCAGGGCAAGACCATCTGGGCCGAACAGGACCTTCCGCCCGCCTGACCCAGGCCCGGGCTGCTGCGGCTCGGGCTCGGGCCCGGGTCAGGCTGCTGCTCGGACACGCCCTCGATTCGACCAATACGGGCGAATCCGCACGTTCCGCCGGTGTGATTGGTGTTCTGATCTGCCAACTCACCCCTTGAGGAGAGACATGCGCACTCGCACCGCCCTCGCCGCCGGCGTCCTCGCCGCCGCCGCTCTGCTGGCCGGTGGCGGCACCGCCGTCGCCGACTCCGTCGCGCACGGTGTGGCCGCCAACTCCCCCGGCGTCCTGTCCGGCAACCAGATCCAGATCCCCGTCCACATCCCGGTCAACGTCTGCGGCAACTCGATCAACATCATCGGGCTGCTCAACCCGGCCTTCGGCAACACCTGCGTCAACAAGTAGGCCGCCCCGCCGGCGGACCGCCGACCGGCACACCGACGCGGGTCCGTCCAGCCGGGCGGGCCCGCGTCCGCGTGCCGCCTCCGGATGGCCGCGCCCTGGTGGCTCGCACCCGCTCCACCTGCCCATGCTGGGGCATCGACTCAGCGAGGTGCGGATGTTCGACGAGAGCTTTGCCTTCCCCAAGAGCCTGCTGAACCCCGACCCGGCGGGCCCCGGCGCCCGGGTCGCGGTGATCGGCGCCGGGATCGCCGGCCTGGTGACCGGCTACGAGCTCCAGCGCCGCGGCTTCGACGTCGTCCTGTACGAGCGCTTGAACCGCCCCGGCGGCCGGGTCCGCACCCACCGTTTCTGGGACGGCACGTACGCGGACCTGGGCGCGATGCGCATCCCCGAGAACCACCGCTGCGTGCTGCACTACGTCAAGGCCTTCGGCCTGCCGACCCGCCCGTTCGTCAACTTCAACCCGGACGCCTACTACCACCTGCGCGGCCACCGCGTCCGCATCCGGCAGGCGGGCACCCTGGACTCGGTGTACGCGCTGCGCGCCGGCGAGCGCGGCACCCCGCTCGACGTCCTGGACAACCTGCTGCGCACGGTCTGGACCTCGCTCAGCGACGACCAGCAGCGGCGCCTGCTGGAGGGCCGGTGGGACGACCCGGCGCTGGACCGGCTGGCCACCGTCTCGCTCTGGCAGTACGTCCACGAGCGGATCTCCGCGGACGCCTGGCACCTGCTCGGCCACGCCAGCGGCCTCGCCCACTACGAGCAGTCCTGCCTGCTGGAGGTGCTGGTCGACTACTTCGGGCTGTTCCACCTCGGCCAGCTGGAACTCGTCGGCGGCATGGAGGCCCTGGTGCAGGCCTTCGTCCGGGAGCTGCGGCCGGGAACGCTCCAGCTCTCCACCCGGATCGACGAGCTGGCGCTCACCGCCACCGGCGTACGGGTCGGCGGACGGCGGCTGGGCAGCCCGGTCAGCGAACGCTTCGACCTCGCGGTGTGCTGCGTGCCGGTGCCCGCCCTGGACCAGATCGGCTTCCGGCCCGCGCTGCCGCACCACCAGCAGCACGCCATCCGCGGCATCAGCTACGCCAGCAGCACCAAGGCGCTGGTGCACACCCGGCGGCGCAGCTGGGAGCTGCGGGACGGCATCTTCGGCGGCGGCAGCTTCACGGACATGCCGATCCAGCAGTGCTGGTACCCCTCGGACAACGCCCGCCCGGCCGCGGACGGCGCCCCGGTGAACGGCAACGGGCACCACGGCGGCCACCTCCCCCCGCACCGCCTGGTCGCCGCCGAGCCGGACCGTTCGCACGCCCCCGCCGTGCTCACCGGCGCCTACCTGTGGGGGGCCAACGCCCGCCGCTTCACCACCCTGCCGCCCGGCGACCGCGACCTGCTGGTCCTCAAGTGCCTGGAGCGGCTGCACCCCCGGATCCGCGACGACGTCGACGACATCGTGCACTGGAACTGGGACGACCAGATCGGCCTCGGCGGCGGTGCCTTCGCCCACCTCGCCCCCGGCGAGCACGGCCGCTACCTGATCGGCCTGGGCGCCCCGCACCCGGTCGAGGCCCCGCGGATCTGGTTCGCCGGGGAGCACCTGTCGGCCGCGCACGCCTGGATGCAGGGCGCGGCCCAGTCGGCGCTCGGCGTGGTGCAGCGGGTGCT
Source organism: Kitasatospora sp. NPDC002551 (assembly GCF_040296005.1). Lineage (NCBI taxonomy): Bacteria > Bacillati > Actinomycetota > Actinomycetes > Kitasatosporales > Streptomycetaceae > Kitasatospora > Kitasatospora sp. NPDC002551. The sequence continues at coordinate 68,215 of NZ_JBEOWI010000028.1, read as the reverse complement.
GGAGCAGTGGGGGCAGCGGGGCGAGCCGTACACCCGCGCCGAGGTGGGCAGCCGCCCGTGAACGCCACCGGAGCCGGGACGGACCCGGCGCACCCGCCGCCGCTGGGCCGCGCCGACCTGCGCGCCCCCTTCGCGCCGTCCGCCGACGGCGTCGAGCGGATCGGCCTGGAGGTGGAGAACGGCGTGGTCGACCCGGAGACCGGCCTGGCCGCCCCGTACGAGGGCGCGGGCGGCATCGAGGCGGTGCTGCGCACCGTCCTCGCCGAGTGGGGCGGCGAGCCGCAGTTCGACACCGGCCGGCTGACCGGCGTGCACCTGCCGGACGGCGTGCGGATCACCCTCGAACACGGCGGGCAGCTGGAGTACTCCTCGGTGCCGGTCGCCGGGCTGGACCGGGCGGTGACCGAGGCGCGCGCGATGCTGGAACGGCTGGCCGAGCTGGTCGGCCGGTTCGGCCACGCGCTGCTGCCCGGCGCGCTGCTGCCGTTCGACCGGGTGGAGGCGATGGCCTGGGTGCCGATGGTGCGCGGCGCCCTGATGCGCGAGCACTTCGCCCGGATCGGCACAGCCGGCGCCGGGGCGCGCCGGGTGATGGCGCTGTCGCTGTCCACCCAGGTCCACCTGGACTTCCTGGACGAGCGGGACTTCACCGAGAAGCTGCGGACGCTGATGGCCGCTTCCACCCCGGTCGCCGCACTGCTGGTCAACTCCCCGATCAGCGGCGGGCGTTCGAACGGCGTCCTGTCGCACCGCTCGCAGGACTGGCTGCGGATGGACCCGGCGCGCTGCGGCGTCATGCCGCCCGCGCTGCGCGCCGGCGTGGGGATCGGCGACGTCGTCGACTGGGCGCTGGAGCGGCCGATGATCTACCGCCGGCGCCCGGACGGCGGCTACCGGCTCGCCCCGGAGCGCCCGTTCGGCGCCCTGCTGCGCGAGGGCCTGGAGGACGGCTCGCCGCCCCGCTACGAGGACTGGCTCTCCCACCTGTCGCAGCTCTGGACGGCGGTGCGGGTGCGCGGAACGATGGAGCTGCGCTCCGGGGACGGTCCGCCGTACCGGCACCTCGCGGCTGTCCCCGCGCTCTGGACCGGCCTCGGCTACCACCCCGAATCCCGCACCGCGGCCTGGGAGTTGCTGCGGGGCTTCACGGCCGAACAGCACCGGGCGGCGGCGGCCGCACTGCCGGCCGAGGGCCTGCGGACGATGCTCGGCGGCGAGCGCGTGCTCGACCTCGCCGCCGAACTGGTCCGGCTCGCCCGGGCCGGCCTGCGGGCCCGGGTGGACGCCGGGCTGGAACCGCCGCGGGTGCTGGACCACCTCGACCCGCTGGACGAGGTGCTGCACACCCGCCGGACCTTCGCCGAGCAGTGCGCCGACCGCTGGGAGGGCGATCTGCGCCGCGAACCGCGCCGCTACGTCGCCGAGTTCAGGGTCTGAGCCCGGCGGGCGACGACGGAGCCCGGCGGGGACTCCGCACAGAGCACCGCGCCGCCCGGGGCTCCGGGCGGCGCGGTGTCGAGCGGGTGGCGGAACGTCAGGCGCGGATCAGGCGGAGAAGTATCCGATCAGGTCGGCGACCACGTCGGTGCTGCCCCACTGGTTCGCGAACGACACCCGGCCGTCCACCACCGGAACCATCACCAGGGTCGAGACGACCTCGCCCGGCCGGTAGTTGATGTTCGAGGCGTCCGGCCGGTCCTGTCCGTGCGGGTAGACCGTCAGGAAGCTCCGGTTGGTCGGCCACACCACGGTGACGTTCATCAGCACCGAGGTCACCCCGCTCGCGGGCACGCCCTCGACGCCGGCCACCCGCAGGCTGACCACGTCGCCGTCCCCGCCGAGGGCGCCGATCCGGGCACCCTCACCGCTGCGGGTGTCCATCAGCCGCACCAGGTTGGACGGCGTGTAGGTGGCACCCGAGGCGCCGTAGTAGCCGACGACGTCGACGCCGAGGTCGATCTCGCCCCAGGCGTTGTACAGGTCGACCCTGCCGTCCGCCCCGACCGGGACGGTCACCAGGTTCGACACGTTCTGCCCGGCCGCGAAGTTCACGGCCGAGGCGTCGGGCACCGACCCGCCGTGCGGGTACGCGGTCACGTACCCGGTGCGGGTCGGGTTGACGGCCGTCACGCTCATCACGACCGCCGTCACCCCGTCGGCCGGGACCCCGGCCACACCGGTCACCTTGAGCGGCACCACGCCGCCCCAGCCGACCCGGCCGGCCGGCGCGCCGACACCGAGCACGGTGTTCAGGATGCGGGTCGGCGACACCGGGCTCAGCAGCGAGCCCTGGGTGGTGCTGTCGGTGTAGTAGCCGACCACGTCCACGCCGAGGTCCACCTCGCCCCACGCGTTGCGCAGGTCGACCTTGCCGTCGGCCAGCGGCACCGTCACCAGGTTGGTGACGTTCTGCCCGGCGGCGAAGCTCACCGTCGGCAGGTCCGGCACCTTCTGGCCGCTCGGGTACGCCGAGACGGCGCTGTTGCGGGTCGGATTGACGGCGGTCACGTTCATCACGACCGCGGTCGCGCCGGTGGCCGGCACCCCGCCCGCTCCGGCGACCTGGAGCGACACCACGCCGCCCTGGCCGACCCGGCCGGCCGGCGCGCCGACGCCCAGCACGGTGTTCAGGATCCGCGAGGGCGACACCGGCACGAACCGGCCCTTGCTCGCGGCCGGCGCGGGCGTCACGGTGAACGCCTTGGCCAGGGTGATGCCGATGCCCCCGTCGTCGAGCACCACGTCGTACACCCCCGGCTGGAGGCTGTAGGCGTCGAACAGGACGTGTGCCTCGGTGCCCTGGGGGTTGACCGAGAGCGGCCTGAAGTCGTACTGGGAGGACGTCACGCTGCCCCGCAGCCGCAGCTTGCTGCCCAGGGTGAGGCCGTTGCCGCGGACCGTGACCTGGGTCTGCGTCCCGGCGGCGCCGGTGGCGGGGCCGACCGAGGTCAGCATGAGGGGGTTCGGCGGGCAACTGTTGGAGTACGAGCGGTCGCACACCCCTTGCATGGTGTACTCGACCGGGGTCGCCCCCCGGCTGGGGGAGACCAGGAAGACGGCCTGCCCCGCGGTGGCACCGGAGTAGGCGTTGCACACGCCGCCGAACTCGCCGGAGTTCATGTTGCAGGTGTAGGTGGGGGTGTACTCGTCCCACTTCGCCGGCCCCGCGAGGTGGACGGTGGGCCGGTCCCCCGACGTCGGGGCGGCCGTGCCGAAGACCTTGAAGGACTGCGACGGCTTCATGTCGACCACCGCGCAGTACCCCGTGGACGACTCCGTGAACAGCCCGCCGCGCAGCGAGAAGCCCTCCACCGAGATCGGGTTCGCGGTGCACTCCGGTGCCCAGCCGTCCGCGGTCCCGACCCGCCAGGTGTCCACGTTCGCGCGGGCCGAGCCGCTGCCCTTGTGGCCGACCGCGAGCACGACCAGCGTGTACGAGGTCGAACCGGTGACCTTGCAGCTGTAGCCGAACTGGACGCAGACCGTCCGGCCGCTGCTGTCGGCCACCTGGAGCTGCACGGTCGGGTCGTAGCGGCCGGCGGCCGACCGGGCGCTCAGCCAGAGCCGGTCGGTGGCGGCGGCGGTGACCCGGATGCAGCGGGCGTCCAGCGCCGACGTCAGGGCCAGCGGGAGCGACCGGCCGCCGACCGTGGTGGCGTTCGGCGCGAGGCAGTTCGCGGTCGGCGAGATGTCCCGCCGGGCCAGCTTGTAGGTCTCGCCGTACGCGCCCCCCAGCAGCGTCGTGTAGGGCGTACCGGCGGTGAAGGCACAGGTGAAGGCGCTGCCCTCGCAGACCACGTTGCCCTGCGGGTCGACCACCCTCAGCGAGGCCCCGCCGGTGTTGGTGGAGTTCGTGTAGTCGACGGACTCGGCGGTGCTGTGCTGGTCGGCCGGCAGGGCGAGGCAGGTCTGCGGCGCGGCCTCGGTGGGCGTGACCTCCACGCCCCAGCCGCCGTCGAAGGCGCTGCGGGGCCAGGCCGTGCAGCCCGCCGTGTCACCGGTGCGGTGGACCAGCAGCCGGTACGACTCGGTCGGCACACCGGTCGGCAGGACGCGGAAGGGCGCCGTCCCGGTCAGCTTGCAGATCGTGCTGTAGTACGCGTAGGGGTTCTCGCACTGCTTGGCCCCCGCCGCGTCGAGCACCGTGAAACCGGCCGCGGCCATCTCGTTCGGCGGCCGGTTGAGCAGGTAGAGGCCGGTGCCGGTGGCGGTGGGCAGAAGGAGGCAGGACGCCTGCCCCGAGGTGCCGAAGGAGCCGGTGACCGGGCCGGACACCAGTCCGGTGTCACCGGTCGCCGTGCAGCCCCTGGTCTCCCGGCCCGAACGCAGGACCAGGCCGAAGCCCTGGTCGGCGGGGGTCCGGGGGTCGACCACCCAGGTGTGGTCGCCGGGGGACAGCTCGCAGGTGTAGTCCTGGGTGCAGCCGGCGTTCACCCAGCTCCCGTCGGGCGCGAACAGCTCGCCGGTGAGCCCGGGGCCGGCCGCGGTGACGGCGGCGAGGTAGTACCGGTCCTTCTCCGTGATGCGCAGCGTGCGGCAGCGGGCGGTCTGGTTCAGGTCCGGCGAGGTGCCGTAGGCCTGCGGTTCCACGACCACGCAGTCCTGTCGGCCGGCGAACCGCGTCATGGTGAGGTCGTACCCCTGCGGCGGGTTGTAGTAGCCCTCCCGCACCGTGACCCGGAACGGCGCCTGGCCGACCAGCGTGCAATCCCACCAGTTGGAGTGCGGATTGCCGCTGTACGGGGAACAGGCCTGCTGGCCGGTGGCGTCGTAGACGGCCCGGTCGACGGAGTTGGTGACGTACGTGCGAAGCCGGTCTCCGGCCGCGAGGCCCTCGGCGAGGTAGCAGTCGCCGGCGGAGCCGGTCGGCAGCACGCTGTGGAGCACGGCCGGTGCGGCGAGGGAGAGGTCGGCCGCGCTCACCGTCCGGCAGGCTCCGGGCGCGAGCAGCGTCCGGTAGGCGATTGAGAGGTTGCCCGGCAGGCCGTACTCCTGCGTGACCTGGAGCGTGTGGGTGCCCGCCTGTGCGGTGGCGCAGCGCACCATCCCGCCGGACTGGTTCTCGCAGGTCTGCGCCGCGTTGTCCGGCCCGAGCAGGCTCCAGCGCGCCGGACCGCCGGACGTCAGGATCCGGGCGAACAGCACGTCCTGGGCCTGGGGCAGGGTGAGCGAGAACGACTGCGGCTTGCCCGGTTCGATCGCGCAGACGGCGACCGTGCCGGCGGTCAGGGCCTCCGGGCAGGGACCGGTCGGGTCGGCCTGCTGGAGCTCCCGGGCGGCGGCTGCGGCCTGGGCCTCGGGGTCCACCGGCGGCGGGACCGTCGGCCCGGCGGCGGGCGCCGCGCTCGGGGCGGCGGCCGGATCGGCCGCCGGGTTCGTGCCCGCGCCCGGCTGGGGCGAGGCGGTGGCCGCCGGCGGCGCCACGGCGGCGGCGGGGCCGGCCTGGCCCACCAGCGTGGCGAGGACGGCGAGCAACAGGGCGACCGGAGCGGCGGCGCCGGCTCTTCTTCGCCCGTGGCGTACGCGGCTGCCCGATGGCAGCGGCTTCATGGTTCCCCCAATGGGTGAGGCCCCGACTCGTATGACGATCACAGAGTTCGTAGGCAGGCGGAGTCTAGCGATCACCGCGGGCCGTGCCGAACGGGTATTCGCCGGGCTCCGGGCCGTCAGGAGCCCGCCTGCGCACACCTCTTGCACCGGCGCGTGTCACAGGACGGCGGGCTGTCCCGTCCCAGGGGGTGAAGCACCTGACGCACCGACGACCACGAGGGAGAACCACCATGGACGCGCGACTCGACTTCTTCGCCACCGGGACCGGCGGCCGGCTCGTCAAGAGCCTGATGACGCTGGGCCGGGAGCTCAAGGCCATGCCGCTGCCGGCCGCCACCCAGGAGCTGGTGGCGCTGCGGGTGAGCCAGATCAACGGCTGCGCCGTCTGCGTCGACATGCACACCAAGGACGCCGCCGCGGCGGGCGAGAGCGCGCTGCGGCTGAACCTGGTCGCGGCGTGGCGGGAGGCCACCGTCTACACCGACGCCGAGCGCGCCGCGCTCGCGCTCGCCGAGGAGGGCACCCGGGTGGCCGACGGGGCGGGCGGCGTCGGCGACGAGGTGTGGGCGCGGGCCGCCGCGCACTACGACGAGGACCAGCTGGCCGCCCTGGTCACGCTGATCTCGTTCATGAACCTGGCCAACCGGGCGAACATCATCACCCGGCAGCCCGCGGGCGGCTACGTGGCCGGGCAGTTCCACTGAGCGGCCCGCGCGTCCGATGATCGACAGCACGTCACCGTTCGAGGGGGAGGAAACCGGCGTGAGCAAGGTCGAGGAGTTCGAGGAGCTGCGGCCGCTGCTGTTCTCGATCGCCTACCGGATCCTGGGCAGCGTGGGCGAGGCCGAGGACGCCGTCCAGGAGGCCTGGCTGCGCTACGACGCTTCGCGGACGCAGCCGGTGTCGGTCAAGGCGTTCCTGTCCACCACGGTGACCAGGATCGCCATCGACGTGCTGCGCCTGGCCCGGGTCCGCCGGGAGGAGTACGTGGGGCCGTGGCTGCCCGAGCCGCTGCTCGCCGACCCCTACGCGGACCCGGCCCGGGCGGCCGAGCTGGCGGACTCGGTGTCGATGGCGGCCCTGCTGCTGCTGGAGCGGCTCAGTCCGCTGGAGCGGGCGGTGTTCGTGCTGCGCGAGGTGTTCGGGTTCGGCTTCGACGAGGTCGCCGCCGCGGTGGGCCGCTCCGAGGCGGCCTGCCGCCAGCTGGTGGTGCGGGCGCGCCGGCACATGCGGGACGGCCGGCCGCGCTTCGAGGCCGAGCGCAAGGAGCGTGACGAGCTCGCCGCGCGCTTCTTCGACGCCCTGAGCGAGGGCGACGTCGCCGGTCTCCAGGAGCTGCTGGCCGCCGACGTCACGATGGTCGGGGACGGCGGCGGCAAGACGCCGCAGCTGGCCCGGGCGGTGTCCGGCGCCGCGAACGTGGCCCGCCTGCTGGCGGCCGTGGTCCCGCTGATGGCCCGGATCGACGTGACCTTCGAGCCGCACGAGGTCAACGGCCAGCCCGGCGCGGTCTTCCGCGACCACGCCGGGCGGGTGCTGAACACCCTCGTGCTCGACGTCGCGGAGGGCCGGATCCAGACCGTCCGCTCCGTCATCAACCCGGACAAGCTCGCGCACCTCGGGCCGGTCGCCGACGCCTGGGCAGTCCACCACGCGCTCAGGCGGATCCGACGCGCCGGGGACTGATCCCCCCGCGCGCGCCGACGCCGACGGCCGGACCGGACCTCGGGATCAGGGGTGGGCGGGGAAGGTCGCCGGGTCGAGGACGGGCCCGCTCGGGACGAGAACGGGTCCGTTCGGGTCGGTGACGGGCCCGGTCGGGACGACCACGGGCCCGGTCGGGACGGAGACGGGATCGGCCGGGACGTAGTTCAGGTCACCGGGGAAGAAGATCTGCGCGCCGCGCACGAGGGTGGCCGGCGCGGAGAGACAGAGCTTCAGCTGGGTGAGGGCGAACGGCATGCCGCCGACCCAGTAGTTGACGTTGTACGAGGCCATGCACTGGTCGCGCCGCGTCAGCTGCAGCATCGACGGGTTCGACGGCAGGGTCTGGAAGTCGGGGGCGGGCACCTGCGCGACGTTCACGGGTCCGGGGTCGGTGGCGGGCCCCTGCGCGGCGTGTGCGGTTCCGGCGGCCAGCGCCAGCAGCGGGGCCAGGACGGCCCCGGTGGCCACCGCGGAGACCGATCGGCGAAGACTCATGGGAGGAACGCTCCTTCGGGAGATACGGAATCGGCGGCGCCCGGCACCCTCTCGGCGGCCGGCGCCATGGTCCGAATCCTCGCGCTCCCGGCCGGTACGGCGACATCCCAGGTTTCTGGGCCGTTTCCCGGCGCGACGCGTCACTCAGTCGCGGCCCCCGGTGATCCGCAGTCATTTGACTGATGCCGCCGCTCTCCCCACGACGGCAGTCTCGTCGTGCGGCGGGCCCCGGCCCCGGTGCCCGCCGCGCACGAGCACCGTCCCCCGCCTGCGCCACCGCCGCGGGCAGATCCGGAAAGCGAGTTCCACCGTGGCCCTCTCCTTCTTCAAGCCGGCGACCACCGCCGTCGCCGGCGTGCTCGCCGGGGCGGCACTGTTCCTCTCGGCGGCGCCGGCATCCGCCGCCAACCCGCCGTACGACGGCTGCCCGGCGTGGGCGCTCTGCCTCTACCAGGACGGCGGCGGCGCGGGGTCGAAGGCGATCGTCGTCCCGCCGTCCGCCGGCGGCGGGAGCGAGATCGTGCGCCTCACCAAGGTCCACTTCCTGAACGGGACCCTGGCCAACGACCAGGTGTCGTCCTGGCTGAACAACTCCCAGTGCCAGATCGAGTTCTGGGACGACCCCTACGGCGAGCTGCACCCGTCCCAGATCGACTTCACCCCGACCTGGAACTGGGGTGCGAAGGGCGACTACAACTTCAACACCAACGACTACCACCTCAACGACCGGCTGTCGGCCGTGCGCTTCTACTGCCCGTAGCGGCGGCCTCCCGTCCCCGACGCCCCCGGCCCCCGCTCCCCGCGAGGTGCCGGGGGCGTTCCCGTGCGCCCTCCCGGTGTGCCCCCCGGCCCGGGAGCCCCGCGACGACACCGAAACGAGATCCCATGAAACGCCTACGACCGGGGGCCGCGCTGCTCGCCGGCCTGCTGCTCCCCCTCACCCTCCCCGCGCTCTCCGCCGCGGCCCCCGCCGCCGACGCCGCCCCCGCACCGGCCACCGCCGTGACGGCCGGACCCGGCGCCGAGGGGCCGGACCTGACCTTCGCCAACCGCACGAGCCCGCCCGCCGGCATGCCGGACTGGTCGCGCGCGGGATTCCGGGGCGGCCAGGCGCTGCCCGGTAACGGCGACCTGACCGGGAACGCCGCCTGCCGCCTCACCCCGGACGTGCTCGCCACCACGTACGGCGTGCGGGCCGACGACGGCGCCGACGACACCACCGGCCTGCAGAAGGCCGTCGACGACATCAAGGCCACCTGCTCGCCGAACGCCAACTTCAACAGCCTCTCGCTGATCTCCCTCCCGGCCGGCCGGATCGACATCACCCGGCAGATCTACGTCGACGCCGACTACCTCGTCCTGCGCGGCCAGGGTTCGGGCACCGGCGGCACCCGCCTGGTGTTCCGCCCCGACGCCGACACCCGCTACGACACGCTGGTCAACGGCCGCTGGGACCAGGACAGCATGAAGGCCGGCAGCGGCAGCGACGTCGGCACCGGCGGCTGGATCTGGCCCGGGCGCGGCCTGTTCCGCGTCCAGACCCGCGACATCGCCGAGCGCTACCAGGACGACTGGGCGGCCGCCCCCGCCAACCGCAAGGACATCTTCGAGGGCAGCGTCAACCAGCACTGGGCCTCCGGCATCAAGGTCGCCGCCAAGGCGGCCGACCCCGGCTGGGCGGGCCGGCAGGGCCAGGACGTCGTGCAGCTGGACCCCAAGGCCGACATGAAGAGGTTCTCCCCGGGCGGCTACGTCTGGGTCGGCGCGGCCAACAGCGTCAAGTTCTACGAGCAGCAGGGCGTCTCCGACCGCAGCCAGATGGACAACCTCCACATGCGGCAGCAGATGTTCCGGGTCAACGCGATCGACGCCGCCGCGAAGACGGTCTCCCTGGACCGCCCGCTGGAGTGGGACCTGCCGGTCGACTCCACCTCGGACGGCTCCACCGCGCTCGGCGACAAGCCGTACGCCAGCAAGGTCACCCCGCTGAAGGTGGTGCAGGGCGTCGGCTTCGAGGACTTCGCCTTCACCCAGGACATGAACGGCCTGCCGAAGATCGGCGGCGGCACGTACAGCCTGACCCCCGCCCAGGCCGTGCACAACTACGGCAACATGGCGCCCGAGTACGCGATGCACGGCATCGTCTTCAAGTGGGCCGCCAACGACTGGGCGCGCGGGCTGAAGGCCGAGATGACCGGCTCGCACCCGATCGTCACCGAGGACGCGCGCAACGTCCAGATCGAGCGCAACAGCTTCGACGGCGCCTGGAACAAGGGCAAGGGCGGCAACGGCTACCTGCGCGGCAGCCGCGTCTGGGACTCGCTCTACGCCTACAACCTCAGCCGCAACCTGCGCCACTTCACCTTCCAGTGGTCGGCCAGCGGCAACGTCGCCTTCCGCAACGACCTCGACTCCGACCTCAACCTGCACGGCGGCTGGGAGCACAACAACCTCTTCGAGCAGAACACCCTGCGGGTCCCGTACGAGCACCGCTCGGGCAGCTGCGAGACCAACTGCGGCGGCGAGGGCGGCGAGGTCGACGAGGGGACGTGGTACCCGATCTGGTGGGCGGCCGGCCCCAAGGCGGTCAAGTGGTCCGGCTCCTCGGGCCCGCAGAACGTCTTCTACAACAACACGATGGTCAAGCAGACCACCCCGGGCGGCGCCTACCTGCCGTACGCGCCCTACGGCACCCAGTCCGGCACCGCCTTCCAGTTCGGCTCCGCCACCGGCGCACCGGGCCGGTTCCAGCCGCTCGCCCAGGGCGGCCAGACCATCCCCGACTGGGGCGGCCGGGAGACCCTCGACTACAGCGGCCAGGGCGTCGTCCCGACCGACGTCGGCAAGCGGCCGTCGCTGTTCCTGCGGGACACCGGCGGCGATCTCGACCCCCGCGCGAACAACCGCCGCACGATCGCCACCTGGAACATGCAGGGCGCGGGCACCAGCGGCGGGACGGGCGAGGACGCCGCCTCCTACGAGAGCAAGTACACGCTGGGAGTGAACCAGCTGGCGCGGCAGAACCGGGCCGACATCATCGCCCTCCAGGAGGCCGGCGCCCCGCCCAACGGCGCCACGTTCTCGCAGGACATCCCGCAGAACCCGCCGGTGTTCTTCGACTGGACCGCCTCCGCACCCCCGGTCCGCGAGTACCGGTACGGGGGAACGGCCGCCAGGCCCCAGGGCTACCTGTACTGGCTGCACACGGACACCAATGCCACCAGCCCGACGGGCCGGGTCAACCTGGCCATCATGACCCGCTACCAGGTCCCGCCCCAGAACGTGTACGTCGTCCAGGCAGGGTTGTACAGCGGCTCCGTCGGCCGGCCCGCGCTCGGCGTCAACGTCGACGGCGTCGTGTACTTCACGGTGCACGGCCTCTCGGGCAGCGGTGGCGACGACCCCGACCTGCTGCGCAACATCCGGACGCGGATGGCCACCGCCGGCCCCAACGGGACTCCGCTGCCCTGGATCGCCCTCGGCGACTACAACCGTGCGCCGCTGCCCCCGGCCGACCCGACCGCACCGGACACGTCGCTGGCCACCGCGGTCGCCGGCGAGTTCACGGTGCACTCCCCGGCGCTGCCGACCCATCCGACCCTCCGGCGTCTGGGCTCGAACACCCCCGACCGCGTCCTCGACTACGCGGCCGTTCCCGTGGGCAACGCGAATCCCACCGTCCTCGGAATCAACCGGGCCGGCGGCGTGCTGCTGTCGGACCACTATCCGGTCGTGATGGAGGTCGGCAATCTGCCGAACCCGCCGAGGTCCCAGTCGGTGACGGTGCCGGTACCGGGCTCCGCCGTGCTGCGCAACGCCGCCACCACCAACGTGGCCGCCCCCGGCAGCAGCACCCATGCGGTCAGCGACCAGCCGGTCAACCGGGCCGGCATCCTTTCGCAGGTGTTCAGCCTGTCGCCCGACCCGGAGTACAGCGGCTACTACCGCCTGTTCCACGCCAACGTGCCCTACGCCGGCCGCTACCTCGGCCAGGAGGGCGGAGCCCACGACGCGCGGACGGTGCTGTGGCCGAACCCGGCGCTCGACCAGCTCTGGCAGCCGGTCCCGCAGGGCGACGGCACCTGGATCCTGCAGAACTACGTCACCCGTCAGTTCCTCACGGACCTCGGCCCCGGCCTCGGCGTCGTGGGCCTCGACCGGAACGGCTCGGCCGCGCAGCGCTGGTTCCTCCAGGACCCCCAGGAGAGCACCGGGCTCACCGAGATCGTCGCGACGGACGCGGGCGGCTCGGCCCCGGCGCTCTCGGTCGACGATCTGGAGACCGCGCCCTACCCGGTCTACCTGGCCTCGGACTCGCACGGGGACCACCAGCGGTTCAGCACCATCTCCGCGGGACCGGACGGCGACGACAACTGCTTCTACCTCGTCTACGGCCGCCAGTACGTCAACTCCACGGCGGCCCACCCCGGGACTCCGCGGAACGGCGACTTCGTCACGATGGGCGACTACCGCTCCAACGACAACGGCTACCTGTGGTGCAAGACCGACGACGGCCCGAACGGGACGCTGCTGTCCAACTTCTCCAGCCCCTACGAACACCTCGACCTGACCCGCAGCACGCTGGTCAACACGGTCACCATCACCCTCCCCGGAGCCGCCACCGCCCGGCTCCACTGGCTCTTCCGCACGGTCACCCAGTGACCGGCGGCCGGTAGCCGCCGACGGCCCCCTGCGCCCGCGCGGGGGGCCGTTCCCCTGTCGGCCGTCACCCCGGCCGTGCACAATCAGCCGTATGACGATCGCCGCGGGCGCGCCACCCACGCACACCACGCCCGGCGGCCTCGCCCTGGGGTTCCTGACGGGCGGCGTGATCGGGGTGTCGCTGACCGCCTTCATCAGCGGGTGCGCCGTCGGGAAGGCGCCGCTGATCGTCACGGGGCTGGTTCTGCCCGCGGCCTACGGCCTGCTCCGCCACCTCTGCACGCTGCCGCGCCGCGCCCGTGAGAAGGCCGTCGTGCCGCGCACGGCGCTCGCGATGATCGAGAGCCTGGAGGCCCTCGGGGGCGACGCCAGTGACGTGCCGGTGCGGTTCGAACTGACCGTCGCTCCGGACGACGGGCCCGCGTACCGCGTCGAGTTCCGGCAGGGCATCAACCTCGTCGAGCTTCCCGACTACCGGCCGCGCGGGATCGTGGTGGTCGAGTACCAGCCGGAACGGCCGTGGAAGGTGCGGATCGTGAAACGGCCGACGCCGGCGTGGGAGGAACGGGCGGCCGGCGCGTACCTGGACTCGGCGCCCGGTCCGGCCATGACGGACGACGCCCCGCAGGGCTGCGCCGGCGGGGTCCTCACCCTGCTCGGCCTGCTGCTCGGCGCGGCCGCCGTGCTCCTGCTGTTCCGCGCCGACCTGTTCGGCCCCGACGCCGGCGGCGCCGCCCCGGAGCCGTCCGTCACCTCCTCGTCGTCGACGACCACCGTGACGTCGGCAACCGGTACGGTCGCCCTCGGTCCGGGCCGGTCCATGCTCGATCAGGGCGAACTGCGCAAGGCCGTCGAGTCGTTGACGCAGGACGGGGAGCAGCGCCAGGCACTCACCGTCGTCGTGCAGGAGCGCCTGCTGACGGTCGTCTTCTCCCCCACCGGCGTGCGGACCGCCGGGTTCGACCCGCTCGCGCTGCCCTTCGATCGCGTCGCCGCGCTGGTCGAGGAGGCCGGGGCCACCCTCGGCGCCGGCTCCCCGCGGAGCTGGCAGCTGACCGCCGACGGCGTCACCGGCCCGCTCACGCTCAGGGTCATGGTGACCGGCGACCGGGGCACGGGGGTCCTGGAGGCGGACGGCCAGGGCAACGTACTGCGGCGCAACGGCAGTTGACCAGTTGACCGGATCGGATCGGCCGGAGGAGAGCGGATGGGGTGGCACGGGTCGCTGCTGCTGTGGTGTGCGGTGTGGGGCGCGGCGGCCCTGCTCGGGTTCGGCATGTCGCTGGCCGGCCTGACCAAGGCGCAGCGGACGGTCCGGCTCACGGGGCGGATCGAGCGGGTGCGGACACCACGGCACGGCGGGTCGCGGCAGGGCGGGATATCGGTGGTGGTCTCCTACCGCGACCCGGCCTCCGGGCAGGAGGTCACCGTGACGAACGACGGCGAGCGCGGCGAGATGATCACCGCGGCGTGGGAGGGCCGGGAGATCGGGATCAGCCATCCGCGGGGCCGACCGCACGCCTACCGGTTCTCCAACGCCCCCGAGGAGCCCTCGCGCGGGCTGGGCCGGCCGAGCTGCGCGCTCTTCCTGGTCTACGTCGGGCTGGTGGTCCTCGCCGCGGTCGACCGGGGGTGGCCGTGGGCACTGATCGGTTCCGGCGGGCCGCTGGCGGTCCTCGGCGCCGTCCAGCTGCCCGGGGCGGTGCGCGCCAGGAACGACCGCCTCGGCCGGCTGGCCGCGATGGAGACCGTGCCGGGCCGGGTCATCGCGGTCCTCAAGGACGTCAGCGTCGACCAGGACGACGGCCACACCACGACCACGATCACCCCGGTCGTGTCGTTCACCACCCGCGAGGGCACCGCCGTCACGGCCCACTGCACGTCGCACCTCCCGGACCCCGCCGGCGCGTACGGCCGTGACGTCACGGTCCACTGCACGGCTGCCGACCCGGCCGACTTCACGCTGGACCGGGCGGCCGAGCAGCGCTCGGAGAAGTGGGCCGTGACCGTCCACGTCCTGGCGGTCGCCGTGCTCGCGGCGGTAGCCGTGGCGGGCGTGGTGTTCCTCCGGGCCTGAAGAACAGAACGGCCGGTCGATCCGAGGATCGACCGGCCGTTCTCTGTGTGCGCGAGGGGGGAGTTGAACCCCCACGCCCTTTCGGGCACTGGAACCTGAATCCAGCGCGTCTGCCTATTCCGCCACCCGCGCAACTGGGTGATGGGTAAATAGTAGCCCACCCTCGGGGGTGCTCCTAACCAACGGGGAGGGAGCCGTCCCGGAGGGAGGTGAGGAAGGACTGCCAGGAGGCGGAGGGGAAGAGGAGGACCGGCCCGGAGGGGTCCTTGGAGTCACGCACCGGAACGACGCCGGGGGTAGGGGACACGATGGCCACCTCTACGCACTCGCCCCCGTGATCTGCGCTGTAGCTGCTCGTCCGCCACACCGCCGCGCTGAGATCGACGCTCCTCATACCGGTACTCCTCCATCGCATCGGCGATCAGCGCCCGAGAGTCGCTCACCGAGAGTACGTGTCCGCGCAGCAGATCATAGTCACCCCGATGCTCGGCGACGACCGACGGCGAATCGCTGAAGTGCCCGCGATAGAGGCTCTCCGAGTAGAGCCACTCGCTGCCATCCGGCATCTCCATCAGGAACATTGACGTGGCGGGACGCCTGCACGGAACGCTACTGAAGGGCGCCACCTGAATGCTGATGTTGGGGCGCCGGCCAACCTCCAGCAGGTGTTCCATCTGGCGTCGCATCACATCCGGACCGCCGAAGGCACTACGGATCGCGCTCTCATCCAAAACGGCGATGTGCAACGGACCGTCGGGCCCGAGCAGCCGCTTCTGCCGACTCATGCGCGCGGTCACGCGCTCCTGGAGCAACGTCGGATTACCCCTGTCCATCCCGGCCCGGAACAGTGCGTGCGCGTAGTCCGCGCACTGCAACAAACCATTGACTCGAGCGTACTGGTACACCCGGATCGCCAGCGCCTCGCCCTCCAAGTCCACGTACTTCTGGAACCAGTCCGGGTGCTCCACGTCCGCCTGCCAGTCGACCCGCTTCCAGAGCAGGTGGAGCATGCCACCCGTCTGAAGGATCTCGTCGCAGGCCACGACGGTGTCGAGAGGCATGGGCCGGTGGCCGCCCTCGTACCGCGTCACCACGGTGCGGTCGCAGTGCAGGAGTTTCCCCAACGCCTCCTGGGTGAGGCCCGCCCGCTCCCGGGCGAACCGCAACGCCTCGCCGAACAGCTTCGCCGGGCTTGCCGTCGGTCCCGCGTCCGCCTTCCGATGTGACACGTCCGCCACCCCTCTTGTGCGCTGGGCTGCTGCACTACGAATTTGGTCGCCACCGTACCCGGGATCCCCGATCATTGATGTCGGAACGGAGTTATTCGCTTGCACAGCGTGATTCCCGCGCCCATTCGCGCGCCCGTTCCATCCCCCCTCACCCCCGGAGGTCCCCATGCCCTGTCGCCGGCCGCGCGAGTTCGCCACCCGACTCACTCCCCGGACCGAATCCACCCCCCTCGCCCGCGCCATCCTCCGCGCCTATCTCGCCGGGATGCCGCAGGGCCAACGGTACGCCGACATCGGCGAGTTGCTGCTCGGCGAGCTCTTCGCCAATGCCGTCCGGCACAGCGCCGCGCCACCGGACCGGCTCATCGAGATCCGCTTCGCCGTCATCGCCGACCGTCTCCGCCTCGAAGTCCACGACGCCGGCACCGGCCGCCCCACCCTCCAGCCCACCGTCTCCCCCGAAGCCGAACACGGCCGGGGCCTCCTCCTCGTCGAAGAACTCGCCGAACGCTGGGGCTGCTGCCCCCGCGCCGCCGGCATCGGCAAGTTCGTCTGGGCCCTGATCGCCCCCGCCCCCGGCTTCACCGACCTCACCTTCGGCCGGGCCCCGAAGCTCGTCACCGTCTGACACTCCCCCGGCGCACCCCCCTGGAGACCCTCATGCCGTCACAGCCCGGAAAGCCCATCCACCGCCCTCAAGTCGGAGAAGTCGTAGCCGACTTGGCCCGTGAGGGGCCGACCGGGAGGCCGACGGAGGGCATCTACATGGACATCATCAAAAGGAAGGTCTACCTCCGTTGCGAGGTGACTCACCTTGAGTGGACCACCAGGCCCGAGGACGTCCAGCCGCTGGACACGCCGCGCTTCGTCGCGGTCCAGCACCCGAGCCGGCCGCGCACCTCGGGAACGATCGGAGCGGTCACGTGAAGCACCGGAAGCCGCCGCGACTCGGCGTCATCGGACCGGCGGTGCATCTGGCCGTGGTCGTGGCCGGCGCGCTTGTCGCGCTGGCGGTCGGCTGGCCCATCGGGAACGGCCCTCTCGGACCGTGGCTCCTCGTCGTCTTCTTCGTCTTCGCGGCCGGCGCGGTCAGTGCTCTGCCGGTGTCGGACAAGTGGCTGCGCAGACGGGGAGCGGAGCCGTGACAGCCGGCTGCCGAGCGGTCGCCCCCATCCAATCCCCTGCCGTGCTACCGGCTGCCCCGGTAGCACGGCAGGACCAGCACCCGAAAGCGAGCCATGACGGACGAGATTCTTGCCAACCCGCCCGGCCGGCGGATCGGCCACCAGGCCCTCATCCTCAACCCCGCCGGCGCCGTCCTGCTGGTGGCCACCACGTACAAGCGCGGTCTGCTGCTTCCGGGCGGCAGCGCCGAACGGGGCGAGCTGCCGCACCTCGCCGCGCGGCGACACGTCGAGGTGGAGACCGGGCTCATCCTGCCGCTCCGGGATGTCCTCGCCGTCGACTACGTCGAGGCCTCGCGGTACCCCGAGGGACTGAACTTCGTCTACCACGGCGGGACCGTGACGGACGAGCAGGAGACGCGCGTCGGGCACCACCTCCCGCCGCCGGACCAGATCACCGACCTGTGCTGGATCGGCCGGTCCGAGCTGGGATCCGTGATGGCGCCGGACCAGCACCGGCGGGTCGAGCAGGCCTTGACGGCGCGTGACAGCGGTGCGTCCCTGCCCATGCTCCTGAGCGGCATCCGGGCCGCCTGACCGGGGCGCAGGGCCCCCCACCCCGTTCGGGTCCCGGGACCGGTCAGTCGACGGTCACCCCGCCGCGCCGCCGTCCGCGTCACGCACCGGCGGTGGCGGCCGCCTCCAGGGTGGCGCGCCAGAGGGGGCTGTCCACGTAGTGGTTGTCGTACAGCTCGGAGGAGTCCTTGATCTCCTGCGGGCTCGCCTCGCCGCGCATCACCCGGCCGAGCAGGCGCAGGTAGTCGAAGCGCGGCATGCCCGGGGTGAAGACGAACAGGACGTCGGCCCGCGAGCCGGGGGCCGCGGCGAAGGCGTGCGGGGTGTGCGGCGGGACGAGCAGGAGGTCGCCGGCGCCGAGCAACTCCACCTTGTCGTCCAGCAGGACCTGGAGCGAGCCGCCGATCACGAAGAACAGCTCGGAGGCCCGGGTGTGGAAGTGGGCCGGGGCACCGACCGCGCCCTCGGCGAAGGTGGAGCGGTAACTGGTGACCGGGCTGCCGTCGGTGCCGCAGTCGGCGAGCAGGGTCATCACGCTGCTCGGGTCGCTGGTGGTCTCGGCGGTGGCGGCGCGGGTCAGCAGCGGCTTGGCCTGGTTGGTGTTCACGATCGGTC
Organism: Kitasatospora sp. NPDC002551; assembly: GCF_040296005.1. Lineage (NCBI taxonomy): Bacteria > Bacillati > Actinomycetota > Actinomycetes > Kitasatosporales > Streptomycetaceae > Kitasatospora > Kitasatospora sp. NPDC002551. Next base: position 50,180 of record NZ_JBEOWI010000028.1, on the reverse strand, counting down.
TCCCCGTCTCGGGCGGTCCCGGCTCCCCTGCCGTGACCTTGTGATGATCACTCTAGGCAAGCCAGAGACCCGGGGAGAGGGGCATTTCCGGAGCGGAATCATGGGTCAATTCCCGCCCCGGAAACGCCCGAGGGCCGCACCCCGCAACGGCTGCGGGGTACGGCCCTCGGAGAAGCGCTGCCGTCAGGCGGCCAGCCGCTCCGCCGCCGCGTCCAGGCGGGCCAGGGTCCGCTCGCGGCCCAGCACCTCCAGCGACTCGAACAGCGGCAGGCCCACCGTGCGGCCGGTGACCGCGACCCGGATCGGCGCCTGCGCCTTGCCCAGCTTCAGCCCGTGCTCGGCGGCCACGGCCTCCAGCTCGGCCTTCAGCGCGGCGGCCTCGAAGGACTCCAGCGCGGCGAGCTTCTCGCGGGCGGTGCGCAGCAGGGCCAGCGCGACGTCGGCGTTCTTCATCGCCTTCGCCCAGGACTGCTCGTCCCGGACCGGCTCGGCCAGGAACAGGAAGTCGACCTGCTCGACGATCTCGCCCAGCACCGCGATCCGGGACTGCGCGAGCGGGGCCAGCTCGGCGAAGGCCGCGGCGTCGAAGGCTTCGGCCGGCCACGGGGCGCGGTCGGCGGCCAGGTACGGCGCGCAGGCGGCGGTGAAGGCGTCCACCGACAGGGCGCGGATGTACTCGCCGTTGAACGAGCGCAGCTTCTGCACGTCGAAGAAGGCGGAGGCGGCGTTCACGTCCGACACCCGGAACAGCTGCTCCAGCTCGGCGTACGGACGGATCTCGACGTCGTCCTTCGGGCCCCAGCCCAGCAGCATCAGGTAGTTCACCATCGCCTCGGGCAGGTAGCCCTCGGCGAGGTAGTCCTCCAGCGCGACCTTGTCGCGGCGCTTGGACAGCTTCTGCCGCTTCTCGTTGACGATCACCGGCAGGTGGGCCCAGACCGGCGGGGTGGCGCCGAGCGCCTCCCACAGCAGCTGCTGCTTCGGGGTGTTCGACAGGTGCTCCTCGCCGCGGATGACCTCCGTGACGCCCTGCTCCAGGTCGTCGACCACGTTGGCCAGCAGGAACACCGGGCTGCCGTCGCCGCGGGCGATCACGAAGTCCTCGATCGCGGAGTTCGGGAAGGCCGGCTCGCCGCGGATGAGGTCCACCACGACGGTGGTGCCCTCGTCCGGGGTGCGGAAGCGCAGCGCGCGGCCCTCCGCGTAGTCCAGGCCGCGGTCACGGCAGAAGCCGTCGTAGCCGGTCTGCGCGGAGCCGGAGCGCTCGGCGGCCTGCTCGCGGGTGCAGTCGCAGTAGTAGGCGCGGCCGGCCGCGTACAGCTTCTCGGCGGCGGCACGGTGGCTGTCGGCGTTGGCGGACTGGAAGTACGGGCCCTCGAAGCCCGGGTCGCCCTCGTGGATGCCGATCGCGGCGAGGGCGCTGATGATGCCCTCGGTCCACTCGGGCTTGTTGCGTGCGGCGTCGGTGTCCTCGATCCGCAGGACGAAGACACCGCCCTGCTGTCGTGCCGTCGCCCAGTTGTACAGCGCCGAGCGGGCACCTCCGACGTGGAACATGCCGGTGGGGCTCGGAGCGAAACGGACGCGGACGGGACGGGATACCTCGGTCATGAAACCCAAGGGTATCGGGCCGGGGCGGGGTGCCCGGCACGCGCACCCCGCCCCGCCCCCGGCGCGGGGGCCTACGCGGCGTCCAGGGCGATCGCGTTCTTCGCCCGCTCCACGGACTCCTCGGCCGCCGGGCCGCCCGGGTTCTCGGTGGCGAGGGCCTGGTTGAGGGTGACGAACGGGCGCAGCCGGTGCTCGTAGCGCGCGAAGGCGGCGCCGGGCTCCTCGTCGCCGGCGGCGCGGGCCCGGGCGAGTTCGTCGGCGAGGACGTAGGCGCCGACCAGGGCGAGGCTGGTGCCCTGGCCGGAGAGCGGGGAGGCGCAGTAGCCGGCGTCGCCGAGCAGGACGGTGCGGCCGGCGGACCAGGTGTCGAGGTGGACCTGGGCCATCACGTCGGCGTAGAAGTCGGTCGAGCGGTGCAGCGCCTCCAGCAGGCGGGGCGTCTCCCAGCGCAGCGCGCCCATCCGTTCGGCGACCAGCCTGCGCGCCGCCTCCTGGTCGCGCTCGGCGGGCGCGTCGTGCGCCCAGCCGAAGCAGACCCGCAACTCGCGGTTGCCGCGCACCGGGTAGACGCCGTAGCCGGCGTCGCCGTCGCGCTGCCAGACCTGCCAGTCCTCCAGACCGAGGAAGTTGTCGGCGCCGAAGATCGCCAGGTGGGTGCCGAGCGGGCGCAGGAAGTCCTCCTCGGGGCCGAAGACCAGCCGGCGGACGCGCGAGTGGAGGCCGTCGGCGCCGACCACCACGTCGAAGGTGCGCGGCCGCCCGTGCGCGAAGGAGGCGTGCACGCCGCGCTCGTCCTCGCGCAGCGCGGTGACGCTGTCGCCGTGGACGAACTCGACGCCGTCCGGGGCGTGCCGGTGCAGGATCCCGATGAGGTCGCTGCGCAGCAGTTCGACGTCCTCGCCGTCGAGCCGGCCGCTGCTGAAGGTCGTCTCGGTCGAGCGGTGCACCTCGGCGCCGTCGGCGCCGAGGACGGACATGCCGCGCATCCGGGTGCGGACGGCGTGGACCTGCTCGGTGAGGCCCATCCGGGCGATCACGTCGAGGGCGGTGCCGCGGATGTCGATCGCCTGGCCGCCGGAGCGCGGGGCGGGGGCCAGTTCGACGACGGTCGGGGCGAAGCCGCGGCGGGCCAGCCAGTGGGCGAGGACGGTGCCGGCGATGCCGCCGCCGGAGACGAGGACGTTCTGCACGAGGGCTCCCCCTGGGTGTTCGCACGGCGTGTCCGTACGCCGCGAGCGAGCTGAATGTACGACGTACATACAGCTCCGCGCAAGCCATGAAACCGCAGGTCAGAGCCGTTTCTGAGCTAGTACAGCAGGCCCTGCGCGGTGATCGTCCCTGGTAGCGTCTGCGCTAGTACAGCCACCGCGACGGCGCGAAGGACCGCACATGGCCCCCGAGACGGAACCGCCCTTCCGGCGCATCGCCGCCGACCTCCGGCGCCGGATCGCCGACGGCGAACTCGCCCCCGGTGAGCGCGTCCCCTCGAACCGGCGGCTCGCCCAGGACTGGGGCGTCGCCCTCGCCACCGCCACCAAGGCGCTCACCGTGCTGCGCCTGGAGGGCCTGGTGGAGGCCCGCCCCCGGGTCGGCACCGTGGTCGCCGCGGCTCCGGCCCCGGAGCCCCGGCCCGCGCCCCCGCCGGCCGAGTTCAGCCGCGACCGGCTGATCCGCGCGGCCCTGGAGATCGCCGACGCCGAAGGGCTCGCCGCCCTCTCGATGCGCGCCGTCGCCGCCCGGCTCGGCGTCTCCGCGATGTCCGCGTACCGGTACGTCACCAGCAAGGACGAACTCGTCCTGCTCGTCGCCGACGCCGCCTTCGGCGAGGCCGCCTACCCCGCCGACCCGCCCGCCGGCTGGCGCCCCCGCCTGGAGCTCGGCGCCCGCACCCTGTGGACGCTGTTCCGCCGCCACCCCTGGCTCGCCCACCTCAGCCCCGTCACCCGCCCGTTGATACTCCCCAACCTGCTCACCCACGCCGAGTGGGCACTCGCCGCCCTCGACGGCCACGGCCTCTCCCCCACGGCCGCGCTCGACATCCACGTGCTGCTCTACAGCTACATCGAGGGCATCGCCGTCAACCTCGAACGCGAGACCCAGGCCCAGGCCACCACCGGCCTCACCGGCGACCAGTGGACCGACACCCGCCTCGCAGCCCTCGACGCCCCGGCCGCCGCCACCCGCCTCCCCGTCTTCACCCGCCTGATGGCCGACCTCGGCGACGGCTACGACCTCGACCTCGACGCCCTCTTCGACCTCGGCCTCACCACCCTCCTCGACGGCCTCACCCCCCGCATCGAGGCCGGCGGGACCCGTTAGCGCGAAGGCTGGGAGGGCAGCGCCGGCACCGACCCGGACTCCAGTTGCACGAGGTGGCTCTGGAACTCGGCCACCCACATCATCGTCTCGTTCTCCACCAGGAGCGCGAACTCGTCCACGAACCGCGACAGTTCCTGGGCCGCGACGGCGAACTCCTCATCGGTGGGATTCGCCGCGAACCGCGCCTCGATCCTCGGCCAGAACGCCTGGAACCGCACCAGCTGCCGGTTCAGCGACATCGCCGTCGACACGTACCGCATCCACGCGGACGAGTACCCGCACACCCGGTCCATCGCCACGAAGCAGGCGCCGAGCCCGATCAGCCCGTACCCCCAGATCGACTCCCCCGCCCACCCCATCCCGACCGCCACCACCGGCGTCACCGTCCCGCCGGCGATGCTGACCACGGCCGCCAGCCGCAGGAACTTCGACCAGCGCGCCTTGGCCACCTTCTCCTTGGTGTACCAGTTGATCGACTCGACCGCGTACGCCTCCACCCACAGGTACAACTCCCGCAGCCCGACCCGCAGATCCGCCGCCCCCGACAGATCGGGCAACCGCACGGCCCGCAGATCCCCCGCCACCGTGACCCGCGGATCGACCCGCGCGACGTCCCCGTCCCCCGCAGTTGCCACTACCGCCCCCCGTGTCGTTGCCATTTTCTGATGTCGAAGAACTCCACCGCACTCTCCTCGGACCGAGAGATCGCAGCGAACTTCTTCCAGTCAACCAATCGAGCAAGACCCTCCCGCCGCACGTATTCTTCCAGCTCGGCGACAGACATGGGCCTCCGCGGACCGGGTCGAGCTTCAGCACTGTGGATCCGATGGGAGATCAGCCAGCAGAGCAGCGAAAGCCGATCATTCGAATCCTCCGTCTGCGCGGCCAGGATGTCATCCACCATCTCCTGCCAGGGATGACCGCACAAGAGGTATTTCTTGTTGCCTACAATGAATCCCCTCATGCTCCTGGAAAATCCGTCTTCCACTACACTTTGCGACGGAATCAAAACGACCTCCGAGGGGTTGCTGTACCCTTCGCTCCCCCTGTCGAAGACTTCCAGGAGATTTCGCACAAGGCGCGTGTCCACCCAACGGGGCTCTTCCCCTCTTCTCACCCACCTGACACTGCACATTCTATTCTCGATATCACCGTGCGCCCGACCGACCTCCCAGTCCTCCAGGAACATCTCGTCGATCTCCGCAAATTTTCCTAGGCGTGTGCAAAGAAACGTGATTCCCTCTTTCGGCTGCACACCGCTCAACCTGAAGACCGACTCCGACGTCACTCCGGGCAGCTCCCGGAGAAGGGACTCCACATTGTCGGTCACCGCGCTCTCCAGGGTCTCGATCTCCGGCAGTGCGCGCAGATCATCCATCGAGACACTTCTTCTCGCGCCACCCTCCTCAATGAGGAACAGTGGAACACGCCGAAGCTCCTCCCGAAGCATCGAGAGCGAAACCGCCTGCCCGCGACGCATCAGCGGACCGGCGATGAAAGCCGCTTCCTGCGTCGCCCAGGTGATCGAATGGCCACGCTCCGACTGAAGCAGTTCGATCTCCTCGGAAACATGGTCACAATAGGCCACATAGCAGGCCCGAATGAATCCGTCCCGCTCCGGGGTGGGCTCCAGCGCCGACCGTGCGACATTGGTACGCGGAGAACCGTCTCCGAAGGTGTTGGCCAGCGCGACGAAAGGGCCTACGCCTCGGAATCCTGGCGTCTCGGACTCCACTCGAATTCCAGCAACACAGACGCCCGCCGCAGAGCTTTCCGCAGCCCTTTGGAACATCCACTCCCGGAAATGCTCGTTCCACTGAAGGGCATACGCGATGGACATGTTCTCGATACTGCGCTCGACGATCCTGAGCTTTCCCTGTTCAATGTCCCGAGCACTGGCAGGGTTCGACCGCGCGATCGAGCCGCGCAGCGCCTCTCCGACGGACGAATACCCGACTTCCTGCTCGGCTCCGTCGTTCTCCTGGATCGTGACCTTGCACGCAGGCAGGACCACGAAGTATCGAGCGGTATCGGTCACGCTCTTGAGCTCGGCGCTCGGCCGGAGGGTCAGCCGCACGATGGTGCCGTGCGGGCGGATCTGCTCGGGGACGTCCTGGTTCTTGTCCAGCGTGCGCACCAGGTACTGGCCGTGGACCGAGCGCAGGGACAGCTGCCGGGCCTTCTCCTCCTCGGGGTGGCAGGTGATGATCTCCACCTGGTCGGCCACCATGAAGGTCGAGAGCACACCGATGCCGAAGCGGCTGATGGGGTTGAAGTCGGGGTTCTGCTTGCGGAACTCCGGGTCCTGGTAGCGGCTGGAGCCGGCCCGCAGGAGGTTGTTCTCGATAACGCTCTGGGTCATGCCCGTGCCGTTGTCGCGGATCTCCAGCGTCCGCCCGGCGCTGTCCCAGTGGACCTCGACCCTCCCCAGCTCCGGCGAGCGGGCGCCGTGCTGGAGCCGCACGGCGTCGATCGAGTTCTGGAGGAGTTCCCGCAGCACCACGTTGGTGTCGTTGTAGAGCGTGTGGCCGGTGAGGAGGTCCAGGACCTTCTGGTGGTCGATGGTGAACTGGAAGGGCTCGGTGAGGAAGCCCTCCGCCTCCACGTTGCTCGTGTCGACGGCGCGCCAGGGGAAGAAGTACTTCGAGCCCTCCTTCGCGTTGGAGCGCTGCGCCCAGGTGTGGCTCAGCCGCAGCTGCTCCTCCGCGTACTTCAGGTAGGACGTGAGGCCGAAGAACCCGTTCTCGACGGTGAACCTCGCGTGGACGGCGACGGTGTCCTGCGGCGCGTCCTCGCAGGGCGCGCCGTCCTTGTCCAACCCCTTCATCGCGACGACGGCCCGGACCGCGCCCTGCTTGGCCCACTCGTTCTGGCTGATCGGGTCCATCGGGTTGAAGACCCGGAAGGCCACCGACGGGGTCCGGTCCCGCGTGATGTGCAGGAGGTCGGCCGAGCGGAGCAGGATCGCCGCGAACTGGACGTTGGCCCGCTCGCGCTGCGACGAGCCGTAGTAGCGCTCGATCGGGTACTTCTTCACGTCGTAGAGGTCGTCCAGGTGGTGGCTCTCGCACACCTTGGCGAGGTCCGCCCGGAAGACCGGCTCGACCTGCCGGAGGAGGTCCTGGATCTCCGTGACGACCGTCTCCGTCGCCCCCAGGTTCGGCGAGCAGTCCCCCGTGATCCACTTCCGCACCCGGGCGGCGTGGTGGTGGCGGACGAACTCCTGGTAGAGGAACTTCTCCCGCTCCTCCGGGCTCAGCACGTCCAGCCGGGCCAGGTAGTCCCGGCCGTCGGAGTCCGAGGCCGTGAGGGCCTCCTGACGGAACTGCGGGAAGTCCGACTCCTCCCGCCGCTCGTACTCGCTCTTGGTGACCAGCATGCCCAGGTCGTGGAAGTAGACCGCGAGCACGGCGAGCAGCCAGTCCGCCGGGGTCATCGCCTCCCGAGTCTTCGGGGTGACCAGCCAGTCCAGCTTGCCGAGCATCGCGTCGATGTGCGTGATGTCGTGCTTGGTGTACTCGTCGAAGAAACCGAAGCCGCCGATCTTCCCGAGGAGTTCCCCCAGGTCCCTCCTGGTCTGCGCCAGGCTGAGGCCGCCGAAGGCCGGCAGTTCGCAGGCCTCGCTCGCGCGCCGTTCGGCTTCTGAAGGAAAGGCGTTCAATCCGACTCCCAGGACTTCGATCGCTGCATGGTAGCGCCAAGTCGTCGCGGCATGAGGGAGTTTGACTGATCAACAGTTACCGCCGGTCAGCCGCCGTCCCGCCCCCGGAACGTCCGCCGGTACTCCCTCGGCGGCACCCCCAGGCGGGCCGTGAAGGGCGGGCGCAGGGAGACGGCGGAGGAGAAGCCGCAGCGGGTGGCGACCACGTCGACGGGGAGGTCGGTGTCCTCCAGGAGACGCTGGGCGGTGAGGATGCGCTGGTCGAGCAGCCAGCGCAGCGGGGTGGTGCCGGTGGCGGCGGCGAAGCGGCGGGCGAAGGTGCGTTCGGACATCACGGCCAGGGCGGCCATCCGGCGCACCGTCCAGGCGGTGTCGAGGGCGAGCAGGACCTCGGTGCGCACCCGGGCGAGCGGGTCGTCGGCCGCCGTCGGCCGCGGGACCGGGGAGGGGATGAACTGGGCCTGGCCGCCCGAACGGAACGGCGCCGTGACCATGGCACGGGCGATCGCCGCCGCCGCCCGTTCGCCGTGGGCGGCGCGGACCAGGTGCAGGCAGAGGTCGATGCCGGCCGCCACCCCGGCCGAGGTCCACAGCCCGCCCTCGCCGGTGAACAGCACCTCCGGGTGGACGTCGACCGCCGGGAAGCGCTGGGCGAGCCGGTCGGTGAAGGCCCAGTGGGTGGTGGCGGGGCGGCCGTCGAGGAGGCCGGCCTCGGCGAGCAGGAAGGCGCCCGCGCAGAGCGAGGCGAGGGTGACGCCCCGCGCGTGAGCGGCGCGCAGGGCGGCGACGACGGCGGGGTCGGACGGCTCCTCGGGCCGTTGCATGCCGGGCACGACGACCAGGTCGCAGTCGGCGAGCGCGTCCAGCCCGAAGTCCGGGACGCGCTCCAGCCCCCCGTCGAAGCGCACCCGGGCGCCCTCCGGCCCGCAGATCCGCAGGTCGAACGCCGGCACGCCGGGGCGGCCGGCCCGGTTGGCCCAGACCTCGCCGATCACCGCGTAGTCGAAAGGCCGGACACCGTCGAAGATCACACACCCCACCACCCGCATGGCAGGATCGTATCGATGGGTGGCTCCACTGCCGCTCACGCGGCCGTCCGGTCCCGCCGCAGGATGGACGCATGACGAACACCAGCGCCTTCGACGCCCCGCTCACCATCGACTCCGACGCCGTCCTGGTCGTCATCGACGTCCAGAAGGGCTTCGAGGACACCGCGTTCTGGGGCGAGCGCGACAACCCCGGGGCCGAGCAGCGGATCGGCGAGCTGATCGACGTGTGGCAGGCCACCGGACGCCCGGTGGTGACCGTCCAGCACGCCTCGGCGGCCGGGCCGCTCGCGAAGGGCACGCCGGGCTACGAGCTGAAGGACTTCGTGGCGGCGGTCACGCCCGACCTGCACATCACCAAGACGGTGAACAGCGCGTTCTACGGCACCCCCGACCTGCACGCCTGGCTCCAGGAGCGGGGCGCCCGGCAGGTCGTCATCACCGGGATCATCACCAACGTGTGCAACGAGACCACGGCCCGGATGGCGGGCAACCTCGGCTACGACACGGTCTTCCCGGTCGACGCCATGCACGCCTTCGACCAGACCGGCCCGGACGGCGTGACCGTCCCCGCCGCCGAACTCGCCCGCGCCACGCGGACGGTGCTGCACGCGATGCGCTTCGCCAAGGTGGTCACCACCGAGGCCGTGGTGACGGCGGCGAAGACCGGCGAGCCGGCCACCGTCAGCTGGTCCTGACCCGGCCGGTGGCGCCCGCCCGCGCGCCCGCCGGGAAGGTCTCGGCGAGGAACGCCTCCCAGGTGCGGGCGCCCCGGTCGGCCCCGGGCCCGGCCAGGTTGACGCCCTCGCGGTAGCAGCGGCCGACCTTGCCGGGGGCGCGCAGCGGCAGCATCGGGCGGCGCTTGCCGGCCGCCGCCAGGTAGTCGCGGGTCAGGTCGCCGAGCGAGCGCACGGCGGGGCCGGCGAGGTCCGTGACCGGCCCGGCGGGCGCGTCCAGGGCCAGCTCGACCAGGCGCTCGGCGACGTCCCGGGCGTCCACCGGCTCCCAGCGGATGCCGTTGACCGCCGGGACGACGGGCAGCTTGGCCATCGCGGCGGCCGTCCTGAGCGTCAGGTCGTGGAACTGGGCGGCGCGCAGCGTGGTGAACGGGACGCCCGATTCGGCGACGGCCCGCTCGGCGGCGTGCTTGGCCCGGAAGTAGCCGAGCGGCACCAGGTCGGCGGCGACCACCGAGATGTAGACGAGGTGCCGCACCCCGGCCCGGCGGGCGGCGGCGACCAGGGTGCGGGTGGTGGCCTCGTCGTGCTTGGCGTCGCCGGCCAGGTGCAGCACCACCTCGGCGCCGGCCACGGCCGCGTCCACGCCCTCGCCGGTCATCAGGTCGCCGGGCAGGTACGTGACGCCGTCGGCGGCCGGGCGGGCGTTGCGGGTGAGCACCCGGACCTCCCGGCCCGTCGCGCGCAGCAGCGGCACCACGTGCCGGCCGAGGGTGCCGGTGCCGCCGGTCACCAGGACGGGGGCACCGGTCGGGTTCGCGGGGCTGGTCGGGTTCGTCATGATCGTCTCTCCTTCGCCGGCCGGACGCCGGGCCTCCGGTGGAGCCGCTAGGTTGCGTGCTTCCGGAGCTTTGACTGTCGGCGACGAAGGAATGTGACACGGGTGGACGAGAAAGATCTGGCCGCCGGATCCGCACGGCTTTTCGAGGCGCACCGGCCGCACCTGCGGGCCGTCGCCTACCGGATGCTCGGCTCGCTCGCCGAGGCGGAGGACGCCGTCCAGGACACCTGGCTGCGCTACGACCGCACGGACACCTCCGGGGTGGAGAACCTCGGCGGCTGGCTGACCACGGTGATCGGGCGGCTCTGCCTCACCCGGCTGCGCTCGCGGGCGCAGCGCGCCGAGGAGTCGTTCGAGGCGCGCACCGAGGCGCTGTCCGGGGCGGGCGGCGCCGAGCCTCCCCCGCGGATACCGGACCCGCTGATCGGGCGGGCGGACGCGCCGGACCCGGAGCAGGAGGTGCTGCTCGCCGATTCGGTCGGCCTGGCGCTGATGGTGGTCCTGGAGTCGCTCTCCCCCGCCGAGCGGGTCTCCTTCGTGCTGCACGACCTGTTCGCCGTGCCGTTCGAGGAGATCGCCCCGCTGATCGAGAAGACGACGGCCACCACCCGCCAGCTGGCCAGCCGGGCCCGCCGCAAGGTGCAGGGCCGGGCGCCCGCGCCGGACCGGGACCTCCACCGGCAGCGGGTGGCCGTCGACGCCTTCTTCGCCGCCACCCGCACCGGGGACCTCGACGCGCTGCTCGCCGTCCTCGACCCGGAGGTGGTGCTGCGGGCGGACGGCACCGCCGGCCGGGAGCGGAGGCCGGTGGTGCTCCTGGGCGCCCGGACGGTCGCGGGGCAGGCGGTCATGTTCCGCGGCCTGTCGCCGTACGCGCGCCCGGCGCTGGTCAACGGCGCGGCGGGCGTGGTGGTGATCGGCGCCAACGGCCGGGCGGTCTCCGTCATGGCGTTCACCGTGGTGGACGGCGTGATCGTGGCGATCGACGTGCTCAGCGACCCGGACCGGCTGGCCGCGCTCGACCTGGCCGCGTTCGCGGACTGAGCCGGGAAGGGGCCGGGGCGCCGCCGCCGCCGCGCACCACGAGGGGTGCGCGGGGGCGGCGGCGCCGGAGGGCGGTCAGCCCTTCCTGGAGATGAAGTCGTACGCGCCGGCCGCGACGTCGTCCAGGTACGGTCCGGCCTGGAACTTCGGGTCACCGGTGTGCTTGCCGACCGAGACGTTGCTGACCAGCGCCGGCTTGCCGTCCTTCACCGCCAGCCAGCCGCCGCCGCTGGAACCGCCGGTCATGGTGCAGCCGATGGTGAGCATCGGCGGGCGGGCGGGGTCGTACGACAGCCGGGTCGGCCTGCCGCTCTCGCAGCGGTTCAGCTCCATGCCGTCGAACGGCGGGGCGGCCGGGTAGCCGTACTCGGTGACGCTCAGCTGGTCGCGCGGGGCGTTGAACCAGACCGGCAGCGCGCCGCCGACCGTCTCCTCCAGCGACTTGGCGCCGTCGGCGGGCTGCACCCGGATGACCGCGAAGTCGTAGTGGGTGGCCGGGGAGCCGCCGTCGCCGCCCTCGGCCTTCCACTGCGGGGAGGTGACCGCCTGGGTGGCGCTCCAGACGCCGAACGGCGCGTACTGGGCCTCCTCGGCCCGCTTGCCGCCGCTCAGCGCGCCGGTGCTGTTGAAGGCCGGGATGAAGGAGATGTTGCTGTAGTACTTTCCGCCCTTGCCCTGGTGGACGCAGTGGCCGGCGGTCCACACCAGGTTGCTCCTACCGGGGTGGGCCGGGTCGGCGACGACGGTGGCGGAGCACTGGTAGTGGTTCAGGCCCGCGGCGGCGTCGGCACCGCTGCCCGGCTCGTCGGCGAACAGCTTCCCGTGCACACCGGGCTTGGTGTACGGGTGCGGGAGGGGCTGGGCGTTGACGGTCCTGGGCAGCGGGTCGTTGCCGCTGTCGGCGGGCTGCGCGGGCTGGGCCGGGGCCTGCGACGGCTGGGACGGCTGCGCGGGCTGGGCGGGCGGCTGGGCCGGGGCCTGCGACGGCTGCGCGGGCTGGGCGGGCGGCTGGGCCGGGGCCTGCGAGGCCGGCTGCTGCGTGCCGGACGGCTTCGGCGCCGCGGGCGGCGGCGTCGGGTGGCCCGGCTGGGTCGGCTGGCCCGTCGGCGGCTTGCCGGTCGGGGCGGTCGTCGGCGCGGACGGCGCACCGGGCTGGGTCGGCCCGCCGGGCTGCGCCGGCGGCTGGGTGGGCTGCCCGGGCGCGGCCGTGGGCGGCGCGGGCGGCGCGATCGGCTCCCTGGGCTTGGCCTTGAGCAGCTTGTCCAGCGTCCAGAAACCCTTGGCGGCGGCCGGGAGGGCGTAGTCCTTCGCCCACTTCTCCCAGTCCTCGAACTTCCACTTCTTCAGATCGTCGAGGTTGGCCGGCAATCCGAGGTTCGACCCGGCGGCGGCGCCCGCCGCCGCGGTCACCGCGGAGTCGGCCGAGCTGTTGTCGGGCCCGCAGGCCGCGGTGCCGAGCAGGGTCAGCGCGAGCGCCGAGGCCCCGAGGGCCGTCCTGGCGGTGCGCACGGTGCGACGGCGGCCAACATTTCTGTCAGACGATGACATGAACTTCTGTTCCCCCTGTATGAAAAACACCCGGTGCCGCCGGAGCGGCACCGGGTACTGCGCGGGGGAGTATTCCACCGATCGTCGGCGGGCCGTCAAACCCGCCTCCCGTCAGCGGCCGACCGAACCGTCCAGCTGCTCCCGGAGGATGTCGGCGTGGCCGGCGTGCCGGCCGGTCTCCTCGATCAGGTGCACCAGCAGCCAACGCATCGACGGCGCTTCGGCGTTGGGACGCAGCGAGCGCACGCCGGGGCGGTCGAGCCGGCCGGCCGCCGAGGCGATCACCTCGTCGGCGCGGGCGGTCGCCGCCCGGTACGCGGCGCCCGACTCCGCCACCGTCTCCTCGCCCGGTGAGGGCGCGTCGTCGCCCCACGGCCCGGCGCCGTCCCCCCGGTAGGCCCAGAGGAACCAGTTGAGCTCGACGGCGGTGAGGGGCCCGCTCGCGGCGGTGGCGTCATCGGCCACACCGCCGCCCTCATCAGCCCCGCCGGGCGGTCTGACGCCCCGTCACCAGCCCTGTGCGTGCAGCCAGTCGGCGAGGTGGCGGGCGCAGTCGTCGACGGTCTCCCGCCAGGTGTGGCCGGCGCCGTCGCCCGCCTCGTCGCTGACGTGCTTGACCAGCCGCACCGGCAGGCCGGCCCGGTGGGCGACGGTGGCGACCGCGTAGCCCTCCATGTCGACGAGGTCGGCGTGCTCGGCGAGGCGGTCGCGGGCGGCCGGGTCGGAGACGAAGAGGTCGCCGGTGGCCAGCACCGGGCCGTCGCCCTTGCCGACGACCAGCGGGGCGCCGTAGACGCGGCCGGTCAGGGCCTGGAGGGTCGGGGTGTCGAGGTCGTGCTGGATCACCTGGGTCACCGTGTGGGTACCCTCCCAGCCGGGGCGCAGGGCGCCGGCGGTCCCGAGGTTGACGACCTCGGAGGGGTGCGGGCCCCCGGCGAGGACGGTGGCCAGCGCGGCGGCGGCGTTGACCTTGCCGATGCCGGTGAGCAGCACCGGCAGGTGGTCGCCGAGGTGGGCGGCCTCCTCCCGGACGGCGACGACGAGCAGCGGTCGGTCGGCGGAGATCGTTCCCAGAAGACGCATGCCGCCATCGTACGGAGCGGCCGGCCGTCGCACCGGCGCACGAACCGCCCGTGCCGGGGCACCCGGGCGGGAAAACGGACTCCCGCCCTCCGTGGCGCCCGGGGAACCGCGTAGGGTGCGGTCCGCGTCGACCCGTTCGCCGCCCGGCCCGCGCCCCGCGACGGCCCGGACCGGGGGACCGCCCGCCGGGTGCGGCGTCGGGACGCACAGCTCAAGATCCGCGCAACTCGGGTGTGGCCGCCGGAAGTGACGGCCATACTGCTGGCAACGGCCGGGCCCCGGAGACGGGGGGCGGGCCCTTGGGGAGGGGGAGGCTGGTGGCGACACCGGTGCGTATCGAGAGGCCGGGCCCGCCCGCGCCGCGATCCCGCGGCACGGGGGCGGTGGAGCCGCGGCGCGGCCCGGTCGCCCGGCTGGGGCGGGCCACGCGGACGGCGCCGGGGCGGCTGCGGCTGGCCGGGGCGCTGCTCGCGGTGCTGACCCTCGCGTTCGGCGCGCTGACGGCCGTCCAGCTGAACGCCCGCGCAGCGGCGGCCGAGCGGGTGGTCCGCTCCAGCCAGCCGCTCAGCCAGGCCGCCGCCGACATCAGCCGTTCGCTGGCCGACGCGGACGCCACCGCCGCGACCGGCTTCCTGCTGGCGGGCGCCGAGCCGCGGACGGTCCGGGCGCGCTACGAGGAGGACCTGCGGTACGCCTCCCAGCTGATCTCGGAGGCGGCGGGCCGCACCGACTCCTCCTCGTCCCTGCACGAGCTGATCTCCTCGCTCAACCAGCAGGTGCCGGTGTACGCCGGGCTGGTGGAGACCGCCCGGGCCAACAACCGGCAGGGCTACCCGCTCGGCGGCGCCTACCAGCGGTACGCCTCCGAGCAGATGCGCACCGTCCTGCTGCCGACCGCCGCCCGGCTGTCGGCCGCCCAGGACGAGGTGCTGGCCGACGACCTGGCGGACGCCCGGTCCACCCCGTGGGCCGGGTACGCGCTGGGGGTGGTGGCGCTGCTGGCGCTGGCCTGGGTGCAGCTGACGCTGTTCCGCCGCACCAACCGGGTGTTCAACATCGGGCTGCTGGCCGCCACCGCGGCCGTCCTGGCGGCGGTGCTCTGGCTGACCGTGAGCGCGACCGGCGCCGGCTCGGCGCTCCAGCGCGGCGAGCGCGACGGGGCCGCGCCGCTGCGGGCGCTCAACGCCGCCCGGGTGGACGTGCTGACCGCCCGGCTGGCGGAGAACCTGCACTACGTCTCGCGCGGCTCCAGCACCGCCTACGCCAAGCTGTGGTCGACGACCACCGACCACCTGTACGCCACCGACCCGCAGCGCGGCGGGCCGGCCGGCACCCTGGCCCAGGCCCAGGCCCTGGCCCCGGCGGACGCCCGGGCCACCGTCGACCAGGCGCTGCGCGACTACCAGCAGTGGAACGAACGGCACACCGCGGCCACCGCGCTGGAGAACCAGGGCGACTACCAGGCCGCGCTGGACGCCACCGTGACGGCCGAGGAGGCGAACGCGCCGCGGACGGCCGACGCCGCGTTCAGCGCCGCCGACCGGCAGCTGGCGCACGCCGCCCTGCTGGAGGAGGGCCGGTTCCGGGACGAGGCGCTGGGCGTCGACGGGGACCTGCGCACCGCCGCCGCGGGGGTCGCGGCCCTGGGCCTGGCGGCCGCCGCCGCGGCCCTGGGCGGCCTCGGCCGGCGACTGGCCGAGTACCGGTAGAAGGGGGACGAACGGGATGGGCACGACCACGGAGCGGGGACGGGGCCGCGGCACGGCGCTGCGGGCGGCCCGGACGGCGGCGGCGCTGGCGCTGCTGGCCACCGGCGCGCTGGCGCTCGGCGCGGGAGGACCGCGGCAGGGCGGCGCGGCCGGCGCGCCGGAGCCGCTGCCGCGGGTACCGGTGGCGGCGCAGCAGGACCAGCAGGACCAGGACGCGCAGTCCGGTCGGGCGGACGGCTGCGACCTCTACCGGAGCGTCCCGCCGAGCACCGAGGACGGGCCGGCGGTGAAGGCCATCAAGGCCCGCCGCAGCCTGGTCGTCGGCATCGACCTGAACAGCTACCGGTGGGGCGCGCGCAACCCCAACTCCGGTCGGCTGGAGGGCTTCGACATCGACCTCGCGCGGGCGATCGGCACCGCAATCATGGGCGACCCGGAGAAGGTGGTGTTCAAGGCGGTGCCGACCGCCGACCGGATCAAGTTCATCAAGGAGGGCCGGGTCGACATCATCGTGCGCACCATGTCGATCACCTGCGAGCGGCTGCAGGAGATCGCCTTCTCCCGGCCGTACTTCACCACGAGCCAGCGGGTCCTGGTGCCCAGGACCTCACCGGCGAAGAGCCTCGACGAGGCGCTGAACGGCACCACCGCCTGCGCGGCGACCGGCTCCTCCGCCCTGGAGGAGCTGAAGACCCGTCCGCTCAAGCAGCTCGTGCCGGTGGAGAACAACCTGGACTGCCTGGTGCTGATGCAGCTGGGCAAGGTCGACGCGACGATGACCGACGACGGCCTGGCGGCCGGCCAGGCGGCGCAGGACCAGACCGTCAAGGTGCTGGACGGCGAGGTGCGGCCGGGCGTGATGGGCGTCGCGATGCTCAAGGACAGCACCGACCTGACGGCCCGGGTGAACCAGGTGATCAACGACTACTACGCCAAGGGCGCCTGGCGCGGCGCGTACGACACCTGGCTCAAGCCGTACCTGCTGGACGACGCCGACCGGCACTGGCCGACGGCGCGGTGACGGCCGCACGGGCGGGGGCGGCCGGGGCAGGCGTTAGGGTCGGTGCGGCGGGCCCCGGGGCCGGGAACGGTCCCCGGGGACACGGAACGGAGCAGGTGGAGGAGGGGAGAGGGCGATGGCCGCTTCGGCCGGCCCGGTGCTGAGCCGGGAGGAGGTGGACCGCGCGCTGGCGCGCCTCGGCGCGGAACGCGACGCGGTCGAGTCGGCGCTGCTCTCGCTCCAGGACCACCCGGGCCTGCGCCTGCTCGACGGCGCCGACCTGACCGGGCGGACCCAGGAGCGATGGTCCGTCGTCGGGCAGGGCCTGCCGCTGCTCTGGGCGCTGTTCGACCGCTACTCCGAGGCGCTCGCCTCGGCCCGCGCGGTACGGGCCCGCAGGGCCAGGCCGGGCGGCCCCGAACTCGCCGAGCTCAGCGAGCTGCTGACCGGTGACGCGGTCACCGTGCCCGGCGGCGCGCCGGACGGCCCGCAGCGCCTGGGCGCGCCCGCCCGGCTGGTCGAGCGGGTCAGCCTGGACGGGCTGATGGACCGGATGAACGCCTGGTACGCCACCGTCCTGGAGGTGGTCTCGGCGGCCGACGCGGTCTGGTCGGCGCTGCCCGCCCGGATCGACCTGCTGATCGCCGAACTGCGCCGGGTGCAGACCCTGGCGGCCTCGCTCGGCGTGCGCGCCGGCACCCATCCGCTCGGCGACGACCTGGACGCTCTGGACGCCGACCTGGGCGGGCTGCGGACCGAGGTGCGCGGCGACCCGCTGGCACTGTGGCGCCCGGCCCGCGTCCCCGCGCAGCGCGGCACGGTGCCGGACGGCGGGGCGTCGGCCACGCCGTCCGGGGTGGTGGACACCGAGCGCTTCGACCTGGCCGGGCGGGCGCTGGACGGCGTCCGGCTGGAGCTGGAGAACCTGCTGCGGCTGCGCGACGACGCCGAGGAGCGCCTGCAGGGCGTCGGGGACCTGCTGCAGCGGGCCGACGCCACGCTGGCCGAGGCCCGCCGGGCGCGCGGCGAGGTACTGGCGAAGATCGCCGCCACCGAGGTGCCGGCCGTCCCCGGCCCGGCCTCGGCGCTGCGCGAACGGATCGTGGTGGCGCTGGAGCTGCGGCAGAGCGGGCAGTGGTACCGGCTGGCGCCGCTGCTGGACGCGCTGGAGGAGGCGGCGGCCAAGGAGCTGGCCCGGGCCCGGCAGTCGCTGACCGAGGTCACCCAGCCGCTGGCCGTCCGGGCCGAGCTGCGCGGGCGCCTGGACGCGTACAAGGCGATGGCGGCCCGGCTGCGGGTGGCCGAGGACCCGGAAGTGGTGGAGCGCTACGAGAAGGCGCGCTGGCTGCTGTGGAGCGCGCCGTGCGACCTGCGGGCGGCGGCCGGCGCGGTGGCCCGGTTCCAGCAGGCGCTGCGCCCGGCGCCGGGCGGGCCCGGGGCCGACGGCACCGGGCCGGCGCAGGACGGAACGGAACAGGGCGGGGCGTGGGCCGGCGGGGAGCCGGCCGACGGACGGGCTGCCGAGGGACTGGACCAGGGGGGCCGAGGGTGATGGGCGAGACGTGCGTGCGGCCGGAGTGCGGCGGCGGCGGGACGATCGACGCGGACGGCTACTGCGACGAGTGCGGGCTCGCGCCGCAGGGCACCTCCTCGGTGCGGACCGCCACCGGGCCGGTGCCCGCGGCGGCGGCCCCGGCCGCGGCGGGCGATCCCTGCCCGCGCGACTGCGCCGGGACGATCGACGCCGACGGCTACTGCGACGTGTGCGGGCTCACCCCGCCCGAGGTGCCGGCCCCGCGCTCCGCGAGGTCCGGCTCCGCGAGGTCCGGCACGGCGACGTCCGGTTCCGCGGCGCACACCTCCACCGTGGAGATCGTCTTCGACCCGGACACCGGCTCGCCGCGCAGCGCCTCCTCGCGCTCGCTGTCCGGCCGCTCCCGCTCGCACCGCTCGACCCGCACCGGCAGCGGCCGCTCGGTCTCGGTGCGCAGCAGCCGCGGCAGCGCCACCGCCAACCGGCACCGGCTCGGCGCCGGCCTGGTGACGGTGCCCACCGTCCCGACCGCCGACCCGGCGCAGGCGGTGCTGGCCGACCCGGAGGTGCCGGAGCGCAAGCGCTACTGCTCCAAGTGCGACGCCCCGGTGGGCCGGGGCCGGGGCGGCACGCCCGGCCGCCCGGACGGCTTCTGCACCAAGTGCGGCACCCCGTACTCGTTCACCCCCAAGCTGCGCCGCGGCGACCTGGTCGGCGGGCAGTACGAGGTGGTGGGCTGCCTGGCGCACGGCGGGCTCGGCTGGATCTACCTGGCGGTGGACCGGCGGGTCAACGACAAGTGGGTGGTGCTCAAGGGCCTGCTGGACACCGGGGACGAGGACGCGCTGGCGGTGGCCGTCGCCGAGCGCCGGTTCCTGGCCGAGGTGGACCACCCGAGCATCGTGCGCATCATCAACTTCGCCGAGCACCCGGACCTGCGGACCGGCGCCACCGACGGCTACATCGTGATGGAGTACGTCGGCGGCAAGTCGCTCAAGGACATCGCCAACGGGCGCCGCACCCCCGACGGCCGGCGCGACCCGCTGCCGGTCGAGCAGGCGATCGCCTACGCGCTGGAGGCGCTGCCCGCGCTGGGCTACCTGCACCAGCGCGGCCTGATCTACTGCGACTTCAAGATCGACAACGTGATCCAGAGCGGCGACACCCTCAAGATCATCGACATGGGCGCCGTCCGCCGCTTCGACGACGACGGCCCGATCTACGGCACCATCGGCTACCAGGCGCCGGAGATCGCCACCGACGGCCCCTCCCCCGCCTCCGACCTCTACACGGTGGCCCGCACCCTCGCCGTCCTCAGCTTCGACTTCCAGGGCTACTCCACCACCTACCGGGACACCCTGCCCGGCCCGGAGTCCGTCCCGGCCTTCGCCGCCTACGAGTCCTACTACCGGCTGCTGGTGCGCGCCACCGACCCCGACCCGGCCCGCCGGTTCGCCTCCGCCGAGGAGATGGCCGACCAGCTCACCGGCGTGCTGCGCGAGGTGCTGGCCCTCCAGGACGGCCGGGCCCGGCCCGCGCCCTCCACCCTCTTCGGGCCCGAACTACGCGTCGTCGACACCGCGTTGGTGGCGCCCACGGTGCGGCCCGGCGAACTGCGGCTGACCGCCGTCGACCCGGCCGCCGCCGCGCTCGCGCTGCCCGTCCCCCGGGTCGACCCGGGCGACCCGAACGCCGGCTTCCTCGCCACCCTGCTGGCCACCGACCCGCAGGAGGCGCTGGCCGCGCTGGACGGAGCCCCCACCGACTCGGTCGAGCGCCGGCTGCGGGCGCTGCGCGCACTGCTCGAACTCGGCCGCGGACGGCAGGCCGCCGAGGCGCTCGCGGCGCTGGAACAGGACCACCCGGAGGACTGGCGGGTGGTCTGGTACCGGGGCCTGGCCTCGCTGGTCGCCGCCGGCGACCAGGAGACCGCCGGCGACCCGGCCGCCACCGGCCCCGACGCCGCGTCCGCCGATCCGCAGGGCGGGGCTCCGGGCCCGCGCGAGCAGGCGCTGCGCGCCGCCGCCGAGGCCTTCGACGCCGTCTACGACGCCTTCCCCGGCGAGGCCGCCCCCAAGCTGGCCCTCGGCGTCTGCGCCGAACTCCTCGGCGACGGCGGCGACGCGGCCGAGTTCTACCGTCTGGTGTGGAGCACCGACCAGAGCTACCTGAGCGCCGCCTTCGGGCTGGCCCGGGTCCGGCTCGCCGGGAACGACCGGGCCGGCGCGGTCGCCGTCCTGGAGACCGTCCCGGCCACCTCCAGCCAGTACACCGCCGCCCGGATCGCCGCCGTCCGGGCCCGGCTGCGCGAGCGGCCCGCCACCGACCCGCTCGGCGCCGACCTCGGCGCGAGCTCCGAGCAGCTGACCGCGCTGCGCCTGGACGACCGCCGCCGCGAGGAACTCGCCGTCGAGGTGCTCGGCGCGGCGCTCGGCTGGGTGACCGCGGGGTCGCCCGGCGGAACCGGCCCCGGCCGGACGGGCGGCGAGGTCAGCGTGCTGGGACGGCCCGCGGTGGAAAGGGAACTGCGGTTCGCCCTGGAGCAGTCCTACCGGGTACTCGCCCGGTTGGCCGACCGGGCCGAGACCAGGATCGAGATGGTGGAACGGGCCAACCGGGCCCGTCCCAGGACGTGGGTGTAAGAGATGCCGCAGCAGACCGTGTGCCACAGCTGTGCCGAGCCGATGGACCCGGAGGACGTCTACTGCGGCTCCTGCGGGGCGAGCCGGGACGGCCGCCCGGGCCCCGGCGCCATGCCGGCCGGCTGGTCCGCCGCCCGGGCGGCGGCCGGCGGCGAGGACCATCCGCCGACCCTGCCGAACCGGCCCACCGTCCCCGCCCAGGGCACGCCGAGCGCGGCCGCGTGCGCGCACTGCGGGCTCCACCAGGTGACCCCCGACGGCTACTGCGAGGCCTGCGGCGGCGCCCAGCCGCGCCCGCGCGACCACATGGAGAAGGCGCTGGCCGGGGTCGCCGGGGTCAGCGACCGCGGCCTGCGCCACCACCGCAACGAGGACTCCTTCACCGTCGCCGCCACCTCGCTGCCCGGCGGCGAGCCGGTCGTGGTGGCCGTGGTCTGCGACGGCGTCTCCTCCTCCGACCGGCCCGACGAGGCCTCCGAGACCGCCGTCGACTCCGCCTCCGAGTCGCTGCTCAGCTCGCTGGAGGCGGGCACCGACCCGACCGCGGCGATGCGCCGGGCGATCGCCGACGCGGCCGACGCGGTGGCCGCGCTCGCCACCGACGGCACCCGGCCGAGCCGGCCCGACGTCAACGCGCCCGCCTGCACCTACGTCAGCGCCATCGCGGCGGGCGGCCGGATCACCATCGGCTGGGTCGGCGACACCCGCGCCTACTGGATCCCGGACGACCGGGTCGCCGCCGAGCCGTTCCGGCTCACCCAGGACGACTCCTGGGCCGCCCGGATGGTCGAGGCCGGGCTGATGGGCGAGGCCGAGGCGTACGCGGACCCGCGCGCCCACGCCATCACCGGCTGGCTCGGTGCGGACGCCGAGGAGGTCGTGCCGCACACCCTGGACTTCACCCCGCACGTCCCCGGGGTGCTGCTGATCTGCACCGACGGGCTGTGGAACTACGCGGAGGCCGCCACCGACCTCGCCTACTACGTCCGGCCGGACGCCCGCGCCGAACCGCTGGCCGCCGCGCAGGCCCTGGTGAAGTTCGCGGTCGCGGCCGGCGGCCACGACAACATCACCGTCGCCGTGCTGCCGATCGACCCGCCCCCGGCGGCGGAACCCGAGGAGGACGCCCGGACCGCCACCGCGCTCGACCTGCCGGTGGTCACCGCGGACGCGTCCGCCGGGGCCGAGGAGGAGGAGTACGAGCCGACCCTGCCGGACATCCCGGTGATCGGCTCAGCCGCCGCCCCGCTGCCCCCGGCGCCCCCGCTGCCGCCCACGCCTCCGGTCCCGCCGACGCCCGCCGCCCCGCCGGCCGTCCCGCCCCGCCCGACGGTGCCCCCGGCCCGCTGACCCGTCCGCCCCGTCAGGGCCCGCGCCGTCCCGGGCGCGGGCCCCGCCCCGCTCCGTCCCGCACGCCCCGCGCCCGCCCCCGGGCGGCCGTCCGACCACCGAGCACAGCTGCCCCCGCACCAACCGACCACCCGACGGGAGCCACCGGCCCATGGCAACACTGGCGAAGCCGAACCTGCCCAGGTTCGACGTGGAGATCTTCCAGAACGAGTACCTCGCGGACGGCGCCCGCGAGGTGAACGCCATCGTCACCGTGACCGCGACGGGCGGCGGCACCTCCGGCGGCCGGCCGCTCGGCGTCACCGACGCCGCGACGGGCCGCGACGGGCAGTCCGCCGCCGTGGTGATCCTGGTGGACTGCTCGGGATCGATGGACTACCCGTCGAGCAAGCTGCGCGGCGCCCGCGAGGCCACCGCCGCCGCCATCGACACCGTGCGCGACGGCGTCGCCTTCGCCGTGGTCGCCGGCACCCACGAGGCCCGCGAGGTCTTCCCCGGCGACGGCACCCTCGCCGTCGCCTCGGAGCAGACCCGCGCCCGGGCCAAGGAGTCGCTGCGCCGGCTCACCGCGGCCGGCGGCACCGCCATGGGCAGCTGGCTCACCAAGGCCGACCAGCTCTTCCTCACCCGCCCCGACATCCCGATCCGGCACGCCATCCTGCTGACCGACGGCAACAACGAGCACGAGACGGCCGCCGAGCTGGAGCGCGCGATCGGCCGGGTCACCGGCCACTTCACCGCCGACTGCCGGGGCGTGGGCACCGACTGGAAGGTGGAGGAGCTGCGCCGGATCTCCTCCGCGCTGCTCGGCACCGTCGACATCGTCCCCGAGCCGTCCGGCCTGGCCGAGGACTTCCGCGCGATGATGGCCGGCGCGATGGGCAAGCAGGTCGCCGACGTCGCGCTGCGGATCTGGACGCCCGCCAACGCGGTGGTCCGGTTCGTCAAGCAGGTCGCCCCCGCGCTGGAGGACCTCACCGCCCGCCGCTCCGAGGCCGGGCCGCGGGCCGGCGACTACCCGACCGGCTCGTGGGGCGACGAGAGCCGCGACTACCACGTCTGCGTGGAGGTCCCGGCCGCGGCCGTCGGCAACGAGATGCTGGCCGCCCGGATCAGCCTGGTCCTGCCGCCCTCGGTCGCCGGGGGGACGCCCGAGGTGCTGTCGCAGGGCCTGGTCAAGGCGGTCTGGACGGACGACCTCGCCTCCTCCACCCGGATCAGCCCGCAGGTCGCCCACTACACCGGCCAGGCGGAGCTCGCCGCGGCCGTCCGGGAGGGCATGGAGGCGCACCGCGCCGGGGACGTCCACCGGGCCACCGCCAGGCTCGGGGCCGCCGTGCGGATCGCGCACGCGACCGGCAACGAGGGCACCTTCCGGCTGCTGCAGAAGGTGGTGGACGTGGTGGACCCGAAGGAGGGTACCGTTCGGTTCCGTAAGAACGTGAGCGAGGCCGACTCGATGATCGTCGAGACCCGGTCGACCAAGACCGTCCGTGTGAAGAAGTGACCGCCGAAGCGCCGACCGGGCCGCGAACCGGCCGGGCTCAGCCCCGGCCGGGCTGGAATTGAGGGGGGACCTGATGCCGATCTGCCCGAGGGGCCATGAGTCGCAGGCCGAGGACTGGTGCGACTTCTGCGGTTTTCCGATGACACCGCCGCAGCCGCTGCCGCCACCGCCCGGCACGCTGCCCGGCGCGCCCGGGAACCCGGGGGCGCACGGCGCGCACGGCGCTCCGTACGGTGCCACGCTCCCGCCGGGCGCGATGCCGCCGCCCCCGCCGGCGGCCCCGCAGGGCTTCCCGGACCTCACCGAGGGCCTGGCGGTCTGCCCGATCTGCCGCAGCCCGCAGACCGGGCGGTTCTGCGAGGAGTGCGGCTACGACTACGACCTCTCGGCGCCGCAGCGCGCCCCGCAGCCGTTCCCGGCCGCACCCGCGCCGCCGCCCGGGCCCGCCCCGCTGAACATCCCGGCCGCGTACGGCGGCGGCCCCGAGGCCCAGGGCGCGCCGCACCCCGGCCAGTACCCCGGCCCGGGTCAGCACCCCGGCCCCGGCCAGCACCCGGGCCACCCGGGCGAGGCCCCGTCGGCGCCCGCGCAGCCCGCGCCGCCCGCCGGCTACGGCTACCCGCCGCCGGCGCACGCGCAGCAGCCCGCCGCACCGGTCCCGGCCCCCGTGCCGAACTACACGCAGCAGCCCCCCGCGCCGCTCCCCGGGCACGCGGACCCGTACGCCGACGGCCCGCACGGGGCGCCCCGGACCCGCGAGGACTCCGGCCCGGTCTACGCCCAGCCCGGCCCCGCCCGCCGCGGCGACGAGTTCGGCACCTCGTTCCACCTGGCCCCGCCGGTGCCGCCGCAGGGCCAGCCCGCCGAGCCGGTGCGGACCACCTGGTTCGCGGTGATCGCGGCCGACCGCGCGTACTTCACCGACATGATGGCCCGCAGCGGCCCGGAGGCGTCCGGCCTGTTCTTCCCGCCGTACTGCCCCGAGCGGCGGATCCCGCTGTCCGGGCGGGGCCAGCTGCGGATCGGCCGGCGCAGCCAGCACCGCGGCACGGTGCCGGAGATCGACCTGTCGGTCGCGCCGGAGGACCCGGGCGCCTCGCACCAGCACGCCCTGCTGGCGGAGCAGCCGGACGGCAGCTGGGTGCTGGTCGACCAGGACTCCACCAACGGCACCACGGTGAACGGCGGTGCGGAGGCGATCGCCCCGCACACCGCGATCCCGCTGAACGACGGCGACCGGATCCACATCGGCGCCTGGACCACCATCACGGTGCACCGAGCCTGACCCACCGGCCGACCACCGGCCACCCCGATCGACACCGTTGTAAAACTGATCATCAAATGATGCTCAGACGGCTCCCCCTGACGGCCTGCCGCCCCTACGCTCGGTCGCTATGACTGCTGCAATATCCGCCGACGGAATCCGTCAGCGGTACGGGGACGTGCAGGCCGTCGACGGGGTGTCACTCACCGTCGAGGCCGGCGAATTCTACGGAATCCTCGGGCCCAACGGCGCCGGGAAGACCACCACACTGGAGATCCTGGAGGGAATCCGCAAACCCGACGAGGGCCGGATCGAGCTGCTGGGCCTGGCGCCCTGGCCGCGCAACCCCCGGCTGCTGCCGCGCATCGGCGTCCAGTTCCAGGCCTCCGCCTTCTTCAACAAGCTCACGGCGCGGGAGACCATCCGCACCTTCGGCTCCTTCTACGGCGTCGGCCCCAAGCGCGCCGACGCGATGCTGGAGCGGGTCGGCCTGACCGAGTCGGGCGGGGTGATGACCGACAAGATGTCCGGCGGCCAGGCCCAGCGCCTGTCGATCGCCTGCGCCCTGGTCCACGGCCCGGAGCTGGTCTTCCTGGACGAGCCCACCACCGGCCTCGACCCGCAGGCCCGCCGCAACCTCTGGGACCTGCTGCGCGACATCAACGCCGAGGGCCGCACCGTCGTGCTCACCACCCACTACCTGGACGAGGCCGAGGTGCTCTGCGACCGCGTCTCGGTGATGGACCGGGGCCGGATCCTGCGGACCGGGGCGCCCGCCGCGCTGGTCCGCGAGATCGACGACACCGTCCGGGTCAGCGTGGAGTCCGGCCTGCTGGCCCTGGGCACCGCGCGCGAACTGTTCACCGCCGCCGGGGCGGAGATCTCCTCGCTGGAGGACGACGGCGTCTCGCTGTCGCTGTCCACCCGCCTGCCGGGACCGGTGCTCTCCGTGCTGGCCGAGCAGGGCGCGCTGCGCGGCCTGGAGGTCCGCGGCGCCACCCTGGAGGACGTCTTCCTCCAGCTCACCGGACGGGAGTACCGCGCATGAGCGCCGAGCCCACCACGGCGGCCCCCGAGGCCGCCCCCGCGCCGGGCGGCACTCCCCCGGCGCCCGTCGAGCGCGAGCGGGTCTCCGCCTTCGCCAGCCTCTCCCGGGTGATGCTGGTCGCCTTCGTGCGCGACCGCGCCGCGCTGTTCTTCGTGCTGCTCTTCCCGCTGATGTTCCTGGTGCTGCTCGGCACCCTGCTCAAGGGCGCCTCCAGCCCGCACGCCAAGGTGGAGCAGGTCGGCGCCGTACGAGTGCTGGACTCGGTCCAGGGCGAGGCCCGGGCCGGGCTGGAGCAGGTGCTGACCATCTCCAGGGGCGACGACGAGGCCGCCGCGCTGGAGAAGGTCCGCAAGGGCGACCTGGACGCGATGATCAAGGAGGGCCCGGACGGCCGGGTCGTGGTGCGCTACAGCGCCGCCGACCAGGTCCGGGCCGGCTCCGTCCAGGGCATCGTCAACTCCGTGGTCCAGCAGGCCAACCAGGCCACCAGCGGCAAGCCGCCGGCGTTCGTCCTGGAGAGCAGCCAGGTCGAGGACGAGTCGCTCAAGCCGATCCAGTTCCTCACCCCCGGTCTGCTGGGCTGGGCGGTGGCGACCGGCGCGGTGTTCAGCGCCGCGCTGACCCTGGTCGGCTGGCGGCAGAAGAAGGTGCTGCGGCGGCTGCGGCTCGCCCCGGTGAGCGCCGGGGCGATCATCGGCTCCCGGGTCGCCGTCTCGGTGCTGACCGCGCTCGCGCAGACCGCGATCTTCCTGGGCGTGGCCACCCTGCCGTTCTTCGGGCTGAAGCTCACCGGCGACTGGTGGCTGGTGGTGCCGCTGGTGGTCTGCGCGACCATCGCCTTCATGTCGATCGGCCTGCTGGCCGGCTCGATCGCCAGGACCGAGGAGGCGGCCAACGGCCTCGCGCAGATCATCGTGCTGCCGATGTCCTTCCTGTCCGGCTCGTTCTTCCCGACCGACGACATGCCGAGCTGGCTCAGGGCGTTCTCCGAGGTGCTGCCGCTGAAGCACCTGGTCACCTCGGCGCAGTCGGTGCTCTCCCGGGGCGGCGGCGTGATGGACGCGCTGCCGACCATGGGCGGGCTGCTGCTCTTCGCCGCCGTGCTGACCGGCATCTCCTGGAAGCTGTTCCGCTGGGAGGACTGAGCACCCCGGCGAGCAATCGGTGCCGTGCGGGGTCGTACGTCCGCGGACCTGGTCCCCAGGTCGCGGTGTACGGCCCCGCCGCCGTCTGCGACCATGGTCGGGTGAACGAGATCCGGCGTGGCACGCTCAGCGAGGAGACCTTCTTCGAGCAGGTCGGCGGCGAGCCGACCTTCCGGCGGCTGGTCCACCGGTTCTACCAGGGCGTCGCCGGGGACGAGTTGCTCCGGCCGATGTACCCCGAGGAGGACCTCGGCCCGGCCGAGGAGCGGTTCGCGCTCTTCCTGATGCAGTACTGGGGCGGCCCGCGCACCTACAGCGAGCAGCGCGGCCACCCGCGGCTGCGGATGCGGCACGTGCCGTTCAAGGTGGACCGGGCGGCGCACGACGCCTGGCTGAAGCACATGCGGGTGGCGCTGGACGAACTGGGCCTGCCGCAGGACGCCGAGCGGCAGCTCTGGGAGTACCTCACCTACGCCGCCGCCTCGATGATCAACACCGAGGGCTGACCGGGGCGTTGCCCCCATGGGGCCCCCGCCGAGAGCCCCGTCGCGAGGCCCCGCCGCTAGCCGATCGGGCTGAGGCCGAGGCCCGCGCCGGGCGCGGCCGCCGTGCGGACCGCCACCGACCCGGCCGGGGCGGACAGCCGCAGCCAGCCGCCGGCCCGGTGCACGGTCAGCGGGGCCTGCGGGGCCAGGAAGCCGATCACCTGGGCCGCGTGGGCGGCGCGCAGCGGCAGTTCGGGCAGCGCGCCCACCGGGCGGGACCAGATCTCGTCGGCCAGCGCGTCGAGCACCGCGCGGGTCCGGTGGTGCGCCGGGACGGCCTCGCTGCGCTCGCGGAACTCCCGCACCGCGGCCGCCACTTCCTGGCGCACCCGGGCGGCGGGCGGGGTGCCCACCGGCCGCCAGCCGGTGCGCGGCGGCAGCAGCCCGGCCCAGGCCGGGCCGGTGACCGGGGCGGGCAGCGCGACGGCGTCCGCCGCGGCGTCCACGCCGTCCAGCAGCTGCCCGGCCGAGACCGTCAGGTCCAGCGGGCCGTCCAGGCGGGCCAGTCGCGCGGTGCGCACCACGAGCGCGCCCGAACCGCCCAGCGGCAGCCGCCCGAAGACGGCCAGCACGCCGCCGTCCGGCCGCGGCACGCCCTGCATCCGGACCGCCGCCGCCTTGTCGAAGCGCAGCAGGCGGACCAGGAAGGCGGCCAGGTCTGCGGCCTCACCGGTGTCGGCGAGGGCGAGGGCGGCGGTTCTGTTCAACGCTTCGGCTCACATCCGGGCATCGGGCGTACGGGTACGGCGGGGGCGGGCGCGGTCAGACCGCGACGGCCGGCTCCTCGTCCATGAAGCGCGTCAGGAACTCCCGCTCCACCTGGCTGATCCGGCGCGGCCGGCCCTCGGCGAGGTCGTAGGGCACGACCACGGTGGACGCCCGGACGTAGACGGTCTCGGTGCCGTCCTCGGCGGTGTCCTTGATCTCGTAGGAGACGGTCAGCGAGGCGCCGCCGATCCGGGTCACCCAGGTCTCGACGGTGACCGGCTCGGGCCGGTGCACCAACGGGCGCTTGTAGTCGATCTCGTGGCGGGCCACCACCGAACCGCCGGCGAACTCGCCCGCGCCGGCCTCGGCGGCCTGGGTGAACATGAAGTCGATCCGGGCCTCCTCCAGGTAGCGCAGGAAGACCACGTTGTTGACGTGCCCGAAGGCGTCCATGTCGGACCAGCGCAGCGGGCAGGCGTAGATGTGGCGTGCCACGGGTTCTCCTCGACGTCCGGTGCCCGCCGGCGGTGCGTGCCGGTCGGGCGGCGGCCCGGCGGGCCGGCCCGCACGGGGCGGGCGGCCTGCCGGGCCGTCGTCACGACTGGGTGTCAGCCGCGGGTCAGCTTCTTGTAGGTGGCCCGGTGCGGACGGGCCGCGTCCGCGCCCAGCCGCTCGATCTTGTTCTTCTCGTAGGACTCGAAGTTGCCCTCGAACCAGAACCACTTGCTCTCGCCCTCGTAGGCGAGGATGTGGGTGGCGACCCGGTCCAGGAACCAGCGGTCGTGCGAGATGACCACGGCGCAGCCGGGGAACTCCAGCAGCGCGTTCTCCAGCGAGGAGAGGGTCTCGACGTCGAGGTCGTTGGTGGGCTCGTCGAGGAGCAGCAGGTTGCCGCCCTGCTTCAGGGTGAGCGCCAGGTTGAGGCGGTTGCGCTCACCGCCGGAGAGCACGCCGGCCGGCTTCTGCTGGTCCGGGCCCTTGAAGCCGAACGCCGAGACGTAGGCGCGGGACGGCATCTCGACCTGGCCGACGTTGATCCAGTCCAGACCGTCGGAGACGACCTCCCAGAGGGTCTTCTTCGGGTCGATGTTGGAGCGGGTCTGGTCGACGTAGCTGATCTTGACCGTGTCGCCGACCTTGACCGAGCCGCTGTCCGGGGTCTCCAGGTCCTGGAGCATCTTGAACAGGGTGGTCTTGCCGGCGCCGTTCGGGCCGATGATGCCGACGATGCCGTTGCGCGGCAGGGTGAAGCTGAGGTCGTCGATCAGGACCTTCTCGCCGAAGGCCTTGTTGAGGTTCTCGACCTCGATGACGACGTTGCCCAGGCGCGGGCCCGGCGGGATCTGGATCTCCTCGAAGTCCAGCTTCCGCATCTTGTCGGCCTCGGCGGCCATCTCCTCGTAGCGGGCCAGACGCGCCTTGGACTTGGCCTGGCGGCCCTTGGCGTTGGAGCGGACCCACTCCAGCTCTTCCTTGAGCCGCTTGGCGCGCTTGGCGTCCTTCTGGCCCTCGACCTTGAGACGGGACTGCTTGGTCTCCAGGTAGGTGGAGTAGTTGCCCTCGTACGGGTACGCGCGGCCGCGGTCGAGCTCCAGGATCCACTGGGCGACGTTGTCCAGGAAGTACCGGTCGTGGGTGACGGCGACGACGGTGCCCTTGTACTTCTCCAGGTGCTGCTCCAGCCAGTTCACCGACTCGGCGTCCAGGTGGTTGGTGGGCTCGTCGAGCAGCAGCAGGTCGGGGGCCTCCAGCAGCAGCTTGCAGAGCGCCACGCGGCGCTTCTCGCCACCGGAGAGCTTGGTGACCGGCCAGTCGCCGGGCGGGCAGCCCAGGGCGTCCATGGCCTGCTCCAGCTGGGCGTCCAGGTCCCAGGCCTCGGCGTGGTCCAGCTCCTCCTGGAGCTTGCCCATCTCGTCGAGCAGCGCGTCCGAGTAGTCGGTGGCCATCTGCTCGGCGATCTCGTTGAAGCGGTCGAGCTTGCCCTTGATCTCCTTGACGCCGTCCTGGACGTTCTCCAGGACCGTCTTGGACTCGTCGAGCGGCGGCTCCTGGAGGAGCATGCCGACGGTGAAGCCGGGCGAGAGGAAGGCGTCGCCGTTGGAGGGCTGCTCCAGGCCGGCCATCATCTTCAGCACGGTGGACTTACCGGCGCCGTTGGGGCCCACGACGCCGATCTTCGCTCCGGGGAGGAAGCTGAGCGTCACGTCGTCAAGGATGACCTTGTCGCCGTGCGCCTTGCGCACCTTGCGCATCGTGTAGATGTATTCCGCCACGTGAGATCGCTCCGGCGTCGTCGGGAGTAATTCGGCTTGCAGCCTTCCATTGTGCCGCACCCGACCCGGAGCCCCGAACCGCCGGGTACCCGGCGCAAGAGCCCCGCCGGGGTATCGCGCGCACGGCGCGGCCCGGCCCCCCGCACGCGTGGTGCGGGGGGCCGGGCCGGGTGCTACCGGATCACGGTCCGGGTGGTGCCTCAGGCGGCGTTGCCACCGCGGCGACGGCGCAGCAGGAAGACCGCGGCACCGCCGGCCACGACCAGACCGCCGGCGACGGCGGCGATCACCGGGGTGGCGTCACTGCCACCGGTCTGGGCCAGGCCACCGGTGGTGCCGGGGGCCGTGCTCGGCGGCGCCGGGTGCGCGGCCGGGGTGGTGGCGGTGGCGGTGGCCGACGGGGTGGCGCTCGGGGTGGCCGGCTTGCTGGTGGCGGTGGTCGGGGCCGGGGTGGTCGGCGCCGGGGTCGACGGCTTGGTGGTCGGGGTGGCCGACGGGCTCGGCGTGGTCACGCTGGCGGTCTTGCAGTCCAGGATGCCCTTGAAGTTCTTGGTGAAGCCGTTCGGGCCGGTCACCGTGATGTCGTAGGCGGTGTCCTCGGCGACCTGGACGACCACGGACTCGATCTTGCCCGGCTGGACGGTGACGTCCTTGCCCGGCTTCACCGAGACGGTGGCGGCCTCGTCGCCGCCGTTGGCGACGAAGACCTTGACGCCGTTGGCGACGCACTCGACGACCGCGTTGCTGTCGATCTGCGGGCCCTTGGCGGCCTTCCAGGCCGCCTTGACGGAGTCCTTGACGCCGAGCTTGGTCGACCCGGCCAGGATCATGGTCTGGCTGTGCTCGGCCGGGGTGTAGCCCTTGCTGAGGAAGACCCGGCCGCTGGGCACGACGGTCTCGGCGGAGGCGTCGACGGTGGCGGCGCCGTCCGGGGTGCCCTCGGGGACGTCCAGGAACAGCTGGGTGTCCTTGGCGACCGGGCCGGTCAGGCCGGTGACCGGCTTGCCGTCCTTGTCGACCAGCTTGACCTTGTCGGCGGAGTCGCCGGAGACGGCGAGCTTCACCTCGTTGGCGCTGGAGTTGACGGTGAACGGACCGAGCTTGGCGCCCGGCTTGCCGGACACCGAGTCCGGCGTGAGGCTCAGCGAGGGCTTGGGCTCGGCGGCGATGCCCTTGTTCTTCTCGCTGACCAGGTAGTCGCGCAGCTGCTTGGCCTCGGCGTCGACCGGGATGGCGTTCTTGCCGTCGGAGAACTTCCAGATCGCGGCCTGGGTGCCGGCCGCGGCGTCCTCCTTGGTCAGCTCGCCCTTGACGCCGGCGTCGGTGGCCAGCTTCTTGAGGTCGGTGACCTGCGGGTAGGAGTTCTCCAGGATCCAGCGGATCTTGGAGGCGTCCTCGGCCTTCTCCGGGCGGCCCAGCGAGCTCGACTTCCAGTCGGACTCCTGGTACTCGATCTTCTTGGTGATGTCGACGGGGTGGTCGATGTCGATGCAGTACGTCTTGATCTCGCCGTCGGACGTCCTGAGGGTGAAGAGGCCGCCCTGGATGGAGTGGCTGCCCTCGATGGCGATCTCCTCGCTCATCAGGGTCGGCTGGATCACTGCCGTGACGGCGCCTCCGGGGGCGTCGGCCGCAGCCGCCGCACCGGCCGCGAACAGGCTCGAACCCAGCACCACGCTGGTCGCGAGCATGACAGTAGTGATACGGGGAAGCGTCCGCCCCTGCCTCTGCAACATCTTGGGATCCCTCCGGGCCGGGCCATGCCGATGGGCAGCCCGCCTTGCTTGCCGCGCCCCCTGTGGCGCTGCTTCACGATGTGAACCAGACGCATCCTATGGAGCGCCAGGGGCCCGGAAACCCCTATGCGAAATCAGGACGATACCGTATCTGGATCGTTATCAACCCTCCCAGTGTCTCCACAAGCTGACGGGCAGCCAGAAATTCGGGATCATTCCGCTAACGGGAACGGGATTGCGCGTGCGGGTCGCAACACCCTTCTCGATTCACATATTTGTCGACAGTGTCACCGCCCGCCGGACGCCCCGTCACCCGCTAGGCGTCACCCGCGCTCTCCCCCTCCGCCACCGCCCCGTCGCCCGCCCCGGCCGGCCGCCGGCCGCGCAGGGCGTCCACGATCCACCCGGGCACCGGTTCGCCGAACGGCGCCCCGCCCGCCCCGGCCGCCTCCTCCGGCCCACCCGCGCCGACGGGCGCCCGGCCCCCGGGGCCGCCGGGGGATCCTCCCGGCGGTCCACCCGCGGATCCGCCCTGGAATCCGTTCCGCACCCCCGGTGCCCAGCTGAACCTCGCCGTGCCGCGGCTCAGATCGTGCCCGACCGATCGGGCGTCGATCTCGACCCGGCTCCGCCGCACCTCCCCCTCCGCCCACTCCCGCACCCGCAGCCTCCCGCTCACCACCACCGGGTCCCCCTTCGCCAGCGAGTCGATCAGGTGCCCCGCCAGCGCCCGCCAGGCCGTCACCGTGACCCACTGCGTCTCCCCGTCGACCCAGCCGTCCTTCGTCCGGTCGTAACGCCGCTCGGTCGACGCCAGCCGGAAGTTGGCGACCGGCACCCCGCCGGGGGTCTGGGCGTACGTCACCTCGGTGGCGACATTCCCGATCACCGTCACCTGGGTCTCGTTCACAACACGCTCCGCTCTCTCGGTTGCACCGTACGGAATCGACCGGTGCGCCTTGAGAGTGCGCTTCCCGGAAAATGCGCACCAGGGAGATCCGGAATCCTGTGGACAACTCGGGCCTGTGGAAAGCACTTGTCGCCCGCAGGGGTGAATTTCAGCCTTTGTGTGACCATCACACCCGTCCTCTGCGGGGCCATGACAAGAATCCCCTGGCCGTCGCGCCGCCCCCGGACACCCCCAGGGGTGGCCCTGCGGACCGTCCGCGCACGTCATCCGACCGAACGAACCCGAATACGGCCCCCCACCCGCGTCGATGCCGGCCTCGGCCGCGGCGCTTTCTCCGTGCCGAATCCATAACGGGTGGGCAGACAGCCCCGTAACGAGTGCACAACGTCCGGCGCGGAACACCTCCAGACCGCTGCACTCACGGCCTTCACCTGCGATTATCGGACCGCTCCACCGAGGCCGACACACCAACGGCGGTGTCGCAACACCCGGCCGAGGAACGGGACACCCTTATCCTGTCCCCGACAGGGCAAGGACCCGCCAACCCCCGCATCCAACCCTCAGGCACGGGACGGACAGCGGGCGCCGCGCGCCCACCGCCCGATCCCGCCAGTGGTCGCGCCCATCCGGGCGCAACCCGTCCCGCCCCCATAGCTCAGCGGATAGAGCACCCGCCTTCTAAGCGGTAGGTCGCAGGTTCGAATCCTGCTGGGGGCGCCATGCCACACGGTGCCGCGGCCGACGCCGCGCACTTCGCGCTCCGCGCGCATTTCCCCGCCCGGCACCGAGCGCGCATAACCCGTGACCTTGCGTGTCATGCACTCTCCGAAAAGACCCGGCCGGGAAATTCCGGTGCCGGAAAACACCCCGGACGGACCCGCGGCGGCTACGCCGGCGGACCGCCCGCGTCCCCGCCCGCCACCAGCCGGGCCAGATAGCCCTCCACCAGCTCCGTCTGCCGCTCCGCCGGGAACTCCGCCGGGGCGAACAGCGCCTGCACCACCAGCCCCAGCACGAAGGCCTGGGCCGCCGCCGCGACGTCGGCCGCCGGCGGGCCGGCCGGCAGCTCGCCGAGCCGCCGCGCGGCCCCGACGCACTCCTCCAGCAGGCCGCGCGCCCGCGCGTACCGTGCGGCGTGCGCCCCCGCCAGCTCCGGATCGGCGAGCGCGACGTCCCACGAACCCACCCAGATCCGGTTGCCCGCCCGGCCCGGCGCGTCCAGCGGCAGCACGTCCAGCAGCGCCGCCCGCAGCCGGGCCAGCCCCTCGGGCGGCGGCGGCCCCCCGTCGGCCGGCGCCAGCCGCCGCGGCCGGGCCAGCGAGCGCCGGTCCAGCACGTCCAGCGCGTGCGCGACCAGCGCCTTCTTGCTGGGGAAGTAGTGCGTCAACAGCCCGGTGGAGGCGCCCATCTCGGCGGCCACCGCACGCAGCGTGAGCCCCTCGAAACCCCGGGTGGACAGCACCCGCCAGACCGCCTCGGAAACCTCGGTTCGGCGGGCTTCATGATCTCCACGGGCCGGTGTCATGGGGTTATCTTACGTACCAAACGTTTGTTACGGACGTCGCGCCGCCCACCCACGGACCACCGACCGCCCCCACCGACTACCGACCACCGACCACCGACCGCCCACCGCCGCGAAAGGCCCGCCCATGTTCGCCGTCCCCCTCGCCGAGAACGCCGAGCTCCGCCCGCTGGAGCCCTGGCAGGCGCCCGAGTACCTGGAGCACATCGAGCGCGGCCGCGCCCACATCGACGCCTGGATCGGCTGGGCCGCCCTCGCCACCGACCTGGAGTCGGCCCGCGCCGTCCTGCAGCGCTACGCGGACCGGCAGGCCGCCGACACCGCCCGCCTCTTCGGCATCTGGCTGGACGGCACGCTGATCGGCGGCGTGATGTTCGTGCAGTTCGACGCCAAGGCCGGCAACTGCGAGATCGGCGTCTGGACGGAGCCCGCCGGCCAGGGCCGCGGCCTGATCAGCACCGCCGTCCGGCACCTGATCGACTACGCCTTCACCGTCCGGGGCATGCACCGGATCGAGTGGCACAACCGGCCGGAGAACGTCCGCAGCCGCGCGGTCGCCCAGCGCCTCGGCTTCACCCTGGAGGGCGTCCTGCGGGAGAGCTACCTGCACGGCGGCGTCCACCACGACGGCGAGGTCTGGTCGCTGCTGACCCACGAGTGGAAGCCGCAGGGCGCCCCCGCCTCCTGAGACCCGACGGCACGGCACAGCAGCACGACAGCACGGCGGCGGGGCCGGAGGACCCACCGGCCCCGCGGCCGCCGCGCTCTGGGAGAGTGTGCGCACCCGCTACCCTCCCGGAGGTGCTCATGGCCACCCGACCGCTGCTGCGCGAGCGCGCCGCGCTGCCCACCGAGACCGACGGCCTCAACGCCCGGATCGGCCAGGACGGCGTCGCGGTGCTGGAGTTCGACCGCCCGCACCGGCGCAACGCCGTCACCCTGGCGATCTGGCAGGCGCTGCCCGGCGTGCTGAAGCGGCTCGCCGAGGAGCCGGGCGTACGCGCCCTGCTGGTCACCGGCGCGGGCGGTACCTTCAGCGCCGGCGCGGACATCGACGAACTCGCCGACGTCTACGGCGATCCGGACCGCGCCGACGCCTACCACGCGGTCAACGTCGCCGCCGAGGAGGCGCTGGCGGCCTTCCCGCACCCGACGATCGCCGTGGTGCACGGCGCCTGCGTCGGCGGCGGCTGCCAGCTGGCGCTCGCCTGCGACCTGCGCTTCGTCTCCGAGGACGCCCGGCTCGGCATCACCCCCGCCAAGCTGGGCGTGGTCTACCCGGCGGTGCCGACCCTGCGGCTGGCCCGGCTGGTCGGCCCGGCCCGCGCCAAGTACCTGCTGTTCTCCGGCGAACTGCTGCCCGGCCCGCAGGCGGCCGCCCTCGGTCTGGCCGAACGCGTCCTGCCGGCCGCCGAACTGGACGCGGCGGCCCTGGAGTTCGCCCGCCTGCTGACCACCCGCTCGCCGCAGACCATCGGCGCCGTCAAGGCCGCGCTGGCCGTCCCGCCGGAGCAGGCCGCCGCCGCCCTCGCCCCCTGGGAGCGCCGCTCGCGCGAGGCGCCCGACGTCCGCGAGGGCCTCGCCGCCTTCCTCGAACGCCGTCCGGCCCGGTTCTGAGCCCTGCCCGGGGCCCTCCAGGTCCGCCGCCGATACGATCACGCGATCGAATACGACCGGTCCCCGCCCGGACCCGCCCCTTGGAGCACCACGCGATGACCGCCACCACGCCCGCCACCCCGTGGGCCCGCCGGATCACCGACGGCCTGGAGCCGAAGAACGTCATCATCGCGATGCTGCTGCTGCTCGGCGGGGCGCGCCACGGCTGGACCGGCCTCGGCTGGGCGGCGTTCGCCGCGCTCTTCACCGCCGTGGTCCCGACCCTGCTCATCCGGTTCGGGATGCGCCGGGGCACCGTGGACGACCGGCACGTCGGCAACCGCCGCCGGCGGCTGACGCTCTTCCCGCTCATCATGCTCTCGGTGGCGGCCGGCCTCGCGGTGATGCTCCTCGCGCACGCGCCGCGCGACCTCACCGCGGTGGTGCTGGCGATGTTCGCCTCGCTGGTCCCGATCCTGGTGATCACCGCCTGGTGGAAGGTCTCGGTGCACACCGCCGTGGCGGGCGGCGCGGTGGTCTGCCTGGCCGTCGCGCTCGGGCCCTGGTGGCTGCTGCTGTCCCCGCTGGTCGCGGTGATCGGCTGGTCCCGGGTGGTGCTGCGGGACCACACCGCCGCGCAGACCGTCGTCGGCACGGCGGTGGGCGCCCTCTCGGCCGGACTCACCTTCTGGGCCGCCCGCTGAGGCGTGTCCGACTGCTCCCGCCGGCCCGGGTCAGCGGATCGGCAGCCCGGAGATGGCGCGGGAGATGACCAGCCGCTGGATCTCGCTGGTCCCCTCGAAGACCGAGTAGATCGCGCTGTCCCGGTGCATCCGCTCGACCGGGTACTCCCGGGTGAAGCCGTTGCCTCCGAGGATCTGCATCGCCTGCGCGGTGACCCACTTGGCGGTCTCGCCCGCGTAGAGCTTGGACATCGAGCCCTCGGCGGCGGTGAACGGCTGCCGGGTGGCGGCCATCCAGGAGGCCCGCCAGACCAGCAGCCGGGCCGCGTCGATCCGGGTCCTCATGTCGGCCAGCTGGAAGGCCACGCCCTGGTTGTCGATGATCGGGCGGCCGAACTGCACCCGGGTCTTCGCGTAGTCGAGCGCCACCTCGTAGGCGGCCCGGGCGATGCCGATCGCCTGCGCGCCGACGGCCGGCCGGGAGGCCTCGAAGGTCGCCATCGCGGCGTTCCGCCCGCCCTTGCCGGCGCCCTCGCGGGCCCGTGCCAGGCGCTCGTCCAGCTTCTCCTTGCCGCCGAGCAGGCAGTGGCCGGGCACCCGGACGGAGTCCAGCACCACCTCGGCGGTGTGCGAGGCGCGGATGCCGTGCTTCTTGAACTTCTGCCCCTGGGCGAGGCCGGGCGTGCCCGGCGGCACCACGAAGGACGCCTGCCCGCGCGCGCCGAGCGCCGGGTCGACGGTGGCGACGACCACGTGCACGGCGGCGATCCCGCCGTTGGTGGCCCAGGTCTTGGTGCCGTTCAGCACCCACTCGTCCTTGGCCTCGTCGTACACCGCCCGGGTGCGCAGCGCGGAGACGTCGGAGCCGGCGTCCGGCTCGGAGGAGCAGAACGCGGCCACCTTGACCTCCTCCGGGGTGCCGAACATCTGCGGCGCCCAGGTGCCGATCTGCTCGTCGGTGCCGTTGGCGAGCACCGCGACGGCGGCGAGGGTGGTGCCGACGATGGACAGGCCGATGCCGGCGTCGCCCCAGAACAGCTCCTCCATGGCGATCGGGATGCCCACGCCGGAGGGGTCGAAGTACTGCTGGGCGTAGAAGTCGAGCGAGTAGACGCCGAGCTTGGCGGCCTCCTGGATGATCGGCCAGGGGGTCTCCTCCCGTTCGTCCCACTCGGCGGCGGCGGGGCGGATCACGTCGGCGGCGAAACCGTGCAGCCAGTCGCGGACGGCGAGCTGGTCCGGACCCGGGTCCAGCGAGAAGGTGCTCATGGGTGGGGGCCTCCGAAGAAGAGTGCGACCGACCGGGGTGTTACCACCGGTAACATCGTCGGAGTCTGCTACTGCTTGGTAACCGGTGTCAACGCCCGCACACACACGGAACGAGGGAATCGCGCATGGAACCGGAACCCCGCCGGGAACAGCTGCTCAACGCCGCCGACCGGGTCGTCCAGCGCGAGGGGCCCGGCGCCAGCATGAACGCCATCGCCGCCGAGGCCGGCATCACCAAGCCGATCCTCTACCGGCACTTCGGCGACCGGAACGGCCTGGTCCGGGCCCTGACCGAGCGCCACACCGGCGGGCTGCTGGCCGCCGTCCGGGCCGCGCTCGCCGAACCGCTGGAGCGCCGCGACCGGGTCGAGCACGTGCTGGACACCTACCTCGCCGGGATCGAGGCCCGCCCGCAGGTCTACCGGCTGCTCACCCACCCGGAGCCGGGCGATCCGAGCGGCGCGGGCAACGCGCTGGCCCCGGCGCTCCAGCAGATCGCCGAGGAGATCACCCGGGCCATCGCCGACCAGGTCGACCTCGGCGCCGACCGCGAACTGCTCGCCGAGGCCTGGGGCCGGTCCATCACCGGCATGGTGCTGGCGGCCGGCGACTGGTGGCTGGAGTCCCGGCCCTGCTCGCGCACCCGGATGGTCCAGGCGCTCGCCGACCTGCTCTGGGGCCGACTGGCCGCCGCCGCCGACCTGCCGACCGCGGCCCTGCCCACCGGCCCGGCACCGGAGCAGACCGGCTGAGGGCGGCCCGGCGCCGGAGCGGGCCCCGCCCCCGCAGTCTTGTGGCGGACACGCCCGCCCCGGCATCATCGGGCCCCACCCTCACCCGCACCGGAGGTCCCGATGCGTCCACGCCGCACCGCCGCCGCCCTCCTGCTCACCGCCGCCCTCGCCCTGCCCGCCGCCCCGGCCCGGGCCCACTCCCCGTCCCCCGCACCGGCGTTCCCC
Organism: Kitasatospora sp. NPDC002551; assembly: GCF_040296005.1. Classification (NCBI taxonomy): domain Bacteria; kingdom Bacillati; phylum Actinomycetota; class Actinomycetes; order Kitasatosporales; family Streptomycetaceae; genus Kitasatospora; species Kitasatospora sp. NPDC002551. Next base: position 10,950 of record NZ_JBEOWI010000028.1, on the reverse strand, counting down.
ACCGGCACCGCCACCGCCCCGGACGGCCGCACCGACCTCACCGACGCCGCCGGCCGCCGCCTCCAGCTGCGCGGCTTCAACCTCGACAAGTACGCCGAGGCCACCGAACAGGACGTCAGGTCCATCGCCGCGCAGGGCTTCACCCTGATCCGGCTGCCGGTCTCCTGGACCAGGCTGGAGCCCACCCGGGGCCGTCTCGACCCCGCCGAGCTGCGGCGGCTGCACCGGCTCCTCGGCTGGGCCGACCGCTACGGCGTGCTCGCCCTGGTCGACTTCCACCAGGACGTCTACGGACCGTGGTTCGGCGGCGGGGACCGCGGCATCCCGCCCTGGGCCACCCGCGACGACGGCCTGCCGTTCGAAGCGGACCCGGACGACTGGTTCGCCGGCTACTTCCAGCCCGCCGTCCAGGCCGCCTTCCGGCACCTCTACGACGACCCCGACCTGCGCGCCTGGCAGGCCGACTTCTACACCCGGCTGGCCCGCGAACTGCGCGGCCACCGCTCACTGCTGGGCTACGACCTGTTCAACGAGCCGTTCGGCCCGGTGGACGGCGACCCGGCCGACCCGGAGGTGCTGGCCCGCTCCGCCGCCGCCCTGGAGCAGGGCCGGCTCGCCGCCATGTACCGCCGGCTGATCACCGCCGTGCGCGAAGTGGACACCCGCGCCTGGCTGTTCGTCGAACCGACCGTGCTGGTCGGCCAGGGCGTCCCCACCCGGCTGCCCGGCTTCGACGACCCGCGCCCGGGCACGCCCCGGCTCGGCTACGCGCCGCACTTCTACGACACCGCCGTCGAGTCCGGGGCCGACTGGGACCCCTCCGGCGGCTTCGTCGAGCGCTACACCGCCGCGATCACCGGCTACCCCGCCGCCCACCGGCTGCCGGTGCTGGTCGGCGAGTGGGGCCCGCCGGACTCCCGCCGGCCCGGCAACGCCCTGCTGGTGCGCCGCCAGGTCGACGCGATGGACGGCTTCGCGGCCGGCTGGGCGCTGTGGTACTGGTGCCGGGGCAACGGCGGCTACTGCGCGCTCGACCCCGCCGGGCGGCCCGCCCCGGGCGAGGAGCCGGCCTTCGGCCCGTACCCGGTCGCGGTCGCCGGCACCGCCGCCCGCACCACCGCGGACGGCTCCCGGCACACCGTCCGCTGGGAGACCGACGGCACCGGCCGGGCCACCGAGATCGCCCTGCCGGCCGCCGGGTTCCCCGCCGGCGCGCGGGTCACCGTCCAGCCGGCCGGCGCCCGTGCCGAGGTCGGGCAGCCGGGCGGCGAGCGGGCCGGCCACGTCCGCGTCCGGCTCCCGCACGCCCGCCCGGGCACCCCGGTCACGGTCACCCTCGAACCGCGCTGACGCCGGGGCCCGGCGGCACCGTACGTGCCGCCGGGCCCCGGCGCGCTGCTACACCAACCCGCGGCGGGCCAGCAGCGGGCCGGTCTCCGGGCCGCGCCCGACCACCGCGCGGAAGGAGTCCAGCGCGTCCCGGGAGTCGCCGCGCGCCAGCAGCTCGCGCCGGAACACCTCGCCGCTCTCCCGCACGCCGCGGCCGTTGCCCTTGAACCACTCCACCGTGTCGGCGTCCAGCACCTCCGACCAGATGTACGCGTAGTAGCCCGCGCTGTACCCGCCCGCGAAGATGTGCCCGAAGTAGGTGGTCCGGTAGCGCGGCGGGACGGCCGCCAGCGCCAGCCCGGCCTTCGCCAGCGCCGCCGCCTCGAACTCCCGGGCGTCCGCGACCTCATGGCCCTCCGGCAGGGTGTGCCAGGCCCAGTCCAGCAGCGCCGCCGCCAGGTACTCGACGGTCCGGAAGCCCTGCCCGAAGGACTCCGCCGCCGCCATCCGCTCGACCAGCTCGGCCGGCAGCGGCTCGCCCGTCTCGTGGTGCCGGGCGTAGTTGGCCAGCACCTCCGGCCACACCATCCACATCTCGTTGACCTGCGAGGGGAACTCCACGAAGTCCCGCGGCACGGCCGTGCCCGCCACGTACGGGTGGCGGACGTCCGAGAACAGCCCGTGCAGCGCGTGCCCGAACTCGTGGAACAGCGTGCGGACCTCGTCCCAGGACAGCAGCACCGGCTCGCCGGGCGCCGGCTTGGCGATGTTCAGGTTGTTGTAGACCACCGGCCGCTGCCCCAGCAGGCCGGACTGGGAGACCAGCTCGTCCATCCAGGCGCCGCCGCGCTTGGACGCCCGGGCGTGGAAGTCGCCGAGGAACAGGCCGAGCGCGGAGCCGTCCGCGTCGAACACCTCGAAGACCCGGGTGTCCGGGTGGTAGCCGACGAGGTCCGGCCGCTCGGTGAAGGTCACCCCGTAGGCCAGGTTCGCGGCGAAGAACACGCCGTCGCGCAGCACCCGCTCCAGCTCGAAGTACGGGCGCAGCGCCGCCGCGTCCACCTGGTACGAGGTCTGCCGGACCTGCTCCGAGTAGTACGCCCAGTCGTGCGCGGCGATCTCCTCGACGCCGTCGGCGGCGGCGACCTTGGCCAGCTCGGCGGCCTCCCGGCGGGCGTTGGCCACGGCCGGCGGCACCAGCCGGGCGAGCAGCGCGTCCACCGCCTCCACGGTGCCGGCCGTCTCGTCGGCCACCACGTAGGCGGCGTGGGTGTCGTGGCCGAGCAGCCGGGCGCGCTCGGCGCGCAGCGCGGCCATCCGGATCGCCAGCGGGCCGTTGGTGTCGGCGGCGCGGTCGAGCGAGGCGGCGAGCAGCCGCTCGCGCACCGAGCGGTCGGTGAGCGAGGCGAGCTCGGTCTGGTTGGAGAAGTTCTTCAGGCTCAGCACGTACGTGCCCGGGTGCCCGAGCGCCCGGCCGTTCTCGGCGGCCGCCGCGATCTCGTCGGCCGAGAGGCCGGCCAGCTGCTCGGCGGAGTCCAGCACCAGCGCCCTGGCCTGCGAGTCGGCGGACACGTTCTGCCGGAACTCCGAGGAGGCGGAGGCCAGTTCGGTGTTGATCGCGCGCAGCCGGGCCTGCTCCCCGGCGCCCAGCCGGGCGCCGGCCCGGACGAACGCGGTGTGACGGCGCTCCAGCAGCCGCAGCGTCTGCGGGTCCAGGTCCAGTTCGGCGCGGCGGGCGTGCAGCTCCTCGATCCGGGCGAACAGCGCGGCGTCCAGGTGGATCGCGTCCCGGTGCGCGGCCAGCCGGGGGCTGACCTCGGCGTCGATCCGGTCGACCTCGGGGGTGGTGTCGGCGGCGGAGTGGTTCTCGAAGACCACCCGGACCCGGTGCAGCAGCCTGCCCGAGCGCTCCAGGGCGAGCAGGGTGTTCTCGACCGTCGGCGGCTGCGGGTCGGCGGTGATCGCGGCGATCTCGGCGAGCTGCTCGGCCATCCCGCGCTCGAAGGCGGGCAGGTAGTGCTCCGGCCGGATCTCGGCGAACGGCGGCAGTTCGTAGGCCAGGGTGCTGGGCCTGAAGAACGGGTTCTCGGTCATTTCGCCGACCTTACGCGCTGTCATCGGCACTGCCTACGGCCCCCACCCGGCAGCCGGGCGCTCCCGCCCCGCCGCGCGCCCGGGGGCCGCCCGGGCACCGTCCGGGCCCGCCGCCGGACGGCGCGGCTCCGCTTGTCGTACCCTCCCGCTACCGTCGACACCGGCCGCCCGTACGCCCCCGTGCGCGCAGCGGACGGCCCCGCCGATGACCGCCCGTACGAGAGGAGGAGCCCCCCCATGGCACCCCGGATCGCCCTCGCCCCCGATCCGCACGGCCCCGGCGGCCGGCTCCAGCCGCTCGACGACGCCGGCGCCCCGCTCGGCCCGCCCGAGGCCGCACCCGACCTCGCCGCCGCCGTCGCCCGGCGGGAGGCCGCCGAGCACCCCCGCTGGGTGTGGGCCGCCGCCGACTCCGGGTACGCGCCGCTGCTCCCCCGGCTGCCCGACCGGCTCGCCCGCTGCCACGACCTGCGGCTGGTCGAGGCGCTGCTGCTCGCCCACGAGGGCCGCTTCGGCGCCCCGCGCTCGCTCGGCGCCGGCTGGGCCCGGCTGCGCGGCCTGCCCGTCCCCGCCGACCTGCCCGAGCCGGGCTCCGCCGAGGCCGGCGACGGCCAGGACACCCTGTTCGCCCCCGACCGGCTCCAGCTGCCGCCCGGCACCGACCCGCTGGCCGCCGTGGTCGCCGTGCACGCCGAGCAGCAGCGCCGGCTCGCCGCGATCGCCGACCCGGCCGCCCGCTCCCGCTTCCGGCTGCTGGTCGCCGCCGAGTCGGCGGGCGCGCTGGCCGCCGCCGAGATGGCCCACGACGGCCTGCCCTGGAGCACCGACGTCCACGACCGGCTGCTCACCGAGCTGCTCGGCCCGCGCCCCACCGTGCCCGGCACCCAGCCGCGGCTGCTCGCCGAACTCGCCGCGGAGCTCCAGCGGGCGCTCGGTGGGCGCCCGTTCAACCCCGACTCGCACAGCCAGGTGCTGCGCGCCTTCGCCGACGCCGGCATCCCGCTCGGCTCCACCCGCTCCTGGGAGCTGAAGACCGTCGACCACCCGGCGGCCCGGCTGCTGGTCCGCTACAAGGAGCTGTCCCGGATCCACGTCGCGCACGGCTGGGCCTGGCAGGACGCCTGGGCGCGCGGCGGCCGGTTCCGCCCCGAGTACGTGGTCGGCGGCGTGGTCTCCGGCCGCTGGGCCAGCCGGGGCGGCGGCGCGCTGCAGATCCCGCGCATCCTGCGCCGCGCCGTGGTCGCCGACCCGGGCTGGCTGCTGGTGGTCGCCGACGCCGCCCAGCTGGAGCCGCGGGTGCTCGCCGCGCTCTCCCAGGACGCCGGCCTCGCCCGCAGCGCCGCCGGCGGCGACCTGTACGAGGCGCTGGCCGCCACCGCCTTCCACGGCGACCGCGACAAGGCCAAGCTGGGCCTGCTCGGCGCCATGTACGGCCAGACCAGCGGCGACATCGGCCCGCTGCTGGCCACCCTGCGCGGCCGCTACCCGGCCGCGATGGGCTACGTCGAGGCGGCGGCCCGCACCGGCGAGGACGGCGGCGTGGTCGCCTCCCGGCTGGGCCGCCCGTGCCCGCCCGCCTCGGCCGACTTCCTGGACCTCACCGAGGCGCCCGAGACGGCGGGCGACGCCGGCGGCCGCTCGGCCCGCGCCCGCGGCCGGTTCACCCGCAACTTCGTCATCCAGGCCAGCGCCGCCGACTGGGCGCTGGCCCTGCTGGCCGCGCTGCGCCGCCGGCTCGCCGAACTCCCGGTGGCCACCGCCGCCGACCGCCCGCACCTGGTGTTCTTCCAGCACGACGAGGTGATGGTGCACACCCCGGCCAACCTGGCCGACGAGGTGGCGGCGGCGGTCGACGCGGCGGCCGACGAGGCCCGCCGGCTGGTCTTCGGCGACACGCCGGTGCGGTTCCCGCTCAGCACCGCCGTGGTGGAGTGCTACGCCGACGCCAAGTGAGCCCTCACAGCTTGCGGAAGCCGCGCGCCTCCTCGGCCGCCGCCACCACCTCGGTGAGCGCCGCGCCGGTCGAGGCGGTCACCGCCGCGGCCACCGCCCCCTCCACGAACGGCGCGTCGACCAGCACCACCCCGGGACGCGGCGCGTCCTCCAGCACGGTCACCGCCGTCAGCACCGAACTCCCGAGGTCCGGCAGCACCGCGACCCCGGCCCCGGCGTCCGCCTCGGCGACGGCCCGCGCGATCAGCTCGTAGCTGGTCCCGAGCCCGCCGTCCTCGGTCCCGGCCGCCACCACCACCCGCACCTCCTCCGAGGCGAGCTCCGCCAGCAGTTCCTTCAACCCGGCGGCCAGCGCCGCACTGTGCGAGACCAGAACGATGCCCACGTGTCCACTCATGGCTCCGACCCTAGATCGGATGCGCCACGCGGGTGAGTCGTCTCCCGCGTGTCGGATTCCGTGCCCGGGACCCCCGTCTGGCGTAGCGTCGGGTCAGCACCGTCTGCCGAGGGGAGCGCGTACGCCGTGAAGAAGCTCATCAACGCCGCGGAGACCGTCCTGGAGGACGCGCTGGCCGGGCTGGCCGCCGCCCATCCGGAGCTGGCGGTCGACATCGCCGCCCGGGTGATCACCCGGGCCGTCCGGCCGGCCGCGCCCAAGGTGGCGCTGGTGTCCGGCGGCGGTTCCGGGCACGAGCCGCTGCACGGCGGCTTCGTCGGCCCCGGCATGCTGGACGCGGCCTGCCCCGGCGAGGTGTTCACCTCCCCCGTCCCCGACCAGATGCTGGCCGCCGCCAAGGCCGTGGACTCCGGCGCCGGCGTGGTGTTCGTCGTCAAGAACTACACCGGCGACGTGATGAACTTCGAGCTCGCCGCGGAGCTGGCCGCCGAGGAGGGCATCGAGGTCCGCACCGTCCTGGTCAACGACGACGTCGCGGTCGAGGACTCGACCTGGACGGCCGGCCGGCGCGGCACCGGCGCGACGGTCCTGGTGGAGAAGATCGCGGGCGCGCTCGCCGAGCGCGGCGCGCCGCTGGACCGGGTGGCCGCCGTCGGCGAGCGGGTGAACGCGGCCTCCCGCTCGTTCGCGATCGCGCTCACCGCGGCGACCGTCCCGGCGGCCGGCAAGCCCGGCTTCGAGCTGGCCGAGGACGAGATCGAGGTGGGCGTCGGCATCCACGGCGAGCCGGGCCGGCGGCGGGAGCGGCTGCGCCCGGCCCGCGAGCTGGTCACCGAGGTGGTGGAGACGATCCTCACCGACCACCACCTGACCGCCGGCGACGAGGTGATCGCCCTGGTCAACGGCCTGGGCGCAACACCGCTGATGGAGCTGTACGTCGTCTTCGGCGAGGTCGCCGCCCGGCTGGCCGAGCACGGCATCACGGTGGCCCGCAGCCTGGTCGGCAACTACGTGACCAGCCTGGACATGGCCGGCTTCTCGCTCACCCTCACCCGGGCGGACGGCGAGTTGCTGGAACTGTGGGACGCCCCGGTGGACACCCCCGCCCTCAAGCGCGCCTGACCGGCGGAACAGCAGAACAGGAGCACCCGAGATGGACGTCGACACCCGCCTCGCCGAGGCCTGGGTCCGCGCGATCGCCGCCGCGGTCGAGCAGGAGCACGGGCGCCTCACCGAGCTGGACTCCGCGATCGGCGACGGCGACCACGGCAGCAACCTGCGGCGCGGCTTCACCGCCGTGCTGGCCGCCCTGGACGCGCCGGACGCCCCGGCCCCCGCCGGGCCCGGAGCACTGCTGACCAAGACCGGCAGCACGCTGATCTCCAAGGTCGGCGGCGCCTCCGGCCCGCTCTACGGCAAGGCGTTCCGGGCGATCGGCGCCGCGCTGCCGCAGCCCGGCGAGGCGCCCGCCGACGCGGCCGGGCTCGGCGAGGCGCTGGCGGCCGGCCTGCGCGCGGTGCGGGAGCTCGGCAAGGCCGAGCCGGGCGACAAGACCATCGTCGACGCCTGGACGCCCGCGCTGGACGCCTACCGGGCGGCGGTGGCCGCCGGCGCCGCCCTGCCGGAGGCCGCGAAGGCCGCGGCCGAGGGCGCCGAGCGGGGCGCCCTGGACACCGTGCCGCTGCAGGCCCGCAAGGGGCGCGCCTCCTACCTGGGCCCGCGCAGCGTCGGCCACCAGGACCCGGGGGCCACCTCCACCGCCCTGCTCTTCCGCGCTCTCGCCGCGGTCACCGGCTGAGGCGGCTCACGCCGTGTCGGTCCGGGTGATCAGCAGCAGCAGCGCGTCGTCCCGCAGCTCGCCGCCGGTGTGCGCCAGCAGGTCGGCGTAGACCCGCCCGACCGCCGCCTCCAGCTCCGCCGCGGAGCGGGCCGCGCCCCGGACCAGCGGGCCGACCCGCTCGGCGAGCGGGTAGAACGCGCCGCTGTGCCGGTGCTTGGCCTCGATCACGCCGTCGGTGCAGAGCACCAGCACGTCGTCGGTGCCGAACGGCTGGTCCCAGGTGCTCGGCTCGCCGGCGGCCAGCCGCCCGAGGCCGAGCGGCACCCACGGGTCCGGCGCGTCCAGGACGTGCGCCAGGCCCTGCGCGTCCACCCGGATCGGCGGGACGTGCCCGTACTGGAGCAGCTGGACCGTGCCGGACCGGCGGAACTCCGCGAACAGCGCCGTGGTGAACTCGCCGTCCGGCACGTGCCGCTCCACGCTGGCCTCGATCCGGGCGGCCACCCCGCGCAGCCCCGCCTCGTCGTACGCGGCCTCCCGGAAGGCGCCGAGCACCACGGCGGCGGTCTGCACCGCGCCGAGCCCCTTGCCCCGCACGTCGCCGACCGCCACCCGGGTGCCGTACGGGGTCTCCAGGACGGAGTAGAGGTCCCCGCCGATCCTGGAGGCGTCGGCGGCGGAGACGTACCGCACGGCGAGGTGCAGCGGCCCGACGACCGGCCCGGGCAGCCGCAGCAGCGCGCGCTGCGCCGCCTCCGCGACGGAGCTGACCGCGGCGTACGCGGCGGCCCGGCGCATCCGGATCCTGGCGACCCAGGCGGAGAACACCGAGAGCACCAGGTAGCTGACCATCGCGCCCCACAGGAAGCGGACGTCGTTGAGGTTGTCGACCTGGTCGTAGTGGCTGAGGCCGAAGACGGCGAGCAGACCGATCGAGCAGACGCCGAGCAGTTCGAGCGGCCGCAGGGTGAGCGCGGCGACGCTCGGGACGACGGTCATCAGCGGCGCGAGGTAGCGGTCCTGGCCGGAGTACAGGTCGGCGATCCCGACCAGCACGATCGCGATCAGCGCCGGGGCGGCCCGCCGCCAGAACGGGATGTCGAGCAGGTCGACGGCGAGCAGCGCGTTGCGCCGCCGGGACGGCGACTGCCCGGCGCCGGTCGGGACGGACGGCGACTGGGCACGGCGGATCGGGAACACATATCGAACATAACGGACGATCAGTACGCCCACCTGCGCACCCCCCGCCCGCCGGCGGCCCCGGAGGCCGCCGGGCGGTGGATTCCGCCCGCGCGACGGCGCGGATCCGGGCGCAGCGTGCCCGGACGCCTACGCTCTGCTCTCGGGGGCGCACCGATGACGCCCGGGCGACCCACGGGCACCATCCGGAATGCGACCCACACCACACGATCCGTACCCCTACATAATACCCCTTAGGGGTATGGTGTGGTTATCAGCCGGGCCCGGGCGTACGCTCGCGGCCGTACCGACCTTCCGGAGGGCACGATGTCCAGCACCATCACCTACACCGTCACCGGCATGAGCTGCGGACACTGCGAGAGCTCGGTCAGCAAGGAGCTCTCCACCCTCAACGGGGTCACCGAGGTGTCCGCGGACGCCAAGGCCGGCACGGTCACCGTCTCCGCGGCCGCCCCGCTGGACGACGACCTGGTGCGCGCCGCCGTCGACGAGGCCGGCTACGAGCTGGTCGGCCGCGCCGCCTGAGAGCCCCCGCCGCGCGGCGGGGGCCCGGCGAACCCCGCCCCCGCCGTGCCCCTCCCCTAGGAGCTGATCAGCACATGAGCACCTCCACCCCGGGCTCCGCCTCCCCGGACACGGCGACCGCCATAGCCGGCCAGGAGGACCCCACCGCGGTCCGCGAGAGCGTCGAACTCCAGATCGGCGGCATGACCTGCGCCGCCTGTGCCGCGCGGATCGAGAAGAAGCTGAACCGGATGGCCGGCGTCGAGGCCACCGTCAACTACGCCACCGAGAAGGCCAGGGTCGCCTTCGCGCCGGACGTCACGGTCGCCGACCTGATCGCCACCGTGGAGAACACCGGCTACACCGCCGAACTCCCCCCGCCACCCGTGCCCGCCGCCCCGGCCGGGGCTCCGGCCGGCGCCGCCCGCCCGCAGGCGGCCGACCCGCTGCTCGACCGGCTGCTCGTCAGCGCCGTGCTCAGCCTGCCGGTGGTCCTCTGGTCGATGATCCCCGTCCTCCAGTTCACCAACTGGCAGTGGCTGGCCTTCGCCCTCACCGGCCCCGTCGTGGTCTACGGCGGCCTGCCCTTCCACCGCGCCGCCTGGACCAACCTCAAGCACGGCGCGGCGACCATGGACACCCTGGTCTCGCTCGGCACCCTGGCCGCCTTCGGCTGGTCCTTCTGGGCCCTGTTCTGGGGCGACGCCGGCACGCCCGGCATGCGGCACGAGTTCTCGGCCTCGGTCGGGGACGCCGACGCCTCGTCCATGCTCTACCTGGAGACGGCCTCCGCCGTCACCGTGCTGATCCTGCTCGGCCGCTACCTGGAGGCCCGCTCCAGGCGCCGCGCCGGAGCCGCCCTGCACGCCCTGCTGGACCTCGGCGCCAAGGACGTCGCCGTGCTGCGGGGCGGCCGCGAGGTCCGGCTGCCGGTCGAGCACCTCACCGTCGGGACGCGCTTCGTGGTGCGCCCCGGCGAGAAGATCGCCACCGACGGCGTGGTCGTCGAGGGCGCCTCCGCCGTCGACGCCTCGATGCTCACCGGCGAGTCCGTGCCCGTCGAGGTCGCCGTCGGCGACACCGTCACCGGCGCCACCGTCAACGCGGGCGGGCGCCTGGTGGTCGAGGCCACCCGGGTCGGCGCCGACACCAAGCTCGCCCGGATGGCCAGGCTGGTCGAGGACGCGCAGAACGGCAAGGCCGCCGCCCAGCGCCTCGCCGACCGGATCTCCGCCGTCTTCGTCCCCGTGGTGATCCTCATCGCGCTCGGCACCCTGGTCGCTTGGCTGCTGACCACCGAGAGCGCCACCGAGGCGTTCACCGCCGCCGTCGCCGTGCTGATCATCGCCTGCCCCTGCGCCCTGGGCCTGGCCACCCCGACCGCCCTGATGGTCGGCACCGGCCGCGGCGCCCAGCTCGGCATCCTCATCAAGGGCCCCGAGGTGCTGGAGAACACCCGCCGGGTGGACACGATCGTCCTCGACAAGACCGGCACCGTCACCACCGGCCGGATGGCGCTGCACGCCGTGCACACCGCCGAGGGCGTCACCGAGGAGGAGGCGCTGCGCCTGGCCGGCGCCGTCGAGCACGCCTCCGAACACCCGATCGCCGCCGCCGTCGCGACCGCCGCCGCCGAGAGGCTCGGCACCCTGCCCGCCGTCGAGGGCTTCGAGAACGTCCCCGGCCTCGGCGT
>NZ_JBEOWI010000027.1:0-114071 GCF_040296005.1 Kitasatospora sp. NPDC002551 | reverse complement strand
TAAAACCCCTCCGGAGACCCCCCTCTCCCCCCCCCCCCCGCCCTCCCTATCGGCAAACCCCCCCGTCCGTGTCCCGGGGGCGGGGCCGGCCGCCCGCGGGCGCTCCCCCCGGCCCGGTTCCCCGCCCGGGCACTCCGGCTCCCCGGAGCCGCCCGGGCGGGGATCACGCGTGCCCCGGGGAAGGGGCCGCGCAGCGCGTCGGCGAGCCGCGCGGCCACCCCGGGCAGGTCGGCCGCCGGGCAGACGCCGACCAGTGAACCGCCGCCGCCGGCGCCGCTGAGCTTGAGCGGCAGCGCGGCGGAGCGAAGTGCCAGCGCCCGCAGCTCCTCCAGGAGCGGGGTCGACATGCCCTGGAAGTCACGCATCGCCGCGTGCGCCCGGCTCATCGCCTCCCCCAGCGCCTCGTGGTCGCGCCGGCGCAGCGCCGCCCAGGCGGCGCCCGACGCGCGGTCGGCCTCCGCCCGGTAGGCGGCGAGGTCGGGGTCGCCCGCCGCGAGCTGCGCCCGCACCGTGCGGATGTGGTCGGCGGTGTTCTTCCGGGTCCCGGAATCCACCACGACCACCCCCCAGTCCTCCGGGAACTCCAGCCGCTCCCGGACCACCGGCAGACCGCGCTCACGGCCGTCGATCAGCAGGGCGCCGCCCTCGGCGACGGCGAGGTGGTCCATGCCGCCGCCGTTGAAGCGGGCGAACTCGAACTCGTACGCCCACTGGACGAGTACGGCGTCCGGCGTCCTGTCCGGCCCTGCCTCCTCCACCGCCTGCGCGAACGCCCGGAACAGCGCCACGATCAGCGCCGTGGACGAGGACAGCCCGCTGGCGGCGGGCGCCTCGCTGCCGACGCGCACGGCCGGCGGGGGGCCGGCCGCCCCGGCCAGCCGCTCGCCCAGGAACGCCCACACCTGCTCCGGCCAGTCGCCGTCCGTCCGCTCCGGCGCGCCGGACGGCCCGTCCGGCAGGACCTCCACCGTGGTCGGCAGGTCGAGGGCCAGGCTGACCGAGCGGCCGTCGCCCAGCCAGTCCAGGTCCTCCCCCGACAGACACGCCCGGCACGGCACCGCGACGCGGATCGGTTGTTCTTCGCTCACCTTGCCTGGAACCTCCCGTCGGTGACGAACGCGCGGTACATCCCGAGGACGATCCGCGTGGGCGGGTGCAGCGGCGCCGGCGGGTCGTCGAGGGACCGGAACTCCGCCCGGCGCACCTCGTCCGCCCCCGGGGAGAGCTCCCCCGACCAGCGCCGGGCCGCGAAGCACAGCGCGAAGCAGTGGTTGACGTCCCCGTTCGGGTAGGTCACGGTGTGCACGGCCGGCTCGGACAGCGACCCGAAGGCGACCAGGTCCTCCTTGGCGACCCGCAGCCCGGTCTCCTCCGCCACCTCCCGGACGGCGGCGTCGGCGAAGCCCCCGTCCTCCTCGCAGGCGCCCGCGGGAAGCTCCCACACGCCGTTGTCGACCCGCTGCTGGAACAGCCCCCGGCCCGCCCCGTCGAGCAGCAGGACCTGGGCCCCCGGCACCAGGAGCCTGGCGCCGCCCATCTTCTGACGCAGCGACCAGACGTACGACCCGACGTAACCCATGCGCGCACCGCCTCCTCCGGCCTCCGCCCCACGGCGGACGGCCACGGCGCCACAGACTGTCACGCGCCGTCCTCGGCGAGCCAGCGCGGCACCGCCTCCGGCGTCTTCTCCAGCCAGCGCACGTACCGGTCCACGCCCTCCGCGACGCCGATCCGGGCCTGCCAGCGCAGCAGCTCCCGGCTCCGCTCGGTGTCGGCGAACCCGCCGAGCGGGTCGCCCTCGGGGCGCGGGGTGACGATCCGGCGGGCCTCCGGGAAGTAGGGCATCAGCAGGTCGGCGACCTCCCGGACCGCCGTCGGCCGCCCGGTCCCGACGTTCACCGTCTGCCCCGCCATCCCCTCCTCGACGAGCGCGAGCGCCGTCGCCTCGGCCACGTCCTGGACGTGGATCATGTCGCGCACCTGGACGCCGCCGCCGTTCAGGCGCATCGGCCGGCCGAGCTTGGCCTGCAGGGACAGCCAGGGCACCATCCAGGAGTGGCTGCCCGGCTTCGGGATCTGCGGATCGCCGTAGACGGAGAAGTAGCGGACGATCGCGTACTCGGTGGCGGACGAGGCCCCGAGCATCAGCCGGGTCTGGTGCTCCGCCCACAACTTGCCGTTGGCGTACACCGACAGCGGGAACAGCGCCTGGTCCTCGTGGAACATGTGCGGACCGGGCGAGTCGGTCGGGCCGTCGCCGTACACGGACGCGGAGGAGACCAGCACCAGGCGGCGCACGGCCGTCCGGGCCAGCTCCTCCAGGATCACCTGGGTGCCCTGCACATTGGCGCGGAAGGCGATGTCGGGGTCCCGGGTGCAGGCGGCCACGTCCGCGTAGGCGGCGGCGTGGACCACGTAGTCGGCGTCCCGGAGCAGCCCGGCGACCGCGTCGCGGTCGCAGACGTCCCCGACGACCAGCTTGGCCCCGGTCTTCTCGACCCCGAATATCGCGTGCCCGTCCTCGGGGTAGGCGTCCATCCGGTCCAGGACGGCCACTTCGGCACCGACCCGGCACAACAGGGCGGTGAGCCGGCTTCCCACCAGGCCCCCACCTCCGGTCACCACGATGCGGGCATCGCGGAGCTTCTCCAACCGGGACTCGACGCTCTCCCCCGCGTCGGGTGCGGACTCGTTCGACGGCGCGTGCGATCCAGCGGACATATGGGGTTCCCTCCGTGAAGACGGCGAACTCTAGAAAACGCGCTCACACACAGCCACATGCTTCCCACGGAAGGTGGCGTGTCCGTCCAGCATCCTTGGGACACCAACCGTGACGCCAGTGCCAATTCGGCACTCTTGCCAGCCCACGGCGCGATCCGTACTGTCCGGAATCGATGGCACCCGCAGTATTCGCTGGTTCCAGAAGTGCCATCAAATCCCGTATGTCCCACCGATGAAAGGGTACAAAAGTGACGAGCCATCAGCTCAGCGGGGTGGTCATGACCCACCCCAAGCGCCGGCCGGACGCCGAGCGGATGGTCCAGACCTCTCCCCCTGGCGCGCTACGCGTCGTCATGGACCCGGACCCGACCGGGACTCCCTCGGTGCTGCGCACCGCGCTCGCCGCCTGGGAGGCCATCGAGGACGGCGCAACCCACCAACTCGTGATCCAGGACGACATGCTGTTGTCCGAATCGTTCTTCGAACGGGTCAACCTCGCCATCGAGGCGATGCCGGACGCGGCGCTGGCCCTGTTCGCCCTGTGGGACTCCCGCAACGGGGCCGCGATCCGCTTCGGCGCGATGGCCGGCGCCCGCTGGGCCGGCGCGGTCAACGAGTACTTCCCGTGCGTCGCGATCGTACTGCCCCGGGCCGTCGCCGACGGCTTCGTCCGCTACGGCCGCGCGCGCCTCGGCGCCTGGCCCGACGACATCCTGATGCACCGTTACCTCACCGACCTCGGCGTCCCCCGCTACGTCTCGGTGCCCAACCTCACCGAGCACCAGGACCACGGCTCGATCTCGGGCAACGCCTTCCGGGGGCCGCGCCGCTCGGTCTGCTTCCTGCCCGGCGACCGGCCCGGCGACGACGAGGGGCGCCGGCTGACCGGCCTGACCGTCCTGCCGTTCTTCAAGTACGGCGTCGCGCGCTGCGCCGTCCGGGTCCCCGGGCCGGGCCCCGAGCGGTGGCTGCACATGGACTGCGAGCAGTACCTGCGTGGTCTGGACCTGCCCGACTCGCTGTTCACGCCGCCCGGACCGGAGTCGGACGCGCCGGACGTCCGGGGGACGTGGCTCACCGCCCTCGCCATGGGCCACGAGGCCGCCCGCCTCGGCCTGGACGTCGACGGCTCCGCGCCGGAGGTGCGGCCCGAGGTGTACGCCGAGGCGGTCGCGACGATCGGGCCGGGCGGCATCAGCAACACCAGCACCGAGGAGCGGATCGCCGAACGCCGCGAGGCCCTGGCGGCCGTGGCCCGACGGGCCCTGACCGCCGGTCGCGAGGCCGCCGACCGCCCGGCCCCCCGCCGGCCCCGGCGGCGGGGCGGCCTCACCGTGCGCGGCGGCGCCTCACCGCTCGGCGAGCACCTCCTCCGGCGGCTGGCCGACCTCACCGACCCGGCCGACACCGGAGCACTCGACGCCGTCCTCGACCTGACCGGCCTGCGCGAGGGCGCCCCGGCCCGCGAGCTGCGCATCCACCTGCCCGGCGACCCGCGGCCGTACACCCTGGCCGTCGGCGAGGTGTACGGCCCCGGCTGCTCGCGCGACACCCTCATCGGCCGCATGGTGTGGGACGCCCTGCGCAGCCAGCCGGTGACCGTCCAGGGCGACCCCGACACCGAGATCCACCCCGTCTACGTCGACGACCTCGCCGACGCCGTCCTCACCGTGCTCCGCACCCGCCCGGCCACCCGCTCCCTCACCGTCGCCCCCGAGAAGCCCACCACCCTCGCCGACCTGGCGAACGCCGTCCACGCCTCCGTCCGCCCCGTCCCCGTCCACACCCACCCCACACCCCCCGCCCACCCCACCCCCGCCCCCGACCTCACCAACACCCCCCGCCCACCCGCCTGGACCCCCACCACCGCCCCCACCAAGGGCCTCCACGCCTACGCCCAATGGCTCGCCTACGAGGGCACCCTCCTCACCACCATGTGACCCCCGCCCCCACTCGCCGCTCTCGCCCGCTCGCCTCGGGCGGGAGCGCGGGCAGGGGTGGGCCCAGGCCGGGCGGGGGCCGGCCTGGGCCTGGGGGGGGTGCGGGGTCAGGGCAGGTAGCCCTTGGAGGCGAGGTTCTCGCCGATCTCGTCGTAGACCGCGGGGTCGTCGGGGGTGATCGCGGCGAGGCCGTCGACGTAGCGGTTGTACATGCAGAACGCGGAGGCGATCAGCACGGTGTCGTGGATGGTCTCGTCGTCGGCGCCCGCCGCGCGGGCGGCGGCGATGTGCTCGTCGGTGACGGCCAGGCCGCTGACCTGGACGTGGCCCGCGAGTTCCAGCAGCGCGCGCATCTTCTCGCTGACCGGTGCGGTCGCCAGGTCGCGCTTGACGGCGTCGACCACGGTGTAGTCGCCTCCGCTCAGCGTGTGCGCGGCGGCCGCGCTGTGCGAGCCGGTGCAGTAGCGGGTCTCGTTGCGGGCGGAGACGAACGCGGCGATCAGCTCGCGCTCGCCCACGGTGAGCGGGGACTCGCCGCGGAGCAGCTGCTCCGCGAGCTCACTGAGTGCGCGCCCCGAGGCGGGCTTGCTGGCCATCAGCCCCCGGATGCCCGGTCGCTGGTGGGGGACGGCGATGTGCGGCATGCGAATCAGCCTCCGTAGCACGTTACTTGTTGAACCACGAGACGGTCGTCTCATCCGTGCTGAACTGGTTCAGCAGCATAGTGGCGACCTTCTGCTCGCCGGTGGGACCCGGGTGCACCAGGTCGCCTTCGAGGTCCGAGCACTTCCACTCCAGGCCGTCGCCGCGCCCGGGGACGCCGCCGGCCGCGTTGTCCGCGCCCAGGCCGTCGGCCCACAGGTACGGGCCCCAGGAGAGCCAGGGGGCGACGCCGCCGGCGCCGTACGCGAGGGTGGGGTCGCCGTTGATCTGCTGCTCGATCAGCCACTTGACGGAGAAGCCCTGCTGGTAGGCGCCGGCGCTGCGGGCGGGGTTGTAGGTGTAGATGCGGCTGGCGACGTAGCCGAGTGCCAGATTGGCGTACTCGGCGCGGGCGTTGCGGGCGATGGCGGCGAGGCTGTCGCGCAGGGACCGGGCACCGGCCGGGAAGGCGCCCAGGTTGTCGCCCACGTACTGCTCCTTGATCCAGACGGCCTGGACCTGGGCGGCGGTCACCCCTGCGGCGTTCAGCCGGCCGGCCAGCACCGACCAGGTGGCGCTCGCCGGGTCCTCCCAGGCGTGGGCGTCCTGACCGCCCTGGGCGCCGTCGACGATCACCAGCCGGCTGTTGAGGTCGGCGTACCGGGTGGTCCTGGCGATGAAGGCCTGGAACTCCTGGGTCGTGTTGGACATGCCGATCGAGATCAGCACCACCTTGCCGTTGACCGGGTCGACCTGGCCGGCGGCGTTGCGGGGAAGCACGTGCTGGAGCGCGATGTCCTTGCCGGCCCGGGTGTGCGCGGCCGGGCGGGTGTTGCTCGCGCCGGGGTACAGTCCGCCGGACTGGCCCTGGTAGGTCGAGCCGCCCATGTCCACCAGCGGGGTCTGGTTGCTGGAGGTGTAGGAGCAGCCGGCGGCGGCCGAGGTCGTCCCGGGTGCGACGACGACGGCCGCCGAGGCGGCGGTGAGCAGGAACGCGGTGAGTCCGTGGCGCAGCTTCATGCGGCATTCCTCCCTACGTGGCAGTGCCGGTTTCTCCGTACGGCCGGCCCGGACGCGCCCGGGGGCGCCGGAGGCGGGGGCGGCGGAACACCAGGTAGAGGGCGCTCGGGAGCAGGACCGCGTCGGCGCAGAGCAGCAGGACGTTCCAGGCCCCCTCGATCCCGTGCTCGTGGGTCGGGCTGCCCTCGTCCGCCGGGTCCGCGACGGGGCGGCTGTCGGTGGCGATGGCGGTGGCGGCGCCGACCCCGAAGGCCGTCGTGCCGGAGACCTCGCGGCCGCCGTCCAGGACGAGCCGGTAGGTGACCTGGTAGGTGCCCTCGGCGTCGATCCGGACCGGCGAGACCAGGCGCCGGCCGTCCAGCCGGGGGCTGCCGTCACTGACGGGCAGGCCGTTGGGCCCGTTGACCTGGAGATAGACCGATCCGGGCTGGAAGTCGTCGCCGGAGAAGGTCAGAGCGACCTCGCTCGGGGCCTGGGCGAGGCCGCTGCCGTCGGCCGGAGTGACGCTCGCCAGCCGGACCGGCTGGCGAGCGCTGATCCAGAGCAGCCCGACGAGGAGCAGCACGACCACACCGACGCCGAGCGCGACGGCGCGCTGGAAGGACTGCGTCGATCCGGTGCCACTCACGCGGTCGCCGCGGCCTCGTGACGGTGGACGGCGTGCTTGCAGCTGCACGTCATCTCGGACAGCTCGTCGTGGTTGGGCCGCAGGTGGTAGTACATGCCGATCACCATCGGGATGAAGACGACGGTGTTGTAGAAGAGGTGCAGCTCGACCCGGGGGAACACCAGCTGCAGCACCGAGACCGCCGCCGTCTTTCCGAACAGGAAGTGCCCGGTCTGCGCCTGCAGCAGCAGGAGCAGGTGCTCGATGTGGTGCCAGAACTGGATCACCAGCGCCACCGTCCACCAGGTGCGGCCCCGCCCGACGAACCCGGGGCGCAACAGGAACAGCCCGATGATCATCACCAGGGCGTAGCCGTAGTGCATCCACTCCGACGTCACCAGCCACGGGAACTGGAGCCCCAGCAGACCCTTGGACTTCGGAACCGACCAGCCGAGGCCCCAGATCTGGTACGCCTGGGT
The DNA here is from genome assembly GCF_040296005.1 of Kitasatospora sp. NPDC002551. Lineage (NCBI taxonomy): Bacteria > Bacillati > Actinomycetota > Actinomycetes > Kitasatosporales > Streptomycetaceae > Kitasatospora > Kitasatospora sp. NPDC002551. The sequence continues at coordinate 106,662 of NZ_JBEOWI010000027.1, read as the reverse complement.
GAGGTGCTCGGCCCAGTGGGCGAGCACCACCACCATGAAGAGGTTCAGCGCGGCGCGGTGCGATCCGTGGCTCAGCCGGCTCAACAGCTTTCTCGAGCCGGGGTTCGACGGTGCGGTGTACGTCGTCATCAGTCTGGTTCTCCTACGGGGGGAGGATGCCTGGGAGCCCTCGCGCCGACGGGGCGGCGAGGCGGTGGGACGGCGGGGCGTGCCCCAGACTGATGGCCTCGCGCCGGAAGTGCTTCTCCCAACGTGCTCAGTTTGTCAGATCGACGCGCTCGGGATGCAGGACCCGGGTCAGTTCGGCGGTGCACATCATGTAGCCGTCGGGGGTCGGGAGTTGGGAGAGGTAGTGGGCGAGGTCGGTGCCGAGGGAGAAGACCCGGACCGGGATGCCGGCGGCGCGGGCGGCTTCGACGACCCGGCGGACGCCGTCGAGGACGGCGGGATGGCGGGTCTGGTAGGAGTCGGCGACGAGGTGGTTGCCGCGATCGGCGGCCAGGTAGAACTGGACCAGGTCCTTGACCCCGACGAAGAGCTCGCTGGCGCCGGCGGCGCAGATCTGCGGGGTGGCGTGGACCGCGGCCGGGGTCTCGATGAACGCGGAGAGCGAGACGGTGGCGGGGAGTTCGAGGTGGGCCCGTAACTGGGCGTACTCGTCCGCGTCGTTGAGGAACGGGACGGAGAGGTGGACGCGCGCCGCCTCGTCGCCGAGCCGGGTGCGCAGGGTGTCGAGCACCGTGTGCAGGGCGTCCCGGTAGGCGGTCGAGCCGAGCAGCCACCGGGCGCCGTGCAGGCCCAGCTCGGGGTTGGGTTCGACGGCGACGGCGGACTGTTCGGTGACGCTGGCGGCGTGGTCGGAGCGCAGGTCGAGCAGGCGCAGGATGAGGCGCTGGTCGGGGAGGAGCTCGTCGACGAAGGCGACGAGGCGCTCGGCGATGGCCCGCCCGTAGCGGGTGATCTCTTCGGGTCCTCCGTCGAGGGCGTCGAGCGGGCTGAGCCCGGCGGCCAGGCAGAGGAACTCCTCGCGGATGAAGAAGGAGTCGACGCGCTTCGCGTTCGGCCCGCAGGAGTTGACGGTCCGGATGTCCTGGAAGTCGGCGATGACCGCGCAGGCGGCGCCGAGCTGCTCCGCGGTGGGGGCGGCCGGACCCGGCGCGGGGGCGGACCCCGCGGCCGGGTCGGGTTCGAGCAGGATCGCCCCGTTCTCCAGGTCGAGGGTGACCTCGCCGACCAGGGCGGCGAGGTCGGCCTCGTCGACCCTGAGCACCGGAATGCCGCGGCCGCGGCAGAGCGACTGCATGTGGCCGGTCTGGCCGCCTCCGCCGCAGACCACGGCGTCGGCCGCGACGATGGCGTCGTACAGGCCCGCCTCCAGATGGGGGGCGATCAGGATGGATCCCGCCTGCGGGTGCCCGGTGCGGTTGCAGGTGCCGCGCAGGGTCGCTCGGGTGCCACCGGTGAGCATGAAGCCCTGGATCCGTCGCCCGTTCAATTAGTCCTCCATGGACTCGTAGGTGTCCGCGCTGTCCGGGATCCCCAGGTGAAGCCGAAGTTGGCGTGGCGTCACGGAGACGTCGGTGAGTCTCCGGACGGCCGACCGGCCGACCGCCGTCCGCAGTCGGCGGCGGTGTCCGGGGTCGTCCGGGGCGGTGGAGGAGCCGATCAGGGCGTCCAGGCGGGCGTCGATCCGCTCCCGTTGGGCACGGGTGCCGGTCGCCATCCTCCTCACCTCCAGGTTCACAGCCTGCTCGAACACGGGGTCGGCTGCTTCCTCGAACGTGCCGTCGGAGGTACCGGATCCGGCCAAGTCGCGCGCCCGTCCGGATTCCGGGGCGACGGGCCGGCCGGAGCCGGCGGCGGCGCCGGCCCCCGGACCGGCCGCGGGGACGGGCTCGGAGAAGGACTCGGAGACGGGCTCGGACAGCTCCAGTTGTTCGATGACGTGGGCCGCGACCGCGATGGAGTGGTTCTTGATGGCGGCGAGGTTGAAGGCGAAGGCACCGGTGCGGCCGTTGCGCACGATCTCGTCGCCCTCGCGCAGCGGGCCGACGGCGGTGAGCGGACCGCTGGGCGCCCCGGAGGGATCGAGCAGGACGCCGCGGTGGTCGACGTCGAGACCTCGGCCGGTGCGCTCGTGCGCGGTGGCCAGACCGCGCCGCAGCAGGTTGCGCCACAGCGGCTCCCCGACCCGCAGGTAGTCGCTCTCCCGGCCGAAGTTGGAGACCACCAGGTCCGCCTGGACGGCCAGCTTCCCGTCCGCGGTGGCGACGGCGACCTCCAGCCGGCCGGACTCGGCGGGGGTGACCGACTGGACGGCCCCGACCAGCAGCCGGAGCGGGCCGGATTCCATCGCCCGCTCGATGACCTCGATGGTGTACCGCACCGCGCCGACCCGCAGGGCGGCGACCGCGGTGCCGAACTCGTCCAGCAGGGAGCGCAGCTCGTCCGACGGGATCCGTTCGATGGCGGTGGGCAGGTGCGGCTCCCAGGCCTTGGCGACCCGTTCGGCGACCACCTCGGGGGCGACGTCCGGATACTCGCGGGCCACGGTCGCGCAGGCCGCCTTCCACTCCGCCCGGACCCGGCCGAGGAACTCCTCGCGGTTGCGGTAGGGCTCCAGCAGCGTGCTGGGACAGGAGAGTCGCAGCACACCGTGCTCGTGGGTGCCCGGATAGGTGCGGAACATCGTCCCGGTGCGGGAGACCAGCCGGATGCTTCCGGTGTGGCCGCGGCGCAGCAGCAGGCCCGCCGAGTCGTAGGCGCTGAGCACCGAGCCGACGACGACCACGTCGGCCCCGGGCGGCAGCGCCTCCAGCTTGCGCACGCCCTCGGCCGAATAGGGGTGGCGGACGAACCCCGGGTGCTCCAGCACCTCGGTGGCGAAGGGCAGGTCCTTCAGCTCCAGGCCGGTGGCGAGGACCACGTGCGCGGCGGCCATCACGTGCTCCGCGCCGTCGCCCCGCCGGACCGTCAGGTCGGCCCCGGTGGGGGTGAGGGCGAGGTCGACGGCGTCACCCTCGGCCTCGGTGAGCACGACGCCCGGGTAGGCCTCCCGGGCGGCCTCGGCGAGCCGCTGCTCCAGGTAGTCCTGGAAGATCCGCCGGGGCGCCGGCCCCGGCTCGGTGAACTCGTGGTCGGCCCACTGCGCGGGCCAGTCACCGCGATCGGCCTCCCGGTTGGCCCAGTGCACGAAGTCGAGGACGTCCTCCCTGAACACCGACATCCGCCCGGCCTGGATGTTGAAGACATGGTCCCAGGGGTTGCCGTCCCGGTGGTAGGCGACCCCGGCGGCGCGGTAGTCGGCGCGCCGCTCCAGCAGGACGATCTCGACCGGGCGGCGGGCGAAGCGGAGCATTCTGATGGTGGTGGCGGTGCCGGCCAGGCCCGCTCCCACCACGACGATCCTGGGGCTGGTCCCTGCGCGAGTCATGCTGGAGCCTCTCGGTCACGGAGTCGGAACGCGGGGCCCGACGCCGTCCACCGCGCCGGGCCGAGCTACTGGGCTGGATGGGGCGGAAGTGACGCGTGATGGAAGTTGATGCGACGTCAACGTCATTATCCATAACGCCCGTTCCGCTCGTAACCCGCAGGACGCGCGGCCGGCCGGGGAGGGGGCGGCACGAACCCCCGCAATCAGAGCATTCACGAAGAAGACCGCCTCCCGCGCCGGGGCTAGGCTTCCCGGCGGAGCGCTCGAACCGGCCCGGGATTCAGGCCGGGGCCGCCGCTCGCCCTCCATCTGCGCAGCAAGGGCCACGACACAGACCTTGGGAGCGAACACAGCATGATCTACGAGCTGCGCGAATACACCGCGGTCCCCGGCCGCATGCCCGCCCTGATCCGCAGGTTCAACGAGCATGCGCTGAAGGGGCTGGCCAGGCACGGGATGGAGGTCGTCTTCATCTCGCTGACCGAGTTCGGCACGAACACCATGAACGAGATCGTCTACGTCCTGAGATTCGATTCCTACGATGAGCTCGAGCGCAAGTGGAACGCCCTGCTCGCCGATCCGGAGTGGATCGAGGCCAAGCGGCTCAGCGAGGTGGACGGCCCCCTCGTCGCCTCGCTGGGGCGCCGGATCCTCACCGGCAATCCGTTCGCCCAGGGCCGACCGTGATCATCCTCGCCGGTACCACCGCGCGCGAACTCAAGGAGAGCCGCATGACCGAACTGAAGGTACTCAACGGAAGCGTCGGTCAGAGCGCCATATTCATCGCCTGCTCCCGGCGCATGGAAGGCCGCCGCCCCGATGCGCTGTTCCAGGACCCGTTCGCCGAGGCGATCCTGGAGATCCTGGCCGACGATCCCACCCTCGCCAGGATCGCCGCGGCGATCGGCCAGAGCATGGACAGCGACGAGAAGTTCACCACCGACTACTTCGCCGTCCGCACCCGGTTCCTGGACGACGGCATCCGGGCCGCGCTGCGCGGCGGGGTCCGGCAGGTCGTCTCCCTCGGCGCCGGGTTCGACGGTCGCACGCTGCGGCTGGACTGCCCGGAGGGCACCGACTGGTACGAGGTCGACCTGCCCGAGGTGGTCGAGCCGAAGTCGGCGCTGGTCGCGCGGTCCGGCCTCGCGCCGACGTGCGCGCGCCGCGACGTCGTCGCGGACCTGTCCGACGACTGGGTGCCCGCGCTCCTGACCGCGGGCTTCGACCCGGGCAGGCCCACGGTCTGGCTCCTTGAGGGTCTGGTGTTCTACCTGGCCGAGAGCGCCGTGGAGAGGCTCGTGACGGCACTGACCGCCCTGTCCGCGCCGGGAAGCGCGCTCCTGCTGGAGCATCTGGCGGTCAGGATGCTCGGCGAGGCGGGCCGGGAGCTGCGCGCGCTGAACAGGACCTACGGCATCGAGTGGCTGTCGGCCCACGACGAACTCGCCCCCTGGCTGGCCGGCCACGGCTGGGACGCCGAGGTCTTCGCCCACGACGACCGGCGGATCGGGCACGGCCGCACGGTGGCGGAGAACCCGGCGATGTGGCTGGCCACCGGCGTGCTGGCCGCCGCCTCCGGTCCCGCCGCCGCGCCCGCCGCACCCACGACGCCCTGACATCGAGACGTCGAGACGTCGAGACGGCACCGGACCGACCGGCAGCCACCGCGTACACCGCCGCATACACCACGGCGACGACCATGTCCCACGGTTCGTCAGGAAGCCGTCCTCTGCGATAGATCAACTCACACCACGCGCCGTCCTCGAGTACGGTGTCCTCGGTCTGAGCAGAGAAGGAGCCTGGGCGTGACGACGAAGGATGAGGGCTTTGATCGCCTGATCGAGCCGTTCCGGCCGGAGTTGCTGGCGTACTGCTACCGCATGCTCGGCACGGTGCACGACGCCGAGGACCTGGTCCAGGACACGTACCTGAGGGCGTGGCGGGCGCGGGAGCAGTACGACGAGTCCCTCAGCTCGGTGCGCACCTGGCTCTACCGGATCGCGACGAACGCCTGCCTGACCGCCCTGAAGGCGCACGGCCGGCGGCCGCTGCCGTCGGGGCTGGTGGCGGAGTCGGAGCCGCTGGCCCCACTGGTCCTGGGGGACGACGTGCCCTGGCTCCAGCCCTTGCCGGACTCGTTGCTGAGGACGGCCGATCCGGCCGGGGCCGTGATCGACCGCAGCAGCCTGCGCCTGGCGTTCGCCGCGGCCCTGCAGCATCTGTCGGCGCGGCAGCGCGGTGCGCTGATCCTGCGGGACGTGCTCGGCTTCTCCTCCTCCGAGGCGGCGGAGATCCTCGGCAGCACCGTCGTGTCGGTGAACAGTTCCCTGCAGCGGGCACGGACCCGGCTGAAGGAGGTCGGGATCCAGGACGATGGCCTCAGCGAGCCGCCCGAGCTCGAGCAGCGGGCCTGGATCGAGCGCTACATGAAGGCCTTCGAGAACGCCGACGTCGAGAGCCTCAAGCGGCTGCTCACCGAGGACGTGCTCATGGAGATGCCGCCGATGCTCAACTGGTTCTCCGGCCGCCACAACTACGGCCTGTTCATGGAGTGGGTCTTCGACAAGGCCGGAACGGACTGGCGGCTGAGGACCGTCGCCGCCAACGGCCAGCCCGGGTTCGCCGCCTACTGCCGCGCCGGTGACGGCTACCGGCTGCACACGCTCCAGGTCTTCACCGTCACCGCCGCCGGCATCAGCCGGACGTCGGTGTTCCAGACGGCCGAGGTCTTCGCGCCCTTCGGTCTGCCGGCCGCGCTCGACGCGCGGGGGCTGCCCGTCGCGGTGTCCTGAGCCCGGATCCACCGGCCCGGCACCGCCCGGATCCGGGCCCCGGCCCGACCGCCGGAAGAGTCACCGATCTTTTTTCCGCGGGCGCGATGAGTTCCGGCCCCGCCGTCGGTATGTATTGGCGAGTTCGCCGGATCGTCCGGGCGAACCGATCGCAAGGGAGAATCGAATGTCGGACAAGCGTGCGGAAGACGTCGCCGCCATCGAGGCCGTTCTCGCCGACTCGTACAAGGCGTGGGAGGCCGGCGACGCCGACCGCATGGTCGCCAACTACACGGAGGACGCGACCGCCATCATGACCGGCTCGTTCCGCGACAGCCGTGACGTGATCCGCGAGAACATGGCCTTCGCGTTCGCGGGGCCGCTCAAGGGCAGCTCGACCTCCAACAAGCAGATCAGCCTGCGCTTCCTGGGACAGGACGCCGCGATCCTCGTCAGCGAGTCCGCGATCCTGTTCGGCGGCCAGACCGAGGCTCCGGAGGAGGGCAAGGTGACGGCGACCTGGGTGCTGGAGAAGCGGGACGGCCAGTGGCTGATCGCCGCCTACCACAACAGCCCGAAGCTGGCGCCCGCGCAGTAGGCCCTCCCACCGACCGGCGGTCCCCCGTGTAGCGGCGTGGGGCTCCGGCATCGCCACCCGCGATGCCGGAGCCCCACGAGGTCCGGGTCGGTCACAGGGCCCGTAGCTCGCGCCGGTAGTGGAGGGCCGCCGGCGGGTGCTCCCACACTCCCGGGGCGCCTTCGACCACGACGGGGATCGCCTGGATCATCGGGGCGGCGATGGCGTAGAAGCCGGGGGCGGTGGGGTCGTCGGCGTAGTGGAGCCTGTTGTCGCGCGTCGAGGCGCTGGCCACCACCGTCGTGCGCAGGGACGGGCGTCCCTCGATCTCGATGTACCAGCACGTGTCCGCGGTGACCTCGGCGGGCTTGAGGTCGTCGCCGCAGTAGAAGATGCCCTCCGAACGGTAGAACTCCTTGCCGCCGCTGATCCCCGACATCCGGATCACCCGGCCGCCGAGCGTTCCCGCGCGGATGGACGGCCCGTTGGACCGCTCGATGTCCGCGGGGGCGACCAGCTTCAGGCTGCTCGTCTCCACGGAGTCCAGGACCACTCCCATGTGCCGGGCGACGTTGCGGATGGACACCGAGTGGTAGCGCTCCAGCCCGGTCATCAGGAACTCCTCGCCCAGGGCCGCCTGGTCGAGGGGCTTGCCGAAGCCGAACTGGTCGAACAGGCCGCTGCCCACGGAGTCGGAGCGCCAGATCTCCTTCATCGTGATGTGCTCCACGTCGCTGCACAGCCCGGACAGCGTCGTGACCAGCCGTTCGCCGATGAAGTCGCCGTTCACTCCGGTGGCGTAGAGCGTCGCCCCGCCGGCCCCGGCCAGCCGCTCGAAGCGTTCCAGCGCGCCGTCGTCCCGGTAGCGCAGGCCCTCGTAGGCGAGGGAGGTGACGACGTTGATCCCGGCCTGCAGGAGCGACAGGATGTCGTCGTCGGTCCGCTTCCAGTCGACGGGGTCCAGCGGTGCGTACAGCACCACGTCGGGACGCGCGTCGATGAGCGCCGCCGGGTCCGCGGCGACCTCCACCCCCAGCGGGCCCATCCCGAGCACCTCGCCCACGTCGAGGCCCTGCTTCTCCACCCGGTACCCCAGGGCGCCGACGAGTTCGAGGGAATCGAGCCTGACGATCTCCCTGATCGCGGCTCCTCCCACCTGACCTGTCCCCCACACCGCTACCCGATACGGTTCACGCACGTTTTCCTCCACCCACGAGTGGTCCGATGACAGCCGGAACAGTGCGACTGTTGCACCGAACCGGCCGGCCGGAGTTCTCCGGGCTTGCCCTGTCGGCACCGGCTCGACTCCCGTGAACGACAGGGCAACCACGAAGATGGGTCCCGCGTCGCGCCGCCCTACGGTCGAAACCGCCAGGTTTTCCCCACCTTCACACTCAGGAGCAGCACGTGACGACTCTCGGGGCACCGCAGCATGACGAGCTCGTCGGCCGGGCGACGGAACTGGTCCCGCTGATCCGCAAGCACGCCGCCTGGCAGGAGGAGCACCGCGTCCTGCACGACGACGTGCTCCGGGCGGTGATCGACGCCGGCCTGCTCAGGATGCGGGTCCCGCACCGCTACGGCGGCTACGAATCGGACGCCCGCACCGTGTGCGCCGTGATCTCCGAACTCTCGCGCGGCGACGGCTCCCTCGGCTGGACCTCGGCCACGATGGCCATCGGCACCTGGCAGACCGGGCTGTTCCCGGACGAGGTGCAGGACGAGGTCTTCGCCGACCCGGACGTCCGGCTCGGCGGCAGCATCAGTCCGGGCGGCATCGCCGTCCCGACCGAGGGCGGCGTGATCCTCAACGGCCGGTGGCCGTTCTGCACCGGTGTCACGCAGAGCCAGTGGTTCGTCCACTCCGCCCTGCTGGCCGACGAGAACGGCGACCGCATCCCGGTCATCGTCCTCGTCCCGGTGTCCGACCTGGAGATCGTCGACGACTGGTTCACCTCGGGCCTGCGCGGCACGGGCAGCGTGACGACCATCGTGAAGGACCTGTTCGTCCCCGAGGCGCGCGTCCTGCCGATGACCCCGGTGATCCGCGAGGGCCGGCACCGCTCACTGAAGAACGCCGACTCCCCCGTGTGGAAGTCCCTGTTCTCCCCGATCGCCTCCGCCGGCGTCAGCGCGGTCCCGCTGGGCATGGTCCAGGCCGCGCGCGAGGTCTTCTTCGAGCGGCTGCCCACCCGGAAGATCACCTACACCGACTACAAGCGCCAGATCGACGCCCCGCTCACCCACCTCCAGGTGGCGGAGGCGGCCGTGAAGATCGACGAGGCCGAGTTCCACGTGCGCCGCGCGGCCGAGCGCCTGGACGGCAAGGCCGCGACCGGCGCGGACTGGACCCTGACGGAGCGGGGCCTGGCCCGCATGGACATGGGCGCCACGTGCATGCGCGCCAAGGAGGCGATGGACATCCTCAGGACCGCCAGCGGCGGCTCCTCCGTCTACTCCGACGTCCCGATCCAGCGCATCGACCGGGACCTCCAGACCATCTGCCTGCACGGAGTCCTGCACCCGAACACCAACCTCGAACTCTACGGCCGCATCCTGTGCGGGCTGGAGCCCAACTCGCACCTGATCTAGGGCCTGGACCCCTCGCCGTGACCCCGGACGTACGAAAGGTTCGCCCATGACGAGCGAGCGCCGCTCCCTGACCTTCTTCGAGTCCTTGTTCTACTCCCGGCGCGTCGGTCCCGTCGTGGCGAGCGTCCGCCTGGAGGGCCCGGTGGACGCCTCGGTCATGGACCGGGCCGCACGGCTGCTGCAGCGCGACCATCCACTGCTGCGCTGTTCCCTGCTCCGGACCGATGACGACGTCGCCCTGGTGCTGTCCGACGAGGCGCCGGGGCTGGCCGTCGCAGCGCCGGACGCCAACTCCCTCGCGGACGAGCTGAACGTCCCCCTCCCCGGGAACCGTCCGCTCAGCCGGATCTCGCTGTCCCGGACCGCCGATTCGGCGGTGCTCAGCCTCGCCGGCGACCACGCCGGCACCGACGGCCGGCTGAACACGCTCCTGTTGCGCCGGCTGCTCGGCTACTACACCGATCTGTCGCGCGGCGTGGAACCCGCGCCGAGCGGTAGGTCCGCGTTCGAGGGGTCGCTGGAGGAGGCCCTGCTCGCGGCGTACGAACCGGGCCCGGTGCGGCTTCCGGCCGAGACCGCTCCGCCGCTGACGCTGGCCGGCGAACCCGGCGAACCCGGCGAACCGGGTGAACCGGGCCCGCAGGGCGTGCACGGCCTCGGCTACGACCGGGACACGACCGCGGCGCTGGTCGCCGCTGCCCGCAAGGGCGGGATCTCCCTCACCAGCCTGCTGGCCGGGGCCCTGGCCTGCGCGGTGCGCGCCCGGTTCCCCGGCGCCGGGCGGATGCCGGTCTCGGCGGCCTTCGCCGTCGACCTGCGCCCGCGCGTCACTCCCCCGATCCCTCCGGACGCCCCGTTCTGCTGTGTGGCGCGGCTGGTGTCCGCCACCGACGTCGACGCCGGCGAGCGGCCCGTCGAGGTGGGCCGTCGCATCGGCACGAAGCTGAAGGCGCTCCTGGAGCAGGAGGAGATCCAGCACAGGCTGGTGGCCCAGCGGCTGGCCGGCACGCCCACGCCGCTCCCGCCGATGTCCTTCATGGTGTCGAACATCGGCGTCATCGAGGACCATCCCGTGCCCGACGGCCTGCGGATCACGGACAGCCGCTGGGCCGGCACGTCCCGCGGACCGGTTCCCTCGCTCTACGGATCGACGGCGGACGGCAGGCTCACCCTCGACCTGGTCCACGACACGGCGTTCCACAGCGCCGAGGTGATCGGCGATGTCATCGGGCACTTCGAGGCCTCCCTGATGTCGGCGGCCTCGGACCCCGGCGCCGAAACCACCTGACGGCGTCCTCGCGAACGGAGTTCCTGTGAACAGCGGATTGAAGACCAGGCCCGGCCTGGCGGTCCAGGCCGGGACGGTGCCCCTGGCGGTGCGGATGGCGGTCGAGGCCGAACGGCGCGGGCTGCCGTCGTTCCACACGAGCGAGTTCTACGACCGCTCGGCGGTCGTGACCCTCGCCGCCGTGGCCCGGTCCACCTCCCGGATCCGGATCGGGTCGGCCGTGGCCTGGGCCATGGCCCGCACGCCGGTGACCCTCGCCACCGAGTTCCGTTCGCTCGCGGAACTCGCGCCGGGCCGGGTGCAGCTGGGCCTGGGCACCGGCAACCCCCAGGTGATCGCGGACTGGCACGGCCTCGACGAGCGCCGCCCGGCCGCCCGGCTGCGCGAACTGGTGCCGTTGGTCCGCAGGATCTGGGAGGTCGGAACGACCTCGGTCGACCACGACGGCGCGTTCTACCGCTGCCGCATTCCGGCCGACCCCCTGCTCCAGCCCTGGCCCGAGCCGGCGGACCCGGCGGCCGGCGACAGCCGCCCCCGGATCCTGGTGGCGGGCGGCCGCCTGCCGATGATCCGCACCGCGGGCACGGTCGGTGACGGCCTCCTGGGCCAGCCCATCTTCAGCCCGGCGTTCGTCGAGGAGGTGGTCCGCCCCGCGCTCGCCGACGCCGCGGAGCGGGCCGGGCGCGAGGCGCCGGTGCCGATCACCGGGATGATCACCTGTGCGGTGAGCGAGAACGCCGAGCAGGCGCGGACCCTCGCCGCGGTGCAGATCGGCGTGTTCGCGATCCTGCCCTCGGCGGCGCCGCTGATCTCCTTCCACGGCTTCGAGTCCGAACTCGCCGCGATCCGCGAGGCGTTCTCGCGGCGCGACATTCCGGGCGTGGCGGCCGCCGTCTCCGACCGGATGCTCGACACACTGACCGTCCACGGCACGCCCGCGGAGGCCAGGGAGCGGTTCGCGGCCGTCTTCGACGGCGTCTACGACGAGGCCCTGGTGTTCACCGCCGGCAAGGGCATGCCGGAGGGCGGCTTCGAGGAGAGCCTGCTGGGCGTCTGCGAGGCCTTCGGGGACTGACCGACTGCTCGGCTTCGCCGACTCCGGGGCGGCGGACCTCCCCGGCACCACGGTGGTGCCGGGGAGGTCCGCCGCCTTCGGCCTGCCGGGCGGGCTCGACGCCCGGGGGCCCCCGGGATCGACCGCGATCGGCCGCGGGATCGACCGTCCGAGAGGGCACGTTGGGAGGAGTCGGCTCCCGGCGGCCCGCCCGACACTGGTGTCCACTCCCGGATACCCGCCCCGTCAACGGTGGCGCGCGGCTCGGACCGGATCGAAGGAGCGAACCCCATGAACGACCGTCTGAAGCGGCACCGGCTCCCGGAGTCCGCGCCCACCCCCGAGCAGAGCGAGTGGCTCGGCCGGGTCGACCGGGTCGCCCCGGTGGTCGAGGCGCACCGGGACGCGGCGGAGCGCGACCGGCAGATGCCGCGCGAGGTCTACGCGGCCCTGCGCGACGCCGGCTTCACCCGCATGTGGGTCTCCCACGCGTTCGGGGGCGAGCAGGTCTCGCTGACGGCCGGCATGTACGCACTGGAGGCGCTGGCCAGGCTCGACGCCTCGGTGTCCTGGCAGATCGGCGTCCAGGGCGCCATCGGCCGGCTGTCCGACTACCTGCCGGAGGAGACCTCCCGGGAGCTGTTCCGGGACTGCGAGGGCTTCGCGGTCGGCGGGGTCAAGCCGTCCGGCCTGGCCGAGCCGGTGGACGGCGGCTGGCTGCTGCGCGGCGAGTGGGCGATGGGTTCCGGCTCGGCGCACGCCGACTGGCTGGTCTGCACGGCGCTGGTCTGCGAGGACTGGCAGCCCGTGCAGACTCCGGCCGGCCCGGACATCGTGATGCTGTTCGTGCCCGCCTCCGAGGTCCGGATCGAGGACACCTGGTACACCGTCGGCCTGCGCGGCACCGGCAGCAACCACTTCCGGGTCGAGGAGCGGTTCGTCGCCGACGCGTACGCCGTCCGCAAGGGCCGCATGGCGCAGGCGCCGCCGGAGCGGGACTCCCGGGCCTACCCCGTCGGGTACTTCGACTTCGGGCCGTTCTCCACCGCGCCGGTCGCGCTCGGAGTGGCGCAGGACGCGCTGGACGCCTTCTGGACCACCGCGCACGCCAAGACCCCGGCCAGCGGCACCCAGCGGCTGGCCGCCAACCACGTCGTCCAGGAGCGGTTCGGGCGCGCCGAGGCGGCGCTGTACTCGGCGCGGCTGCTGCTGTTCGAGGCGGCCCGGCAGGTCGAGGAGTCCGGTACGGCCGGCGCCGACCTCAGCGCGCTGGTGCGGCTGGCCTCGGCCACGGTCGGCGAGGCCGCGACGGCCGCGGTGGACACCGTGTTCACGCTGGCCGGGACGTCCTCGATGTACGCCTCCAGCCGGCTGGAGCGGGCCTTCCGCGACATCAACGCGGTGACCAAGCACATCGCGCTCTCCTACTCGCACTTCGAGACGGTCGGCGCCTACCTGCTCAGCGAGGAACCACTGGTGATGCGCCGCTAGAGCGCAGGCCCGTCCCCCGACCCCGGCCGCCCGGCGGCCGGGGTCGCGGCCTTCCGCGCGGTCGGCCCCCGGTAGCGCGAAGAGCCGTACCGGGCCGCCTGGGCGGTCCGGTACGGCTCGCGGCGGGGCGCGGCGTCAGGCCTTGCGCGCCAGCCCGCACCACATCGGCATCGGCCGCGGGCCGGACTCGCCGGGATCCGGCCGCCAGTCGGGCAGTTCGGCCACGCCGGGCTCGACCGGCTCCAGGCCGGCGAAGTACAGGTCCGCGGCCTCCTGCCTGGTCCGGCGCACCACCGACTCGCCCCACTGCTGGTTGAGCAGCTCGAAGGCCTCGTCCATCGCGGCGTCCTCGCCGACCCGGGCGAACTGGGAGAACGCGACGTGGCTGCCCGCGGGGACGGCGTCCACGATGCGCTTCATCAGCTCGGCGGGGCCCTGGTCGTCGGGGAAGAAGTGCAGGATGCCGAAGAGGATCACGCCGATCGGCTGATCGAAGTCCAGCACGGTCCGCGCCTCGTCGAGGATCCGGTCGACGTCCTTCATGTCGGCGTGCAGGTAGCGGACCTCGTCCTCGGGCAGGTCGGCCAGCAGGTGGCGGGCGTGCGCCACCACCACCGGGTCCTTGTCCACGTACACGGTGCGGGCGTCCGGGATGATGCCCCGCGCCACCTCGTGGGTGTTCTCCCTCGTGGGCAGGCCGGTGCCGATGTCGAGGAACTGCCGGATGCCCGCCTCGGCGGCCAGGTGGCGGACGATCCGGACCAGCGCGCCGCGCGCCGCCCGGATGTCCACCGCGACGTCGCCGCCCGGCCAGGAGGCGAACGCGTACTCGGCCGCGGCCCGGTCGGCCGCGAAGTTCGCGGTGCCGCCGAGCATCAGGTCGAACACCCGGGAGACGTGCGGGACCTCGGGGTCGACGCCCGGGATGTTCCCGGCGGCCGCGTTTTCCACTGTCATCGACGTTCCTTTCCGAAATGCCGCGCCGGAGCGGCGCGGACGTTTTTCCCGGTGACGAGAGAATCGTCCCAGCCGGGGCCGCGCCGGGAATACTCCGAGAATGCCCGGCGCCTTTTCCGACGGAATGTCAGACGGCCTGGAGCGCCTCGGCGATCCGCTCGCCGATCAGCACGGTGGTCAGCGCGGTGTTGGCGCACACCATCGACGGCATGACCGAGGCGTCGGCCACGTGCAGGCCGGCCACGCCGCGGACGGCGCCGAACTGGTCCACCACCGCGCCCGGGTCGTCGGCCGGGCCCATCCGCAGGGTGCCGGCCGGGTTGAAGGCGGTGTCGACGGTGGTCTCGACGTACTCCCGGAGCAGTTCGTCGTCCTCGACGGTCTTCTCGTCCATCCCGACCACCCGCTCGGCGTGCGCGCCGATCCCGGCCGAGTTCGCCAGCTGCCAGCAGGTGCGCACCGCCTCGGCGAACAGGCCGTGATCGCGAGGGTCGGTGAGGTAGCCGAGGTCGATCCGCGGCGCGGTGCGCGGGTCGGCGGAGGCGAGGGTGATCCGGCCCCGGGAGTACGCGCGGCGGACCACCGCCATGATGCCGAACACCCCGTCGGCGCCGGCGGCGGCGCGCAGCCGGGGGAAGTGGTGGGCCAGGTTGAAGTGGTTGACCATCGCGTAGTACATGTCGTTGAAGCGCTCCGTGCCGCCGGCCGGGGCCGGGGCGGTGGTGCGCAGCACGATCTGGCCGGTGGAGGCGCTCTCGTCCGCCGCGCCGGGCCTGGGGGTCAGGAAGACCCCGATCCGCGGCTGGTCGACCAGGCCCTCCCCGACGCCCGGCAGGTCCGCCCGCAGGGGGATGCCCAGCTCCGCCAGGTGCCCGGCGGGGCCTGCGCCGGAGCGCAGCAGGATCGCGGGCGAGCCGATCGCCCCTGCCGCGAGCACGGTCCGGCGCGCCGTCAGGACGCGTTCGGCGCCGCCCTCCAGGATCCGCACGCCGCGGGCGACGCCGTCCTCGATCAGCACCCGGTCGACCAGGGCGCCGGGGACGACGGTCAGGTTCGGGCGGCCGGCGGCGGGCCACAGGTAGGCCATGGCGGTGGAGACCCGCTCGCGGGCGTCGCGGCGGTTGGACGGGATCGGGCCCACGCCGGTGGACAGCGGATGGTTGTGGTCGGCGGCGTACGGGTGGCCCGCCTCCAGGCAGCCTTCGAGGAACAGGCTCTGCACGGTGGTGAGTTCCTCGGGGCGCCAGCGCCGGAGGGGGATCGGGCCGCCGGTGCCGTGGTACGGCTCGGTGCCGAAGTCGAGGTCGTCCTCGATCGCGCGCAGCCGGGGCAGCGCCTCGTCCCAGCTCCATGCCGGGTTGCCGAGGGCGGCCCACTCGTCGAGGTCGGCGGGGGTGGCGCGGATCATCACCGTGTTGCCGATGGCGGAGGAGCCGCCGGTGACCTTGCCCTGCGGGAAGGCGGTGCGGCGGTCCGCGGTGAGCTGCGCGGACAGGCCCCAGCCGTGCCGGGCCAGCGACATCGCGTTGCCGTTCAGCAGGTCGCCGGGGGTCTGCTCGCGGGTGGTGTAGTGCGGGCCGGCCTCGACCAGGGCCACCCGCCGGGTGCCGTCCTCGCTGAGCCGGGCCGCGACGACCGCGCCCGCGGTGCCCGCGCCCACCACGATGTCGTCGTAGGAATCTGAGGTGATCATGAAGGCGCTCCCCCGTTGGTGCCGTCGAATTCACCGCACCGTATCCCCGGGGACCTCTCGCGGACTTCTCGCCGATTGCCCGGCGACGGCGCCCGGAATTCGGGCGGGGGAGAATTGACCGCGGGGCGGGAATCGGCGCGGCCGGGAGGCCGGGAAGGGCATTCTCGGAGAAGCGGGGACGGCGGAGCGGGGGCGACGCTCGGCGCGGGAGGTGGACGCCGATGGGGTGACGGTGGCCCGGCGGCGGGACGCGGTGGTGCGGCCGGCGGTCCCGCCGCCGGGCGCCGTGACCGCGCCGTGCCCGGGGCCGCTCACCAGCGCGACGGCACCCACTGCGCGTGGAATCCGTGCGGCACCCGCACCGGCAGCGGCACGACCGCGACCGGCGGACCGGTGAAGTCGGCGGTGTCCAGGACGAGCAGTTCGCTGCGGTCGGCGGCGGGGTCGTACACCAGGGTCAGCAGCCAGCCGTCGCCCTCCGGGGCCAGCGCGTCGCGCGGCACGAAGACCGCCTCGCCGCCCTCCCGGCCGCCGGCGAAGGCGTGCCGGTCGGTGCGGCCGGTCGCGAGGTCGTGCCGCAGCAGTGCGGGGCCGCACAGCGCCGCGCCCCGGCCGGGGACGAGTTCGACGGTGAAGGCGTAGCGGTACGGCAGGCCGGTGCGCCGTTCGTCGATGCGCGGGAACTCCTGCACCCGGCCGTCGAGCCGGCGTTCGAGCACGGCGCCCTCGCGGGGGTCGAGGGTCCACCGCCACAGGGCGGGGGCGGACTCGCTGGGGTGCAGCCGGTCGCGGTCGAAGGCCCGCTCGTGGCGGATCACGTCCACGGTGATCCGGCCGTCCGCGTCCTCGAAGGCGTTGACGGGGTGGAAGACGAAGCAGGGCGGCACGTCCAGCCAGAGCGCGGTGGCTCCCGGCCGGTCGCGGGGGACGATGCCGACCCGGGCGTCGCGGTCGGGCTGCCAGGTGTGGGGCACGGGCGAGCCGGCCCGGGCCTCGGCGGGGTCGTGGGCGACCGGCAGGTCGAACAGGACCGTGTGGCGCTCGGTGAGGGCGAAGGCGTGCATCCAGGGGCGGCCCTTGACCGGCACGGGCAGTGCGCTGCGGACCCGTCCCCCGGTGTCGACGGTGAGCAGGACGGCCCGGTCCCCGGCCGGGTCGACGGCGACGGCGTGGAGCTCGCCGGTCACCGGGTCGGTGAGCGGGTGGGCGCAGAACCCGCCGGGCAGGGTGCCGTCGAAGTCGGTGCGGGCGAGGGTGCGCAGTTCGGGGTCGAGGACGAGCGGCAGGGCGCCGCCGTCGGTGACGGCCAGGGTGCGGCCGGCGTGGCGGACCAGGTTGGCGTTGACGTTGCCGTCGAGGACCCCGCGCGGTCCGGGGGTGGGCAGTTCGCCGAGTTCGCGGCTGAGGGCGCCGTCGCGCAGCCAGCGGTTGCGGTACCAGTGGGCGCGGCCGCCGCCGAGGCGCAGTCCGTGCACCATGCCGGCGCCGGCGAAGGCGTGCTGCACGGCGGGGTCGTGCTCGCCGCGGGCGTTGGGGCCGATCCGCAGGAACGTGCCGTCCAGTTGCGGCGGCAGGGCGCCACGGACGGTCAGCCCGGTGTGCGCGGTCTCGGCGGGCACCGGCCGGTAGCCGGGTCCGAGCAGGTGGGTGGTGCTGTGCGGGTGACTCCTCGTGGTGGGTCCGGTGGTGCCGGGCATGGCCGCCCCCTCAGTCGATATCACTGTTACATAACACCGTCATTGACCAGCGTTGCAGCCGGCTGACATACTGTCAAGGGTGAGTCCACGGCGAGTTGACCCCAACCTCAGTACGCAGCTGATCGAGGCGGCGGCGAAGCTGCTCAGCGAAGAAGGACCGGCCGCGCTGTCCACCCGCAAGCTGGCGGCCACCGTCGGCACCTCGACCATGGCGGTGTACACGCACTTCGGCGGCATGGACGACCTGGTGCGGGCGGTGGTCCGCGAGGGCTTCACGCTGCTCAACCGGCGGCTGGAGGCGGTCGAGGAGACCGACGACCCGGTCGCCGACGTGGTCGCGCTCGGCTGGGCGTACCGGGCCAACGCCCGGGAGCACCGGCACCTCTACAACGTGATGTTCGGCGGCTCCAGCCTCAGCGGCTTCTCGCTCACCGACGCCGACCGGCAGCACGGCCGCTACACCCTGGACGCCCTGGTGCGGGCGGTCAAGCGGTGCGTCGCCGCCGAGCGCTTCCTGCCCTCCGAACCCGAGCTGGTGGCCCATCAGCTCTGGATCGCCCTGCACGGCCTGGTCACCCTCGACCTCGGCGGCTACCTGGTGGAACCGCTCACCGCGGACGTCTGCTTCGAGGCGCAGGTGTGCGGCATGATCCTCGGCGCCGGCGACGACCCGGCACTCGCCCGGGAGTCGGTCGCCCGGGCGGCGGAACGGCCGGTCTGAGCCCGCACGGCGGCAGCCCGGGCAGCGGCGGCCCTCGACGGAACGGCGGCGGGCCCGGACCCGAGGGCCCGGACCCGCCGCCGCCGGCGCGAGCGGTGCGCGCCAGGACGCGCCTCAGCCGTTCCAGGGCGCCGTCGGCCACCAGATGTACCCGAGCCTGCCGAGCAGCCGGATGTCCCAGTAGATCACCGTGAACGCGCCCGCCACCAGGAACGCGGAGGCGGTCAGCGTCGCCGCCCGGCCCGGCTTGGTGGCCAGCCAGCGCTGCACGCGCGCGCCGAGGGCGAAGGACAGCAGCAGGAACAGCAGCGCCATCACCAGGATGTTGCCGATCGACTGGAGCGCGAACGCCACCGCCCCGTACAGCGGGTTGTGCTCCACCGCCGCGTGCCGGAACAGGTTGCGGAACAACGGGTACGGGCGGCCGATCAGGAAGCCGCCGACCAGCGCGCCGACCAGCACCAGCGGGGCGTTCGGGAACCGGGCGGCCACCCGCGCCAGCGGGTCGGGCAGCACCCCGGCCGCGGCCAGCCCGATCACCAGCATCACCAGGCCGACCAGCCCGTACACGATCATCGCCTGGAGCATCCGCGGCGAGATCGTGCCGTGCGCGGAAGCGGTCGAGAACTGCGGCATGTGGGTGCCGAACAGGCCGACCAGCACCCCGTACGCGGCGGAGACCGGCAGCATGCCGACCGTCAGCCAGCCCAGCGGGCGCAGCGCGTGCACCAGCCGCTGGCGGCGGGTCAGGCTCATCTGCCCGACCAGCGGGCCGACCGCGCCGAACACCGCCACGTTGCAGGCCGTGAACGATCCGGCCAGACCGGAGACGAAGGCGAACAGCACGCCGGCCGAGATGCCGCCCAGCGGCGTGTTCCTGGCGTCGTGGCCGAGCAGCTCGTTCGCGGTGGTGAAGCCGATCTTGTCGTCGACCAGCTCCGAGGACCAGGCGTAGGCGAGCAGCAGCCCGCCGAGCAGGCCCAGCAGGACGACCAGGGCGCGGCGCTTCGGAAACAGGCCGTTGACGAACAGCGAAGTGGCGCGCGGGGGCGCCTTCACCGTCCGGCCCGTGATGGTGTCGGTCACGTGGGGTCTCCTCAGCTCACTGACGGGCCGGTCCTGACGAGAGGTCAGAAACCGGTGTGCGCGGGGCGTCACAGAGTGTCGTGGATCGACCCGGCCGGATGACTACTCCCGTGTTGCCCGGCATCGGCACGGTGGGAGTAGCCCCGCGTCGCCGGGGTCCGAAGCATGTAACCGGAGAGCTGCGGCCATCCGGGTACGCGGCGGGCTGGAGGCAGTGATGAGCGGGAGCTGGCGGGCGTTCAGGCGACGTCTGTTGACGCCGAGCCACAACGAGACGAAGTTGTCGACCCGGGGATTCCACGTGAAGGACCCCGAGGCGCGCACCAACCTGGAGACCGTCGGCGGGACCTTCCTCGACGGCTACGCGATCGCCGTCGAGGCCGCCGACCAGGACGAGGCGCACCGGCGGCTGGAACGGATACCGGTGCGCTACCGGGGCTTCGCCTACGAGGGCGCGGCGATGGGCCTGGCCATGCTGGACGGCCTGCCGATGCCCGGCCGGGGCCGGGTGGAGGAGTTCCTGGTGGGCCACGGCGCACCGCACAGCTACATGGTGCACGTCGGGGTCGGCTGGGCGATGGCCCGGCTGCCCCGCTTCCGCTGGTCGGCCATCGCCCCCGCCGACCCGCTGCTGCGCTGGCTCGCCCTGGACGGGTACGGCTTCCACCAGGCGTACTTCCGCACCGCGCGGTACGTGCACGAGCACCACCGGGAGAGCGCCTTCCCCTGGCCCGGCGACGAGACCAGGCGCTACGCCGGGCACGCCGTCGACCAGGGCATCGGCCGGGCCCTGTGGTTCATCGGCGGCACCGACCCCACCGTGGTCGCCGACCTGGTCGACGGCTACCAGGCCGACCGGCACGCCGACCTGTGGGCCGGGGTCGGCCTGGCCGCCTGCTACGCCGCCGGCGCCACCGAGGCCGAGCTGCACCTGCTGCTCGGCCGGGCCGGCCCGTACCGGCCCCAGCTCGCCCAGGGCGCGGCCTTCGCCGCCACCGCCCGGGTGGAGTCCGGTCTGCTCACCGAGCACGCCGAGGCCGCCGCCGGGGTGCTCTGCGGCCTCACCCCGCAGCAGGCCGCCGCGGTGTGCACGCAGGCCCGGCCGCGGCCGGCCGTCGACGGCGCGCTGACGGCCTACGAGGTGTGGCGGCGGGAGATCTCCGAACGGATCGTCAGCGGCGCCCCTGGAGCCAGGGCGTGACCGCCGCCGAACCGGCCCCCGCCGGGTCCGCCCCCGCCGCGGCCCGGCCCCGGCGCGGCGCGTCCCGCCGGCCCCCCGGGCCGTCCCGGGCCGCCACCCCGGTGCTGCTGGCCCGGATGGCCTCCGACCGGCTGGCCGTGATGACCGGGGCGGCGGCCGAGTACGGCGACGCGGTGCGCCTGCCGCTCGGCCCGAAGACCCTGTACTTCTTCAACCACCCCGACCACGTCCGCCGGGTGCTCACCGACAACAGCGCCAACTACCACAAGGGCATCGGCCTGGTGCACGCCCGGCGCGCCCTCGGCGACGGCCTGCTGACCAGCGAGGGCGAGCTGTGGCGCGCCCAGCGCAAGGTGATCCAGCCGGTGTTCCAGGCCCGCCGGATCAACCGGCAGGCCGGGGTGATCGCCGAGGAGGCGGCCCTGCTCGCCGACCGGCTGCTCCGCGCGGCGGGCACCGGCCCGCTGGACATCCGCCAGGAGATGACCTCGCTCACCCTGGGTGTGCTCGGCCGCTCCCTGCTGGACACCGACCTCGGCGCCTACGAGTCCATCGGCGAGGCGTTCGAGATCGTCCAGGACCAGGCCATCTTCGAGATGATGAGCCTGAGTTCGGTGCCCTCCTGGGTGCCGCTGCCGCTCCAGCTCCGGTTCCGCAAGGCCCGCGCCGAGCTGGACCGGATCGTCGCCGCGCTCGCCGACGAGCGGCGCCGCCGCCCCGCCGCCGACGGCACCCGCGACGACGTGCTCTCGCGGCTCGTCGACGCCACCGCCGACGAGCGCGACCCGGTGGCGCGGCGCACGCGGATGCGCGACGAGCTGGTCACCCTGCTGCTGGCCGGCCACGACACCACCGCGAGCACCCTCAGCTGGACCCTGTACCTGCTCGACCGGCACCCGGAGGTCGGCGACAGGGTCCGCGCCGAGGTGGACGAGGTGCTCGGCGACCGGCTGCCGGCCTTCGAGGACATGCACCGGCTCACCTACACCTCGATGGTCCTCCAGGAGGTGATGCGCCTGTACCCGGCGGTCTGGCTGCTGCCCCGCAAGGCGCTCGCCGAGGACGAGATCGGCGGCTTCCGGGTGCCCGCCGGCGCCGACGTCGTGCTGTGCCCCTACACCCTGCACCGGCACCCGGACTTCTGGGACGAGCCCGACCGCTTCGACCCCGAGCGCTTCGCCAAGGGCCGCACGGCGGGCCGCCACCGCTACGCGTACGTGCCCTTCGGCGCCGGCCCGCGGGTCTGCGTGGGCAGCAGCCTGGGGATGCTGGAGGCCACCGTGGTGCTCGCCGTCCTGCTGCGCCGGCTGCGGCTGGAGGTCCGGCCCGGCCACCGGGTGCGGGCCGAGCCGATGCTGACCCTGCGGGTCAAGGGCGGCCTGCCGATGACCGTGCGGCCGCGCGACTGACACACCGCGAGGAGGCCGGCGAGACGCCCGGCCGGGGTTCCCCCCGGCCGGGCGTCCGCGCACGGGCGGTCTGCTGCGGCTTCCGGTTCCCGGCGCGGGAACGCCGAACGCCCGGCCGGGAGGCTCCCGGCCGGGCGTCGGTGCGAGCGGTGCGCCGTCAGCCGGCGAGCCTGGCGAAGGCGCCGCCGTGGTAGAGCAGCGGGTCCCCGCCGTCGGAGCGGCCCGCCCCCAGCACCGTGCCGACGAAGATGGTGTGGTCACCCCCCTCGTGGACGGCGCCGAGCCGGCACTCCAGCCACGCCTGCACGTTGTCCAGGACGGGTGCCCCGGTGTGGCGCCCGCGCGTGTGGCCGATCCCCGCGAACTCCCGCACCCCGCGCGGGCGCCGGTGGTCGGCGAAGTGCCGCGCCACCCACTCCTGGTCGCGGGCGAGCACGGAGACCGCGAACGTCCCCTCGGCCAGCACGGCCGCGTGGACCGCCGCCGACTTGACCACGCAGACCAGCACCTGGGCCGGCTCCAGGGAGACCGACGTGAAGGAGTTGGCCGTCATGCCGCACGGCGTGTCGCGCCCCGCGGTCAGCACGGTCACCCCGGTGGCGAAGCGCCCCAGCACCCCGCGCAGCGCCCGGCCATCACGGATGTCGGCCTCGGGTGCCTGCGCCGGCAGCGGCGGCAGGTCGAGCGAGCCGGGCCGCGGTACGGAGGCGGGCGGGAAGGAGGACATGGTGATCACCCCACGATGGTGTTGCCGGTCAGGGAGGGTGCCGTCGCGGCGACGGCGTAGGGCTCCAGGGCGAGCCGCAGCGGCTCGGGCACCCTGGTGGGGCGGGTGTCGGTGTTGGGACCGCGCATGCAGGCGACCCGCTGCTGCCCGCGCGCGACCAGGTACTCGCCGCCGTCCGGGCCCAGCCGGACGTAGTCGAAGGTGAAGGCGACCTGGGTCTGGGTGAGGTCCGCCAGCCTCATCCGGATGGACAGCTCGTCGAAGGCGGTGATCTCGGCGAAGAACTCGCAGTCCACCTTGAGGGTGAACAGCTTGAGGTCGGCGCGGATGTCGGCGAGCACCTCGGGAGCCTTCTCCAGGAGGAACATCTCCCGGCAACGGCCCTGCCAGCGAAGGTAGTTGACGTAGTAGACGTTGCCGACGAGGTTGGTCTCCTCGAAGCCCACCAGGTGGCGGTACTCGTAGTGGTCCGGCACGGTCACCGGGCACCTCCCGTCAGGACGGTGAAGGCCACCGGATCGGCGACGCCGTCCAGGGCCGTCACGAAGCTCACGATCCGGTGCGCGCCGCCGCGGAAGGCCACCCAGCCGGCCGGGAGCCCGGAGGCGTCCTCCAGGCTGAGTGCCGCCACCGCGTGGCCCGCCTTGCGCAGCGTCTCCACCGCGCCCCACACCCTGGTCGCGGCCGTGCCGTACGGCTCGCCGCGCTCGGCGGCCAGCAGCCCGGCCAGCGCCGCGCCGTCCGCGCCCAGCAGCCCCTGCCACTGTTCGGCGGTCCGCTCGGCGGCCACCTCGACGTCGCAGCCGACGGTCTCGTCGGCGACCACCGTGAAGGTGACGCCGGCCGCGTGCGAGGAGGAGATACGCCGCCCGTCGGCCAGTTCGGGCCGGCCGTCGGGACGGTGCTGCACCTCGGTGGTCCGGCCGAGCGCCCAGCTCGCCGCCTCGGCGGTGCGCCGGCGCCGGTCGTCGACCGAGGTGCCCGAGCCGTCGCCGCCGGGCAGCACCACGCACCGCACGGGGTGGCCGAGCGCCGCCTCGACGCGCCGTTCCAGGAACGGGCCGAGCAGCGCGGGCAGCCACGGTCCGGCGCCGTCCTGCTTGCGCACCGCCCGCAGCAGCAGGCCCTCCCACCGCTCGACCGGCAGGCCCGACTCGTCGCGGACCTCCAGGTCGTAGAGGTAGCTGTCGCCGTCCCTGGAACGCTCGCGGGCGTCCAGGAACAGCAGCCGGCCGGTGCGCGCGGCCTCGGCGTCGGCCAGGTGCAGCCGCTCGACGCTGACCGGCAGCAGGGTCGCCTCGGGGACGCACGCCTGGATGGAGTGCATCAGCGCGTCCCGGGTGCCCGGGTCGGCCAGCAGCAGGTCGCCGGGGTGGTAGCCGGCGAACCAGTCGGTGCGCGGGGTGTCGTCGATCTCGGCGAGGCAGTGCCGGGCCGCGAGGTCCCGGTAGCCGAGCAGCCGCTGGAAGCGGTCGCCCTGGAACAGCACCGGTCCGTACAGCTCGCCGGGCGCCAGCGGCACCCTCGGCACCTCGTCGGTGACCGGCGCCGGCTCGCCCTCCGGCCGGGCCGCGCCGAAGCGCAGAACGGCCCGGAAGTGGTCGGCCCGGAAGCCGGTCTCGCTGCTGCGCAGCACCGCCTCGACGGTGTCGGGCGCGGTGGCGAGGACGGCGATCCGCAGGGTCGTCGCGCCGCTCACCGGGACGACGATGGGCCGCAGGAACCTCATGTCCTCCAGCACCGGGACGCCCTGGTGGCCGGTCAGGGCGGTGGCCGCCTGGGTCATCGCCTCCATGCCGAGGACGGCGGGGAAGAGCAGGTCGCCGTCCAGCAGGTGGTCGGGCAGGTAGCGGTCGCCGCCGCCGGTGAGCTCGGCGTCCACGACCAGCTCGATCCCGGGGTAGTGCACCTGGGGACGCTCCAGGAAGCGCAGCAGCGGCAGTTCGGACCGCTCCAGGCTGATCGTCGGGAGTCCGCCGGCCCGGCCCATCACCACCAGCGCCGGAGCGGTGCCGGGGGTGGCGAGCAGCCGGCCGAGCAGCGCCACGCCGTCGTCGGCGGGGATCGGCTCGATGCCCTCGCGGACCAGGCCCTCCAGCACGCCGAGCCGCTCCCCCATCCCCGCGCCCGACCAGACCGACCACTCCAGGGCCAGGCAGCGGCAGTCGGGGTAGTCCTGCTGGAAGCGCACGGTCAGCTCGGTGAGCCAGTCGTTGGCGGTGGCGTAGTCGGCCTCGCCGCGCAGGCCGGCCCGGCCGATGATGCTGCCGAAGGTGACGAACAGGCGCAGCGCGGCCGGGTCGACGGCGGCCAGGACGGCCTCCACGCCGTCGATCTTGGTGGCGAGGGTGCGGCGGAACGAGGCCTCGTCGAGGGTGGCGAGCGCCTGCGGCTCGTTGCGGCCGGCACCGTGCAGCAGGCCGGTGACGGGGCCGAGCTCCCGGGTGATCTCGGCGACGGCGGCCTTGACCTGGTCGGCGGAGGTGACGTCGGCCCGGGCGTAGTGCACCCGCAAACCCGCGGCCGCCATCCGGGCGAGGTTGTCGGCGAGTTCGGTGTCCCGGGCGGGGTCGGAGCGGCCCATCAGACCGATGGCCGCGCCGTCGGCCCCGGCGAGGGCGATGGCGCACTCGGCGGTGATGCCCTTGCCGCCGCCGGTGACCAGCAGGACGTCCTGCGGACCGAGTGCCTGGTGCCCGGGGTCGGGCCGGAGGTCGACGGCGCGCAGCACCGGCACCCGCCGGGTGCCGTCGGCGTCGTAGTGCACCTCGGTGAACGCGGTGGTGGCCGCGGTGTCGGCGGCGATCCGGGCGCTGATCCGCTCGGCCTCCTCGGCCGACAGGTCCTCGGCGACCGGCAGGGTGACGACGGTGACGGGGATGTCGGGGGCCTCCAGGTGCAGGGTCTTGGCGAGCCCGGCCGCGCCCCGGCGGTCGCCGACCGCGACCAGCCGGGTGCCGGCGGAGCGCCGGGCCGGGTCGAGCGCGGCCCGGGCGGCGGCCAGCATCAGGCCGAGGTGGCGCTGGTCGCAGTCGCGGGGCAGGGCGAGCAGGACGCCGCCGCCGGGGCCGTCGGCCCCGAGCCGTTCGGCGAGCGGCCCGGCCAGCGGGTGCCGGTCGCTGGCAAAGACCTCCCAGTGGCCGCCCGGTCCGGCCGCCGGCGCGGGCGGGACGGTCTCCGTCAGGTCGACCAGGAACGGACGCACCCAGGACCCGACCCCCGCCGCCGCGGCCGGCGGGCGGCCGGCGTCCGGCGACTGCTCGGCCAGCTCGTCCAGCAGCTCGGCGAGCTGGCCGAGCGTCGAGGTGGCGAAGGCGGTGGTGACCGCCGGGGCCGCGATGCCGAGCTCCTGGGCGGCCTGGTTCATGATCTGGCCGACCGTGATGGAACTGAGGTGCAGTTCGTCCAGCGGGTTGGCGGCCGGGTCGACGGTGTCGACCGGCAGCTCGGCCCGCTCGGCGGCCAGCCTGATCAGCACCTCCAGGCTGGAGGCGCCCTCCCCGGCGCGAACGGCCGCGGGAGCGGCGGCGGAAGCGGCCGGCTGCGGCAGCGCGGCCTGCGCGGAGCGCTCCAGCACGAACTCCTCGCCGCCCGCCTCGCACGGGCTGGCGAAGAACCGGAACTCCTTGTCGAGCTCCAGCGGCCGGGTGAAGCGGTCGGCGAACAGCTGCTCGTGCCGGACGGGCGCGCCCATCGTCCAGGCGGCGGCGACGGCGCCGAGCAGCCCGGCCAGCGACATCGCGTCGGTCTCGGTGGCGACCGCGGGCACGCCGGGGAGGATCTCGGCGGCCAGCGACCTGAGGATCGTGCCGGGGCCGACCTCGATCAGCAGGTTCACCTGCCCGTCCATCGCCTCCAGCGCCTCGGTGAAACGCACCGGCTGGACGACCTGGCGGGTCAGCAGGTCCACCACGTCGGTGTCGGCGGGCAGCAGGTCGCCGGTGACGGTGGAGACCAGGCCCTCGCCGATCGCGCCGAATCGTTCCTGCGCCAGGTGTTCGGCCAGTCCGGCCGCGGCCGGGGCGACGGCCGGCGAGTGGAAGGCGTGCGAGACGTTGACCCGTCCCACCCCGATGCCCTGGCGTCCGGCCAGCGCGCAGACCCGTTCGACCGCGTCGACCGGGCCGGAGACCACGGTCTGCCCCGGGCTGTTGTAGCCGGCGATCACGACCGGCTCGCCGACGATCAGCGCCTCGGCGAGCGCCGGGGTGGTGGCGAGGGCGGCCATGGTGCCGCCGCCGTCACTGGCCGAGGCCATGATCCGGCCGCGGGCGCCCGCCGCACGCAGCACGGTGTCCTCGTCCATGGCGCCCGCCCAGTGCAGGGCGGTGAGTTCGCCGAGGCTGTGGCCGGCGGCGCGGACGGCCCCGATGCCCAGCTCCTCCAGCACCCGCAGGCCCGCCACCGAGGCGGCGACGATCCGGGGCTGGGCGACGTCGGTGGCCACCTGGTCGCCGCCGGCCGGCAGGCCCAGGCGCTCGTACAACTCCTCGACGGAGGAGAAGCGGCGGCGCAGCGCCCCGCCGTCGCCGCGCCGGCCGGCACCCTGGCCGGGGAAGAGGAACCCGATCCGGGGTGCCCGTCCGGCGCTGCCGAGGAAGACGCCCTGGGCGGGGGCGAGGGCCGCGCGGGTCCCGAAGTCCAGCAGCTGGGTCAGCGCGGCGAAGCGCTCCACGGCCTGCTCGGGCGAGGAGGCCAGCACGGCGGCGCGCAGCGGCCGGTCGTCCAGGTCGCGCTGCAGGGTGGCCGCCAGGTCGCCGAGTTCGGCGTACGACAGCTGCGCGCAGAACTCGCCCAGCCGGACCGCCTTGGCGCGCAGCTCGGCCGGGTCGGCGCCGTCCAGCAGGAACAGCTCGGTATCCTGGCGGGAGGCGACCAGCCGGCGGGCCACGGCGGGCACGGCGGTGCGCCGCACGCCGTCGGCGTGCTCGACGACGACGTGCGCGTTGATGCCGCCGAAGCCCATGGAGGAGATCCCGGCCCGGATCGGCGCGCCCTGGGGCCACAGCTCGGCCCGGTCGGGGACGCGCACCGCCGGCTCGGGGCCGGTGAGTTCGGGGTGCGGGTCGACGTGGCTGGTGGCGGGCGGGATCACCTGGTGGCGGACCGCCAGGATCGCCTTGAGCAGCCCGGCGACACCGGCCGCGGCCTTGGTGTGGCCGAAGTTGCCCTTGACGGTGCTGAGCGCGGCGGGCGCCTGCGCCCCGGCGGCCCGGCGGGCCTCGGAGAACGCGCGCAGCTCGGTGGCGTCGCCGACGGCGGTGCCGGTGCCGTGCCCCTCGAAGTAGCCGACCGTCTCGATGCCGAAGCCCGCCGCGCGGTAGGCGCGGGTCAGGGCGAGCCGGTGGCCGCTCGCCTCGGGGCGGGTGATGCCGCCCTTGCCGTCGGAGGAGTAGCCCCAGCCGGGGATGGTGGCGTAGCGGAACCGGCCCTGGGCGCGGGCGTCCTCGTCGCGCATCAGGACGACCATGCCGCAGCCCTCGCCGGGCCAGAAGCCGTTGGAGCCCTTGTCGTAGACCCGCATCTCGCCGGTGGCCAGCGCCCCGGTCTTGGCGAAGCCGATGACCTCGAACGGGTCGATGCTGAGGTCCACGCCGCCGGCCACCGCGACGTCCATCCGGCCGTCGGTCAGGGCGTCGCACGCGGTGGAGACGGACAGCAGGGAGGAGGAGCAGGCACCGTCGACGGTGAAGCCGCCGCCCTTGAAGTCGAAGTGGTTGCAGATCCGGCCGGCGATGGTGTTGGCCAGGCCGCCGGCCAGGGTGTCCTCGCCGATCGGGGGGAACGCGCTCTTGTAGCGGCCCTCCAGTCCGTCCAGGAAGGCGGTCAGCGCGTCGTCGTCCCAGCCCTGCTCGCGCAGCGCGGCGCCCACGGTGCGGCGCACGTACGGCCAGCGCAGCCGCATCAGGTTGGCCCGGCTGAACTCGCCGGTGAGGGTGTTGCCGATGACGACGCCGGTGTTGGCGTCCTCCAGGCCCTCGCCGAACGGGAAGCCGGCGTCCTCCAGGGCGCGGGCGGCGGTGTCCAGGGCGAGCCAGTGGGTCATGTCGGTGGCGCGGAAGGTGCTGCCCGCGACGCGGTGGCGGACCCGGTCGAACTCGAAGCCCTCGATGACGGCGGCCTTGGCGCTGTAGAAGCGGTCGGGGGCGGCGGGGTCGGGCGAGTAGTAGTCCTCGGCCCGCATCCGCACGTCGGGCAGCCTGCGGAAGGCCCGGCGGCCCGCCAGCACGTTCTGCCACAGCTGTTCGGGGGTCTCGGCGTCGGGGTAGCGGCAGGCCATGCCCACCACCGCGATCCGCCCGCGGTCGGCCGGCTCGTCGCCGTTCCTCACCGACCGGAACCGGCTGTCCGTCACGCCGCCACCGCCTCGTTGCCCATGGGCCGCTCGGGCGCGGCCGACTGGACGGCCCGGTCCCCGAAGGCACCGTCCGCCTGCTTGCGCTTGTTCCGGAAGTGCGCCACCCACCAGCCCAGGCCGCGCAGGCCGCAGACGAGCGTGGTGGCGAAGAACAGGGTGTAGACGACGTTGAAGAGCATCAGCACGCCGTAGACCATGGCCACCGAGGCGCCGAACATGAACTGGTTGCGGCCCTTGACCGGCGTGGTGCCCGGGTCGGTGATCATGTAGTTGGTGTAGAGCACGAAGGCGACGCCGCTCATCGGGCCCAGGGCGGAGAAGATCGCCACGTCCCAGATCCAGTGGCGCAGCAGCGCCTGGATGACGAAGCCGCCGAGCCAGCCCACGATCAGCGGGATGCGCTTGGTGAGCATGGCGTTGATGACGGTGCCGGCGGTGGTGATGATCAGCGGGATGGCGATCCGGAAGAAGGTGTTGGCGTTCTCGGTGAACTCGTACGGCGGGGCGATGCTGACCCAGGAGCCGAACAGCACCAGCGCCATGGTGATGCCGAAGTTCGACGGGTTCATGAAGTGCCGCATCCGGCCGTACACGGGGGCCTGGAGGACGTGCTTGGCGGCGACGCCGATGAACACGGCGAGCAGGATCGGCATCAGCCGGTCGTTCGCGTAGAGCAGCATGTTCGCGGCGAGGGCGGTGATGTGGGAGGGCAGCAGGAACTCGTACAGGCCGCGCAGGCCGTTGCCGCGGAAGCGCGGGGTGCGCTCCTGCGCCCAGGCGCTGATCATTTCGAGGACGATCTCGACGACGTAGCCGAACGGTGCGCAGATCAGCGGCCACAGCCAGGGCTGCTCGAAGCCGAGCAGGGTGTAACCGAAGATGTTGAAGACGGACATCGAGATGGCGAAGTTGCGCAGGGCGAGGTAGCGCGGGTCGCGGTTGGGCTTCTTCTTCTCGCGGCGGGGTCGGACGGCGTGGGCGGCCACGCCGGCGATGTCGGTCGCGGTCATCGGGCCGCCACCTCCTGGATGTCGTCGGTCAGCATGAGGGTGTGGCTCCCGGCGGTCAGCTGCTGGGTCTTGGTGTGCAGCGCGCCGGTGACGTCGCGCCAGGTGAACTCGGCGGTGACGGGGCCGCTCTGGTCGCCGAGGCCGAAGCGGACGTCGAAGCTGCGGAAGCCGCCGTGGCCGCCGCCGCCGTCGAGCTGGCCGATCTGCTTCTTGCCGTCGGGGGTGGTGATGCGGACGGTCGTGCCGTAGGCGGGCGTGCCGGTGGTGGCCAGGCCCTGGCCGGCGGTGGCGCCGGTGGCGGGCCGGTACAGCCGCAGCGTCAGGTCGCGGCCGAGCGCCGGGGACTGGTTGGCGTAGAAGGCCGGCGGCCCCCACTGGCGGGCGATCGCGAAGTCGAGGGCGCCGCGGCCGGTGGTGTCGGCGGTGGCGATGCCGCGGGTCGGGATCGGCACGTCGAGGCCGAGCTGCTTGCTGATGTTGGCGAACTTGCCGCTCTCGGTGCGGGCGTAGAAGGCCATCACGTCGTCGCCGGCCAGGTCGTCGCCGGGGCCGACGTTCGGCCAGATCTTCGGGTTGGAGAGCAGGTCGTCGTTGGTCATGGCCATCTCCTGCAGCCACGGCCAGCGGTCGATGTCGCCCTTGACGAAGCCGTCGGCCTGCAGGATGTTCTGCTGGCCGTTGTTGAGGAAGTCGCCCATCTTGGCGTCCCAGCCCCAGCCGGTCCAGGCGACGCCGTTGTCGGCGGCCTCCTGGGTGAACGGGGCGATGCCGGCGGCGAGCTTCCGCTTCGCCTCGGCCTGGTCCTTCGCCCGGTTGATCCAGAGGAAATTGCTCTCCTCCAGGCCCCAGGCGACGGTGATGTTGCTGACCATCATGTCGAAGCTGCCGTTGCCGTCCACGTCGCCGAAGTCGACG
The DNA here is from genome assembly GCF_040296005.1 of Kitasatospora sp. NPDC002551. Lineage (NCBI taxonomy): Bacteria > Bacillati > Actinomycetota > Actinomycetes > Kitasatosporales > Streptomycetaceae > Kitasatospora > Kitasatospora sp. NPDC002551. The sequence goes on along the minus strand of NZ_JBEOWI010000027.1, from coordinate 75,682 downwards.
CCCATGCCCTTGAAGGAGCCCTTGCCGAGCACGAAGGACTTCGGGGTGGTCGGCGTGCGCTCGCCGGTGGCCTCCTCGAAGCGGATCCGGCCCGGGGTGGAGACGTTGTGCAGCAGGTGCGCGTGGCCGAAGTCGTTCGCGATGTACACGTCGGGCAGGCCGGAGCCGGTCAGGTCCGCACCGGCGATGGCCAGCGTCCAGCCGGTGGAGGCGTCGAACGGGATGGCGTCCTTCTCCTCGACGAACCGGGCGTCCGGCTCGGCTCCGGTGGTCGAGGAGTGGTAGCGCAGGACGTGGTCGCCGCCGGCGTTCTTCGCGCTCGACAGCGAGTCGTTCATCTCGACGTTGCGCAGACCGTTGGGGTCGAGCACGTCGGAGTCGGGGAAGTAGTTGCCGATCATGATCGACGGGTGGCCGCTGCCGTCCAGGTCGGCGACGTACGCGGCGTCGGTGTTCCAGCGCGGCCCGTGGTAGCGGCCGTCGAGGCTCTCCGAGGGGACGACCTCGCGCGGCACGTACGCCTCGGCGGAGGGCGTGCCGGCGTCGGCCTTGGCCATGAACAGCACCGGGGTGCGGCCCCAGTAGGTGACCAGGAAGTCGTTGCGGCCGTCACCGTTGAAGTCGCCGGGCGTGCAGCCGGTGGGCGCCATGGTGTCGTCCATCGGCAGCGGCTTGCCGTCGAGAATGAACGGGGTGAACCGGTCGGCCTCGGGCGCGGTCGGGGTCCAGGTGACCACGACGGCGTCGGTGCGGGTGTCCACGATGCACATGCCGTCGGCGAGGCCGTGGCCGGTGACGTCGTTGATGGCGATGCTGGCACCGACCGAGGAGATCCAGGCGCGGATCTTCTCGTAGGCCGGGTTCACCTTGCGGATCGTGTTCATCGGCCGCGACTCGTAGCCCGGCGGCATCGCGATCGGCATTTCCTTGAACCGGTAGGCCGCGGCCGCGTCGTCGGCGCCCGCGACCGCCACCGATGTACGGATCATGAAGAACATCGAGGCGGCCACCACTATGGTGACCAAGCCGGGCACGATCCTGCGGAATCGTCGTCGGTACGACATCCCAATTCCCTCCCGTGGGCGACGATAAATCGGCTGTCCGAGGCCGCCGTGAAAGAATTCGGCACCTACCCGCCACCGGACCTGACACTTGAGGATGTCCCGGGTCCGCAAGGCCTGCTTCTCTGACGTTGCCAGGGTTCGAAGGGCACCCCGAACACGGTCCGCGGAATTCCCGGACCGCGCGATCGGGCAGTCTCGGAGAAGACCGGGCACGGCCGGGCGGCGAAAATCGGGGGAGATCGAACCCACCGAATCCCCGTCTGGCGAGGTCTAATCCATGGTGCACACGTATGACGTGATAGTCGTCGGGTCCGGCTCGGCCGGCGCGGCCCTCGCGGCCCGGCTCAGCGAGGACCCGGCCCGTTCCGTGCTCCTCGTCGAGGCCGGCCCGGACTTTCCCGACCCGGCCGGCATTCCGCACGCCATCACCGACGGCAACGCGATGTCGATGTACGAGCACGACTGGCGCTTCCGCGCCGAGATCCTGGACGGCCGGCGCATCATCTTCCCGCGCGGGAAGATCGCCGGCGGCTCCTCCGCGGTCGGCGCGACGATCGCGCTGCGCGGCGTGCCGGAGAACTTCGACCGGTGGGCGGCGGCGGGCAACCCGGCGTGGACGTACGAGCAGGTGCTGCCGTACTACCGGCGGCTGGAGGACGACCTGGACTTCACGGACCGGTACCACGGAAGCGGCGGCCCGGTGCCGATCCGCCGCTTCCGGCCCGAGGAGATGACGCCGATGCAGGCCGCCTTCACCGAGGCGAGCCTGGAGGCCGGCTTCCCCGAGGTCGCCGACCACAACCACCCCGAGGCGACCGGCATCGGCCCGATCCCGTCCAACCGCCGTGACCCGCGCTTCCGGGTCTCCACCGCGATGGCGTACCTCACCGCCGACGTGCGGGCCCGCCCCAACCTGACGGTCGTCGGGGGCGTCCTGGTGCACGGGGTGCTGTTCGACGGCGACCGCACGGTGGGCGTGCTGGCCTCGGCCGAGGGCCGGGTGCCGGAGGAACTGCGGGCGCGCAAGGTGGTGCTGTCCGCCGGCGCGGTCAACTCCCCCACCCTGCTGATGCGTTCCGGCATCGGCCCGGCCGAGGACCTGACCCGCCTGGGCATCGGGGTGCGGCTCGACCGCCCCGGCGTCGGCGCCCACCTGCAGGACCACCCGCGCACCGGCGTCTTCCTGCGGCCCAAGGACGGCGTGGTCGCCGACGACGTGCCGTTCCTGCAGTCGATGGTGCGGACCACGTCCAAGGGCTCCGCGGACTTCAACGACCTGCAGTACTACATGGTCAACCACTTCGACCTGACGCTCTTCCCCGAGCTGCAGATGCTGGCCCAGGCGCCGATGATCTTCGGCGTGATGGTCGTGGACCAGCAGCCGGAGTCGGTGGGACGGCTGCGGCTGACCTCCACCGACCCGGCGGCCGGCCCCGACATCCGGCTGGACTTCCTCTCCACCGACCGCGACCTGGAGAAGCTGGTCGAGGGCGTGCGCACCTGCTGGGAGCTGGCCAACCACCCCGGCATCGCCTCGAAGGGCGACGGGTTCATCGTGCTGAGCGACCGGCTGGTCGAGAAGGACGCGATGGTCGAGCAGTACGTCAGGACCAGCCTGGACAGCGGCTACCACCCGGTCGGCACGGCCCGGATGGGCACCGCCGACGACGAGGGCGCGGTGGTGGACCAGCAGCTGCGGGTGCACGGCGTGGAGGGCCTGTACGTGGCCGACGCCTCGGTCATGCCGAGCATCGTCAACTGCAACACCAACCTGACCTCGATCATGATCGGCGAGCGGCTGGCGGACTGGCTCCGCGCCGAGTGACCCCACCCTCCCGGCCCGACGGCCGCCCCGGTGCCCGCGAGGCACCCGGGCGGCCGTCGGCGCGTCAGGGGCCTCCGCATCCAGGGCAATCTGAGAGACGAGAAGCCCGCGGAATTCCTGCCACCATGGGGAAAACCACGCCGCCGCCCGCCGGGCAGAAATACCGTGCATTCCCCCGGTATTCGAAAAGGCCCGCGGGGCGGTCCGCACTGTCCGAAGGGAAGGCGTTCACCCATGACCGATCCGAATGTGCTCAGCACCGTCCGCGTTCCGCTGGTGGAGGAGAACGAGGCCGAGGGACGGACGAAGGAGCTGTACGACGCGATCAAGTCGCGGATGGGCATCCCCTTCGTCCCGGACATGTTCCGGCTCGTCTCCAGCCGTCCCGACCTGCTGGAGGTCGTGATCGCCGGCTACGGCGGGGTCTTCAACGACGGCGTGCTGCCGCGCGCGACCCGCGAGATGATCTCCGCCTGGAGCTCCAAGGTCAACGGCTGCCCGTACTGCGTCGGCACCCACAACTGGTTCCTGGCCCAGTTCGGCGGCCCCGAGGAGCTGACCGACGCGATCGAGAACTCCCCCTCGGTGGAGGAGCTGCCGATCGACGAGCGCACCAAGGTGCTGATGCGCCTGGTCACCAAGGTCGGCACCGGCGCCTTCCGGATCACCGACGAGGACTGGGCCACCACCGAGGCCGCCGGCTGGAGCAACGAGGAGATGCTGGAGGCGGTCTTCACCGCCGCCCTGTTCGCCTTCATCAACCGCCTGGTGGACGGCCTGGGCCTGGGCAACTCGGTGGCCCGCAGCCGGGTCGCCTCGCAACCGGAGGACGCCACCGTCTCCGCGGAGCGCCTGGCGGAGGGCAGGTGAGCGGGCGCTCGCGCGCGGTCCTGCTGACCGGTGCCTCCTCCAGCACCGGCATGTCCTCCGGCACCGGCCGGGCCGCCGCCCTGCGGCTGCACCGGGCCGGCTGGCCGGTGTACGCCACCGCCCGGCGCCCCGAGGCGCTGGCCGACCTGGCCGCCCAGGGCATCCGGGTCCTGCACCTGGACGTCAACGACGAGGAGTCGATGACCGCCGCGGTGGAGAAGATCGGCGCCGAGCACGGCGCGGTCGGCACCCTGATCAACAACGCGGCGTACAGCCTCAACGGCACCATCGGGGAGACCCCGATCGACGAGGTGCGCAGCCAGTTCGAGACCAACCTCTTCGGGCTGTGCCGGCTGACCCAGCTGGTCCTGCCCGGGATGCGGGAGCAGGGCGGCGGGCGGGTGGTCATGATGTCGTCCATCTTCGGCCAGTTCGCCACCCCCGGGCGCGGCTACTACCAGGCCACCAAGCACGCCCTGGAGGCCGTCAGCGACTCGCTGCGCCTTGAGGTGGCCAGGGACGGCATCAAGGTGGTGCTGATCGAGCCGTCACCGGTGCTCGGCGGCTTCGTGCCGATGTCGGTCGCCGACCTCGGCATGTCCGGGCAGGAACGGAACGGCCTGTACGACGAGTTCTGGAAGTACTTCGTCGACTGGCACGGTGCCTACCGGGAGACCGAACACCCCTCCGGCCGCGGCCGGATGGCGGTGCGCGCGGAGACCGTGGCGAAGGTCATCGAGAAGGCCGTCACCAGCGACAACCCGCGGATCCGGTACCGGATCGGGGTGCCGTCCCGGCTGCTGCCGCGGATGCGCTGGACCATCGGCGACGCGCTGTTCGAGCGCTTCGTCCGGGCGTTCTTCCCGGTCCCCTAGGCGTGTTTGACGATTCGCCTCTTGCGGGAATCGTCAAACACGCCCGGGCCTGCGCGGGCCCCGGCTCCCCGTTCCGGCGTCCTCCCGGGGCCGGGGCACAGCGCAAGGACGAAGAAGGAGGAGCCTGACCCTGATGTCACGATCGGGTGAAGCACCGACAGAAGACGCCGACGAGGCGAGGGGAGGACCCGCGGATGCCCACGAGCGACAGCGAGCCGACACATCGCGGTGGCCCGCGGAGCGGATCCGGAGCGGACTCGTGAGCGGCGGGCGGCGGCTCGTCCAGGCACCGCTCCGGGGACTGTCCTTGCTTCAGGTCCGGCACGTCTCGACCGTGTCGTTCGGCGAGGCCGCCGGCGACACGGCCCGGATCTACCGGGAGCTGGAACGGGACTTCGGGGTGCTCGCTCCGCCGGTGGCGCTGCACGCCCCGGTCCCGGAGCTGCTCGCCGCGTCCTGGGTGACCCTGCGCGAGACGATGCTGGCCGAGGGCCGCGCCCCCCGGACGGCCAAGGAGGCGGTGGCGGCGGCCGTCTCGGCGGGCAACCAGTGCCCGTTCTGCAGCACCATGCACAGCACCATCCTCGACTCGCTGTCCCTCCGGCCGGTCTCGCGCGGGCGGGCCGGCCGGCCCGGGCCGGCGGTCGGGGAACTGACGGAGTGGATCTCCACCGCGGGCAGGCCGCCGTTCCCGCCCGAGCTGCTCCCGGAACTGGCCGGAACGGCGCTGTGCCTGCAGTACCTCAACCGCATGGTCAACGTCTTCCTGGGTCCGCGGCCGCTGCCGCCGAACGCCCCTGACCAGGCGCTCGGACCGGTGCTCCGGGTGCTGACCGGCCTGATGCGCGCGTCCGTCCGCGCGAAGGCCGCACCGGGCACGTCGCTGTCGCTGCTGCCGTCCGCCGCACTGCCCCCGGACCTGGACTGGGCCGCGGGCGATCCGCGGATCGCGGACGCGCTGGCCCGCAGTGCGGCGGCCGTCGACCGGGTCGGCGCCGAACTCGTGTCCGACCCGGTCCGGAAGGTGGTGGCCGCCGAACTCGCCCGCTGGGACGGCACCGACCCCGGCCTCGGCCGGGCCTGGCTGGACGGCCCGCTGGGAGATCTGCCACCGGGCGAACGCCCGGTGGGCGAACTCGCCCTGCTCACCGCCATGGCCTCCTACCGGGTCGGCGAACGGGTCGTCGCCGCCGCCCGGCAGGCCGGCGCGGGCGACCGGGAGATCCTCGCGGCCACCTCCTGGGCGAGCCTGTGGGCGGCCCGCCGGCGGGTTCGGCACCTCCTGTCCGGCGACTGAACTCCCCGTCCGGCGACCGGATTCCGACCACCGGATTCCCGGCGCAACCGCTCCGCGGGAACCCGGTGGGAAGCCTCTCCACGGCGGCCCACCGGCGTTCCCGCACGTCTCCCGATTCGGCGATTTCTCCACGCGCCGGAACGCAGTTCCATCGATGTCCGCACACCCCCTGCTTCGCCTCCGGAAAACGGTGCGGTACCGGCCGGAGGAGCACCGCCGGAGCCACCGGTGGTTTCCGGAGGATTGCCCTCGATTCATCGACGAGCTTGGAGAGATGCCGTGCAGATCGCCGTTGAACGCGCGATAGAGACGATGTGGAACAGATACGAGGAACCACTCTCGCTGGACGAGATCGCGAACACGGCGATCCTCAGTAAATTCTATTTCTCCCGGGTTTTCCGGAATCTCACCGGCACCTCACCCGGGCGGTTCCTTTCGGCCGTCCGGCTGCACCAGGCGAAGACCATGCTGCTGGAGACCGATCTCAGCGTCACCGAAATCTCCTATCGCGTCGGGTACAACAGCCTCGGCACCTTCACCAGCCGCTTCACCCGCAGCGTCAGCCTCTCGCCCGCGCGCTACCGGGCGCTGGCGCGGGCCGGCCTGACCGAGCGCGCCGGCGCGGCGCTCTCCGGCGGCGACCGCCGCACCTGCGCGGTGCAGGGCAGCATCCACGCGCCGGAGACGGGCCGTCCCGTGCGGATCTACATCGGCGCGTTCCGCGAACCCATCGTGCAGGGACGCCCCGTCGCCTGCGAGATCCTGGACGGGCCCGGCCGGTTCACGCTGCGCGTTCCCGAGGGCGTCTGGTTCATCCGGGCCGCCGTGGTCGCCGCGAGCGACTTCCCGGCGCTGCCCTGGGAGCGGCGGCCGCTGCTGGTCGCCTCCGGCCCGGAGCTCTGCGTGCGCCACGGCCACGACAACGCACCCGTCCGGCTGGCCGCCCGCCCGCTCACCGCGCTGGACCTGCCGATCCTGCTGGCCCTGCCGGAGCTCGACTCCCCGCACCAGCCCGCCTGTTCCCTGCGCGACGCGAGCGCCCTCCTCGACCGGGAGGTGAGGAGCCTCCCCCACCGGGAGGTGGGGGCCCTGCGCACGGCGAACGGGCGGGACCGCTGAGCAGCAGCGGTCCCGCCCGTTCGCCGCGTCCCCACGACGCGCTCAGCGCCCGACGAGCGGTTCCACCTCGGCCGCGGGCGGCGCGAACGGGCCCCAGGCGAACGCCTCCGCCCACCTCCCGGGCGACTCGCCGGACCACTCCAGGCCCTCGATCTGCGGCCGGGTGCGGCGGCCGGTCAGCGATCGGAACAGGTCCACCGCCGCCCCGCTGACGGTCGCCGCGGGAGCGCCCTCACCCACCACCCAGGCCCTCCCGGGGGTCTCGATCCGCAGCGCCGGCAGCCCTCCGCCGTGCACCGCCAGACCGAAGCCCATGGTGGACAGGTCCAGCGCGCCGTCGAACGCGGGGTGGGCGGTCGGCTCGACGGGCGCGTCGAGCATCAGCCGCAGGTCGAGTTCGTGCGAGAACACGTCGAGCAGCAGGATCCGCCGGCGCAGCTCCGGGCTGTGGCCCAGGGCCTCCAGCAGCGCGCCGTCCAGCCCGTTCCAGCGCTCCAGCAGCTCGGCCGCCGGGACGCCGGTCAGCGGCTCCTTGTCGATCTGGCTGTCCTCCTGGGCGACGAACGACTCGCAGATGTGCACCAGGTGCCCGACCAGGTCCCGTACGCTCCAGTCCGGACACGCCGGCACGCCGACGGCCTCCGGGTCCGGCAGCGCCGCCACCAGGCCGGCTATCGCCTCCCTGCTGCGCCGGTAGACCGCGTGCTGCTCCGCCGGGTCGTGCTGGGTCTGTGACGCTGTCACGGTCGTCTCCTCCGGTTCCGGGGCGCCTCGTGGGTGCCGCCGTCATGATGCGGTCCGTACGCTCGCCGCACCTGCCTGACGTTTCGTCAGCAAGCCGGTACGGTACATCCAGTGGACGGCGTCGGCCATGGTCTCCTCGACCGGCCGGGACGCCGGGGCGCCGACCGTGGCGTCCGCCGCGACGGGCACGGCGTGGACGCAGGTGTAGGCCGCGCCGTACTCGGCCGGTATGTGCCAGGGCCACACGCGCTGCAGGGCGTCGGCGAGCCGGGCCGCCGGGAGCATGGCCCGGCCGGGCAGCCGGGCGGCGGGCAGGGCGCGGCCGGTGGCCGCTCGCAGGGCCGCCAGGTAGTCGGCGGTGCCGAGGTAGTGGTTCGGGGTGAAGATCCGGTCCGGGGAGTCCGGCGCCGGCCCGGTGGCGAGGCCCGCCAGGGCGGCCGCGGTGTCCCGCACGTCGCCGAGCGGGAAGCCGCCGGTGGGCCAGACCGGCATGAGACCGCGCAACACGTCGCGCAGGCGGCCGGTCTGGTCGCCGAGCCCGGGGTCGTGCGGACCGAGCAGGGCCGGCGGGTAGGCGATGCGGACCGGGGCGCCCTCGTCCTGGAGCAGCCGGGCGACCCGTTCGCAGGCCGCCTTGCTGGCCAGGTACGGCTCCGCCGGCCGCCCCACGGCGCTGCCGGCGTGCAGCTCCGGGTCGGCGCTGGGGATCAGCGCGCCGACGGTCGACACGTGCACCACCGTGCCGGCGCCGGAGCGCACCGCGGCCCGCAGGACGGTCTCGGTGCCCAGCACGTTGGTGCGGGCGATGTCGTCGCGGCGCCTGCGGTCGAAGGAGTAGACCGACCCGAGGTGGACCACCGCGTCGGCGCCCTCGCACACCCGGCCCACCGCGGCCGGGTCGGTGACGTCTCCGACGACGGTCCCGACGGCGCCCGCGTCGACCCCGAGCGGGCCGAGCGCGGGCGCCACCCGCGCCGGGGTGCGGACCAGCAGCCGCACCCGGGCGCCCGCGGACACCAGGGCGGCGACGGTGTGCGAGCCGAGAAAGCCGGTCCCGCCGGTCACGGCGACCAGCCCGGCGGATCGACCGTTCGTTGCGGCCACGGACACCTGTGACTCCTCTGCTGCCGGACTGGCGTGACGGGGCGGTTGGTTCGGGTGGTTCGGGTGGTTCGGGCGGTTCGGGCGGTTCGGGTGATTCGGGCGGTCCAGGTGATTCGGGCGGGCGCCGGTCAGCCGACGCGCTCGCCCGGGGCGGAGCCGGGGCGGCGCGCGGAGTCCACCTGGACGTCCTTGGCGAAGGAGGCCATGAGCACCGGAACGGCCTCGGCCTGGAAGTCGACCTCGGAGTCGAACTCCTTGATCATTCCCTCCAGCACCAGCAGCGACAGCAGCGGGAAGGCGAACTCCGCCGCGGCGAACACCCCGAAGTCCCGCTGGAGTTTGAACAGGCGCGGCGCGAAGGCGCCGAGCTCGAAGTCCTTGGAGAGTGCTCCGGCGACCTCGTCCACCAGGTCGGTCACGGCCGTCCGGAAGGCCTCGCGGTCGAGGTCCCCGGGCAGCCGCGCGGCGCTGTCCAGGACGATGTCGGCGCACTTCGGCCCGTTGCCCTGCGCCATGTTGAGGAAGAAGCCGGCGAAGGAGCGCCGGACGGCGTCGGGCAGGCGCACCACGAACCCGGCGTCGAGGACCACCACCCGGCCCTCGCCGTCCAGACAGAGGTTTCCGGGGTGCAGGTCGCAGTGGACCAGCCCGTCGACGAAGAGCATCAGGTAGACCGCGTGGAGCACGTCGCGGACCACCTCCTGGCGGCGCTCGACGGTCATGCCCAGCGGCCGGAAGCGGCCGATGTCGGGGACGAACTCCATGGTGAGCACCTTCGGCCCGCACAGACCCTCGATCGGTGCCGGGATCCGCAGGTCGGTGTGGCCGGCGAGGTTGGCGCGCAGCAGCTGCAGGGACTCGCGCTCGGCGGTGAAGTCCAGCTGGTGGAGGACGGCGGTGCCGAGCTGACCGATCATCTCCTCGGCGGGCAGGTCCCGCATGCTCGGCAGCAGCCGTCCGGCCCGGGCGCCGAGCAGGGCGAGCCGCAGGTCGGCCTCCAGCACCGGGCGGATGCCGTGCCGCTGCACCTTGACGGCCACCTCGGTGCCGTCGGCGAGCCGGGCGCGGTGGACACTGGCGATGCTGCCGCAGGCCACCGGCTCCCACTCGAACTCGGCGAAGGCGTCGGTGAGTCCGGCCTCGGCGAGGGTGCGGGCCACCGCGGCGCGACGCGGCGGGCGCACCTCGTCGGCCAGTTCGGCGAGCGCGTCGCACCAGTGTTCCGGGAGGAGGTCGCGGCGGGTGCTGACCAGCTGCCCGGCCTTGACGAAGAACGGGCCGAGCGCGGTCAGCAGCCGCGGCGCCCGCTCCGCGAGCCGGGCCCGGCCGCCGCGGGTCGCCAGCCGCGGCAGGGCGGCGATCAGGTGTCCGGCGACGATCGACGCGGTGGCGCCGGCTCGTCTGACCAGCAGCCACCAACGCGTCCGTTGTTCCGGCACGGCACCTCCAGGTCTCTCGCTGTCGGGCGGGCCGAACCGGCCCGACAGCGAGGAAACCAGCCCGCCGACCGGCCGATCTATACGCGATATTGCTCAATCCGGTCGCGGCCCCCGCCGGGCGGGCCGAGGTAGGTCTGGGCGATGCCCAGCCAGTGGTCGGCCGCCGCGCCGACGGCGGTCAGCGCGAGGTCGTCGCGGTGCCTGCGCCGGGTGACGAGCAGGCAGAAGTCGGCGGCCGGGCCACCGATCCGCTGCGTGGCCTCCTCGGGGCCGAAGGCCCAGGAGACGCCGGACGGGCCGGTCAGCTCGAACCGGAACGGCTCGGCGGGGGGCTCCAGGCCGCGGGCCCGGTAGGCGAGGTCCCGGGTCCTGGTGCCGAGGAAGGCGATGTGGCCGATCCGGTCGGTGAAGACGTACGGGACGCCCACGGCCTCGTGGACGTCCTGGCCGTGCGCGAACACCTCCATCAGCGCCACCGCGGCGAGCACACTCGCCGGCAGCGGGCCGTCCAGCCAGGGCACCGGCTCGCGCCGGGGTGTGGCGGCGAGCCCCTTCTCGGCGGCGGCGCGCCGCTCGGCCCAGCGGCGCAGCAGGTCGGGGACGGGCTCGGCGAGGCCTTCGGCGAGCCGGGCCGCCATGCCGCTCTCGAAGTCCCCCCGGACGGGCGCGGTCTCGGCCTCGAAGGCGGCCGGGTCGCGCACCCCGAGGTCGATCAGGTGGCTGACCAGCGCCAGGTGCGCGATCTGGTGCCGGACCGTCCAGCCCGCGGCCGGAGTCGGCGCGGACCACTGCTCCGGCGACAGGCCGGCCACCAGTCGGGCGAGTTCGGCCCCTTCCGTCGCCAGGTCGGCGCAGACGTCGTTCATTGCCGTCATGTCGGCATTCCCTTCCCTGTTGAAGCGTTTTCAACCCGATCGCTCACATTCATTTTCCGGACGCGTCCCAGGGGCGGGCTTCTCCGTGCGTGCCGGTCGCATCCGGCACTGGACATTCAGGGACGTATAGGTTTCCGCCGCCCGGGGCAGATTGTCGACAACCGGCCCACACCGCAATCCAGAAGGTGCGAGAGTCACGCGTTGGCAAAACGATGTGTCTGCGCCAAAACCCGGCCGAGTCACCGCCCGGCCGGTTCCGACGAGAATGGGAGAAGCGCGCCGGTTCCGGGAGCCGCGAGGACGTCGAGCCTTGCGGCGCTCACCCCGCGTGGACAGGGACACACCGCCTGCGCCGCGCCGGGGAGACCGGCCCGCGATCCCACGAGGATCCGAGCGTCACCGGTCCAAGATATGGCATGCGAGATACCGACGAGCCCAAGGTAGGGAGATCCGGATGGCCATTGCTGCGGCGATTGAGCGAAGTATAGACGCCATGTGGCAGAATCACGCGGATCCGATTTCCCTCGAGCAGCTTGCTGATATTGCTTCCTACAGCAAATTTCACTACTGCCGGATGTTCAATGAACTGACCGGGACGTCACCCGGCCGGTTCCTCACCGCGATCCGGATCTTCATGGCCAAGCGGCACTTACTGGAGACCCCGGACAGCGTCACCGACATCACCTACCGGGTGGGCTACAACAGCCTGGGCACCTTCACCAGCCGTTTCACCCGCAGCGTCGGCGTCGCGCCGACCCGCTACCGCGCGCTGGCCCAGGAGGACGACCTGCCGCCGCTCACCCCGCCGGGCGCCGGGACCGGCCACGGCCTGTCCTCCGTCACCGGACAGCTCTTCTTCCCGTCCGAGGTCGGCCCGGTCCGGGTCTACGTGGGCGCGTTCAACACCCCGATCGTGGAGGGCTACCCGCAGGCCTGCGACATCCTGGACGAGGACCGCCCGTTCCGCCTGCACGTCCCCGACGGCCTGTGGTTCATCCGGGCCGCCGCCGTGGCCATGGACGACGACTCCCCCCGGAACCAGATCCGCCTGCCCAGGCTCTTCGGCACGGGCTGGGCGGTCCGGGCCCGCGGCGGCCGCGCCTACGTCGCCGACGTCCAGCTCCGCGAGGTGACCCCGTTCGACATGCCGATCCTGCTGGCCGTGCCGGAACTCGACGGCTCCAGACGCCTGACGCACGCCGCGACCCGCTAGCCGTCCCCCGCAGCCGAATGGATCTCCCCCGTCCACCCCACGACAGCCGTCCCTTCGGCAGGGGGCCTCACCCACGCCGTCCCGTCCGGACCCGGCCGGGACCCTCGCCCTCCCCGCGGGCACTCGGCCGAGGACTTCCCGGCCGGGTGCCCGCCCGGCGCGAGTCCGCGACACGGCTCGCGCCCAGCGCCCGTCGGTCCGGCCCGCCAGCCGAGCGGCCCTCAGCCCAGCCCGGCCCGTCAGCCCAGCCCGTCAGCCCAGCCCGTCGAGCGCGGCCAGGATGTCGGCCGGCTCGGCGCGGGTGGTGTAGTCCGTGTCGACGAAGGCCCAGCGGATGGTGCCCGAGCGGTCGATGACGTAGGTCGCCGGGATGGGCAGCGTCCGCGGGTGGCCCGCGTTGAAGCGGTCCAGGTCGATGCCCGCGCGGGCGTAGACGGCGGCGAGGTCGTCCGGCAGGTCGAAGGCGAGGCCGTACTGCACGGCGGTGCCGCAGCCGAGGTCGCTCAGCACGTCGAAGGCCAGCTCGTTCTTCTCCGCGTACGACAGGGACTCGTCCGGGTTCTGGGGCGAGACGGCGACCAGGCGGGCGCCGCGGGCCGCGATGGCGTCGTGGTGCCGCTGCAGGGAGCGCAGGGCGATGTTGCAGTAGGGGCACCAGGCGCCGCGGTAGAAGGTCAGCACCACCGGGCCGTCCGCGAGCAGTTCGGCCAGCTCGACGCTCCGGCCGGTGGCCGAGGGCAGGGCGAAGGACGGCGCCTTCGCACCGACGGTCAGCGCCCGGTCCGCCTGGCCGGAGTCGGCCAGCTCCCGGGCCGCCCGCTGCATCACGGCGCCGACTTCGGCGGGGATCTGCTGCCGGCGGCTCTCGAAGAAGGCGCGCAGCTCGGTGTTGACGCTCATGGATCTCTCCCGCGGTAATCTCGGAATGCCATCTTGGAACGTTCGTTTCAAGATAATGGCAACCCGCGTCTCCCGGTCAAGGGTGCGGCCGGATATCTTGGAATCATCGGTCCAAGACAGGTGGTGAAGCATGGCGGACGTCAAGCACTTTGATCCGGACGCGACGCTGGACACCGTGATGCGGCTGTTCTGGCGGCAGGGCGTGGCCACCACCGGCGTCCAGGACGTCGTCGACGCCACCGGGCTCAGCCGCTCCAGTCTGTACGCGACCTTCGGCGGCAAGCAGGAGCTCTACCGCGCGGCGCTCGAACGCTACGTCCGGGAGCGGTCGCGGCCCCTTCTCGGCCGCCTGGAGGAGGACGACCGCGGCCTGCCGGCCGTCGGCGAGTTCTTCGCCGTGCTGATCGAGAGGCGCTGCACCGGCGAGTTCGCCCAGTGGGGCTGCATGGTCTCCAACGCCCACGCCGGCACCGAGAACGGCAACCCCGCGGTGCGCGCCGTCCTCGACCGGCAGCACCGGTACCTGCGCGCCGCCCTGCACACCGCCCTCGTGTCGGCGCAGCGGCAGGGCCAGCTCGCCGAGGGCGCCGATCCGGACTCCGCGGCCGACGTCCTGGCCCTCCTGGCGCACGGGGTGAACCTGCGCTCCCGCGCCGGAGCGGACGCCCGGGAGCTGCGGGCCACCGTCACGGCGGCGATCGCCGCGTTCCGGGCCCCGGAGCGTTGCAGCGACGGCTGAGCTCCGGCGGACGACCGCAGGGGCAGTCGTCCGCCGGAGGCCCGCCGGCGCAGGGGCGGCGACACCACCGGCGACACCGCGACACTCATCGCGGATCCCCGCCGCCGGCGCGCCCCGGCCCGCGCTACTTGCTCACGGCGAAGCGCATCAGGTCCTTCTCGTCCCCCTGCTTGATCTTCCCCGTCTCGTTGATCACCTGGAGCTTCCAGCCCGCGCCCGCCCGTATCGCCTTGGCCACGGCGCAGCCGTTGTCGTTGGTGAGCATGCTGGGCCAGATGTCCGCGACCTGCTGGCTGCTGCCGCCCGTCGCGTCGTAGACCTTGAAGCTGATGTTGCGGGCGTTCTGGAAGGCGCTGCGCTTCTTGTACGCGGCGGCGACGAACACGATCGCGGTGATGTTGGCGGGCACCCGGGCGAACTCGACGGTGACCGTCTCGTCGTCACCGTCGCCGTGCCCCGTCTGGTTGTCACCGCTGTGGACCAGTGAGCCGTTCCCCAGAGGATCCAGCGAATCCAGGCCGGCGAGGCGCACGGGCTCGGCCCCCTGCATGGCGATGGCGATCAGGTCGAGGTCGGTGCCCTGCTTCTGCCGGATCTTGCCCAGCAACCCGCCGCTGCTCCCTGCGGTCGGATCCCAGGAAACCCCGATGGACAGGTGGGTCACCCCGTCCAGATCCGCCGGGCCGTCTTCCTTCGTCAGCGTGATCATGCGCGGTCCTCTCGGTGGGGGAACTGTTGCGGATTCGAGTCTGCCTGGTGCGACGCCCATCGGCTCACCTGGGGCACGAGCGGCAGCCGGCGGTTCCGGCCCGCTCACCGGGTGACCCCGGGCGACGGACTTCGCGTACGACGTTGTGCGGTGCCGACCTGACATCCTCTGCGCTGTTGGACTCGGACATCGTTCGCCGGTACGACCGGCTCGCGGCACTCCACCACCGCCGGGGCGAAACCCGCCGAGTGGGCGGCACATCGTCCGACCAGGGCAGACACCGTTTCCTCAGCACAATACCCGCCGCCGTCCCGTCCGCCCGAGCCCCCGTCTCCACCGGGGACGAACTCCCCCGTGGCGGTCACCCACTCCCCGGCGCCGACCTGCCGAGCCGTCACGGCGCCGGCCCGCTGCCCGACCCGCCGGACCGCGGGGACGCCTCTCCGGCCTCCCCCGGTCACGGCAGCACGGGAGCGGCCGAGGAGGCAGCAGCCGTCCTCGCAGCGTCCTCCCGCGTCAGCGCACCCGTCCTCGGGCCTTCAGGGGGATGTCGGGAAGCTCCGGAGCCCGCAGCCGGGCCCCGTCGTAGCCGTGGACCTCGCCGAAGCGGGTGCCGGTTTCCCAGTCGGTGCGGGCCTGGAGGATTTCGTCGTAGGTGCGGCCGATGAAGTTCCACCACATGACGAGCTTCTCGGCGAAGGGTTCGCCGCCGAGGAGGAGGAAGGCGGCGTCGGTGGGGGCGTGGAGGGGGAGTTCGCGGCGGCCGGTGCCGAGGTAGAGCATGGAGCCGGGGCCGAGGCGGACGCCGTCGACGTCGGTGGTGCCGGACATGGCGAGGACGGCGTACTCGAAGTCGGGGTCGAGGGGCAGGCGCAGGCCGGTGCCGGCGGTGAGGGTGAGGTCGGCGCCGACGAGGGGGGTGTGGGTGGTGCCCGGGGAGGTGGCGCCGTCGAGGGTGCCGAGGATGACGGTGGCGTGCAGGCCCGGGGCGGTGACGGTGGGCAGCTCGGCGTGGTGCTCGAAGGCGGGCTCGCGGTGGCGGTGGGCGTCCGGGAGGGCGACCCAGAGCTGGGCGCCGTGCAGGAAGCGGGCGTGCGGGCGGGGGGACTCCTCGCTGTGGGAGATCGCCCGGCCGGAGGTCATCAGGCCCAGCTCGCGCGGGCGCACCGTCCGCAGGCTGCCCAGGCTGTCACGGTGCAGCACCTCGCCGGCGTGCAGCCAGCTGACCGTCTGCAGACCCATGTGCGGGTGCGGGGGCACCTGCATGCCCGGCTCGTCCGCGATGTCGTCCGGACCGTAATGGTCCACGAAGCACCACGCGCCCACCATCCGCCGGCCGAGGCTGGGCAGCAGGCGGCGCACCACCGTGCTCTCCCCCAGCCGCACCTGACGGGCCGGCAGCAGGTCCCGGACCGGGCCGGTGCCGGGCTCGCCGCCGCAGGTGGTCGGGGCGGGCTTGACGTCGAGGTTGCTCATGGGGCGGTCACCGCCGTGCGCGTCGGGCCGGGGAAGGTCGCGGGACCCGGATCCCGCGGCCGGAGGGGGTCGTCGCAACGATCCTCCTCCGGGGCGCGGCGATCCTCCACCCGGAACCGCCCGGCCGGGTCCCGCCCTGGTCCCCGGCCGCGTCCCGCGCGGGCTCAGTGCCCGCAGGCCCACCAGGCGTCGGCGGTCGCGCCCTCGGCGAGCGCGCGCAGCCCGGCGACCGCCCGGGCCGGGTCCTCGGCGCCGTACACGGCCGAACCGGCGACGAAGACGTCCGCGCCCGCCTCGGCGCAGCGCTCGATGGTGCTCGCCGAGACGCCGCCGTCGACCTGCAGCCACAGCTCCAGCCCGTGCTTGGCGATCAGCTGCCTGGTCCGGCGGATCTTCGGCAGCATGATGTCCAGGAACGCCTGGCCGCCGAAGCCCGGCTCGACGGTCATGATCAGCAGCATGTCCAGCTCGGGCAGCAGGTCCTCGTAGGGCTCGATCGGCGTGGCCGGCTTGAGCGCCATCGAGGCGCGGGCGCCCTTGGCCCGGATCTCGCGGGCGAGCCGGACGGGCGCGGCGGCGGCCTCCACGTGGAAGGTCACCGAGCCGGCGCCCGCCTCGACGTACTGGGGGGCCCAGCGGTCCGGGTCCTCGATCATCAGGTGGCAGTCGAGCGGGATGTCGGTGGCCCGGGCCAGCGACTCGACGACCGGCACGCCGAGGGTCAGGTTCGGCACGAAGTGGTTGTCCATCACGTCGACGTGCAGCCAGTCCGAGCCCCGCACGGCCTCGGCCTCCTGGGCGAGCCGGGCGAAGTCCGCGGACAGGATGCTGGGGTTGATCTGCGCCATGGGGCCTGTTACCTCTTCTGCCTTCGTGCTTCGTGCTTCTTGCTTCTTGCTTCGCGCCATCGTGCCGAGGGAGCGGACGCGCGGGGCGCGCACCCCGGCCATCATCTCGTGCGCCGTCGGCCGCGCGTCACCACCGAGACCTCCCCGTGACCGTCATCACACCCCGGGCAGGGTTATCGTGACCGCCGCCGTGGTCATCAGCCTGTACGGAACACCCGTACGGCGCGCCCGCCCCTCACCGAGGAAGGTCCTCCCTTGGCCGATCTCGTCCATCCCGCCCGCGCTCTGTGGTGGCTCTTCGAACCCGTGCACGCCGTCACCTACTTCACCCCGGAGGGTCTCGGGGCGTTCGAGGAGGTGGGCCTGCGCGGCGTCGCGCGCAGCTACTTCGCCGGACGCGCCGCCCCGCTCGGCGCGGTGGACGCGCCGCCGGTGATCGCCGCCTTCTTCAACTTCGCACCCGCCCCGATCGAGCGCGCCCTGCCGGCGATCTGGAAGCTGGCCGACCCGGAGACGGCGCTCGCCGCCCGGGCCGCCGGCGCCTCGGCGGCGCTGGAGCGGCTGCTGGAGCACGTCGACCGGGCACAGGTCGAACTGGCGGCCGACCTCCTGGAGGACGCCGTCACCCGGCTGGACTGCGCGGGCCGGGTCCTGGCCGCCGCCAACGCGGCCCTCCCCCGCCCGTCCGGCCCGTACGGCCGCCTCTGGCAGGCCGCCACCGTGATGCGCGAGCACCGCGGCGACGGCCACATCGCCGCCCTGGTCTCGGCGGGCCTGGACGGCTGCGAGGCTCTGGTGGTCCGCTGCGCCCTGGACGTGCGGCGCGAGGCCCTGCAGCCGATGCGCGGCTGGACGGACGAGGAGTGGGACGCGGCCGCCGCCCGGCTGGCCGAGCGCGGCTGGCTCACCGAGCGCGGGACCATCACCGAGTGCGGGCGGATCCGCCACCAGTCCCTGGAGGCGGCCACCGACCTCGCCGCCGCCCGCGTCTGGGAGCGCCACCCGCGCGCCGACCTCGACCGCCTCGCCGCCGCCCTCAAGCCGATCTCGGCCCTCTGTCGTACCGCCCTGCCCCCGATCAACCCGATCGGCCTGCCCGCGACCACCACCGCCTGATCCCCTCCCGACGGCACGCCGCCCCCGCAGAACTCCTGCCGGGGGCGGCGTGCCGTTGTCGTTCTCCGCCGCCCAGCGCACCGACCCCCTCCGGAGGTTTCGTGATCATCACCAGCGCCGACGCCGGCCCCGTCCCTCCCGCCGCGGTCTTCGCCGCCACCTTCGCCGTCCTGTTCGTGTCCCACGTCTGGGCGGACCACTGCTGGCAGACCGACAAGTGGGCGGCCGCGAAGGGGCGGCCGGACCCCGCCGCCGACGGTCCCTCCACGGCCGAGTCCTGGCGTGCCCTGCTGGCCCATCTCGCCGTCTACCACCTGGTCATGGGCGGGATGCTGGTCCTGACGGCCGCGTTACTCGACCTTCCGGTGGGCTGGCCGGGAGTCGCGGCCGGTCTCGTGTTCTCGGCCGTCAGCCACGGCTTCTGGGACCGGCGCTGGCCCGTGCGGGCCTGGATGGTCCGCACGGGCAGCGCCGAGTTCGCGAAGAACCCGCAGGGCCGCTACGCCGTCGACCAGGCCCACCACGTCTTCTGTTTGTGGATATCGGCCCTGCTCATCACACTGGTGAGATAGTCGAACCGCGAGGTCCTCAGATGCCGAGCCGGCCGGCGAACCGCAGCATCTCGGCGGGCCTGACCCTGATCCGCCCGTTGCGGTGCCGGAGGACCTCACCGTAGGGGAAGTGCGCGAGCAGGCGTTCGGTCTCCGTGCGGCCCAGCCGCAGACCCTCCGCGATCCGTTGCCGGGTCACCGGGATGTCGAGCACTGATGCCGCCGCGCCGATCGAGGACCGGTACTGCGCGCGGACGAACGGGACCAGCAGCGCCGCCAGCCGGACGACGGGGTCGCCGAACCCCTGGACCAGCTCCGTCCCGCGATCGCGCTCCAACGCGTACTGCAGCACGGTCCACTCCCGCCGGTGCGCCCGGAAGAACTCCCGGAACAGCTCGGGGCCCGCCACGGCGACGCGGCAGTCGGTGTGGGCCCAGGCACTCGCCGACCGCGGGGCTCCGCTGAGGACCCCGGTCTCCCCGAACAGGTCCCCGAGACTGCGGAAGGCAAACGTGACGGCGCTCCCGCCTTCCTCGGCACCGCCCCGCCACCGTTCGAGCCTGACCACTCCGTCGACGCAGACCATCACGCCGTCCGAGGGCCCACCCTGGTGAAACAGCGCTTCGCCCTTGAGTTTCCTCCTCACCGTCCACCGCCGGATGAGTTCCCTCCAGAATCCGGCACCGGAAAGTTCGAGCAAGCTGCGGCCGGGCCCGAAGGGCGCGCCGGCCAGTCCTTCTGTCCTCATGGGCACAGGCTAGGAATCACGCGAGCGCCGCTGTCGAATTCCGCCGAGTCGCGGCGCGATCCCCTTCCGTCTGCTAGCCTCCCGCGCCCTCCACCTGGCCTTCCACCAGCCGTGACGGAACATCACCCGTGTTGCCGGTGGTGCGGGAAGCCGCTCCCCGAGGGCGCCCCGGAAACGGACCCGGGGAATTCTCTTCCACTTCTCGCGCGCACCTAGCACGCATTCCCCGAAGGGTTTTGCCGATCCGACAAAACCCTCCTCCGCCGGATCCGCAGACTTCCTGGTGCGGGTCGGCCCGCAGGCCACCGCCCGGCCCGCCGAACGGCCCGAACCCGCCCGTTCCCCCGTCCCCGGAAATCCCAGGAGGCTCAATGCCCATGTCCCCCGACCCCGGCTCCCTCCCGAGCCGGCTCCTGCCCGAGTACATCGCCGTGGTGGCCGTCGACCAGGAGGGCTTCACCCGGCTGCCGGGCGCGCGGCTGGCCGACGCCAGTGCAGCGATCGGCCCGGCGGTCGACCGGGCGCTCACCGCGGCCGGGCTCGACGCCGTGCGCGACGCCAAGCTGTTCCCGCGCGACACCGGCGACGGTCTCGTGTTCGGGTGCGCGACGGGCTACGTCCCACAGCTGGTGGACTCCTTCCTCGACGCACTGGAGCGGGACCTCGCCCGGCACAACGCCACCCCGGACGGGCCGGCGCTGCGACTGCGGGTCGCCCTCGCTCTCGGGCCGCTGCTGCTGGGCACCGGGCCCGGCGCGGGCAACGGGCCCGCCCGGAACGAGGCGCACCGGCTGCTCGACGCGGCCGAGCTCAAGCGGCTGCTGGCCCGGGCCAGTAGGCGGACCACCAACGTGGTGGCCATCGTCTCCGACACCGTCTACCGGGACTTCGTCCTCGCCGAGCACACCGAGCTGTCCCCCGAGCGCTTCCGGTCGGTGGTCGCCACGGTGGACTCCAAAGGGTTCGCCCAGCGTGCCTGGATCTACGTCCCCTCGCCGCCGGGCGACCTGCTCGACGACCCGGCGGCGGACGTCCCCGACGGCGGTGTCCCCGACCGTGCCGCGCCCCTCGCGCTCCCCGCGGTCGACGGCGCGCGGTCCGGGCCGGGCCTCCACCAGTACGCCGGCCAGGGCGTCGTGGTGGCCGGCGGGTTCAGCGGCGACCTCAGCCTGTCGTTCACGACGCCCTCCGGGGCCCCCGACGGCAGGGGGCCGGGCCGCCGGTGAACCCTCCCCCCGGCCGGGACGGCTTCTCCCAGTACGTCCAGCAGGGCGCGGCCGTCCAGATCAACAACGGCGTCATCCACCTCCACTTCCACGCCTCGGCCGGCGCCGCCCCGGCGCCGGCCACCGGCTGGCACGCGCTCAACCGGGCGCTGAACGACCTCACCACCACCCTGCGCGGCAGCTGGCGCGCGCTGATCGGCCCACCGCCGGACCAACCCGGCTCCCACCACGTCACCGGAGGTACCGAACCATGGAACTGAGCACGTGCCGACCCGCCGGCGCGTTCGCGCTCGTGCACCAGCGGATGACGGGGCCGTCCGCGCCCCACCCCGGCGGCGTGGTCCTCGGCGACGGCGCCGCGTACCCGCTCGGGGCCGCACGCGACCTCCTCTACGTCCCCGGGCTCGGCCAGGCCGTCCGCCGGGAGGTCTGGCAGCACGCCGTCGGACTCGCGCAGCGGGAATCCGACTGGCGGCTCGTCCCGGTCTGGTTCGCCCTGCCTCGGCTGCGGTCGACGGTGTGGCGCACGTCCCTGGCGTTCCGCCTCGACCGTGCGGACGCCGAGTCGGAGGCGGTGCTCGCCCTGTTGGAACAGCTGGGGTCGGTGGAGCCCGACCAGCCGGACGTCGACGACCTCCTGGTGCGGGCGGCCGTCCGGAGGGTCTGGGCGCTCGCCCGCCGCGGCGCCGCCGAGCGCAGCGTGGCCGACGTCGCCCTCATCGCGGCGCTCCGGCACAGGAACGGCGCGGCCGTGGCGGACGGGCCCGACGCGGCCGCCCCCGATGTCGACGAGCGGGACTGGGAGCTCTCCATCGATCCACCGGCCCACCCGGACGGCCTCGCCGCGCAGCTCCGGTTCACGGTGTCGCGCGAAAGCGTCGAGGGTGTGCGGCTGGGCGCCCTCGCCGGGCGGCTCGGGCTCCAGGACGTCCTGTACCGGGCGCGCCGCCCGCTGCGCGGACGCCGGATCGGCACGCTCTCCCTGCGCCCCGCCGGAGCTGCCAGGTGAGCCGGGGGACGGACCGCGGACTGAGCTTCGCCGAGGCCTTCGACCTGCCGCTCTCGGTCGACCTCCGCACCGCCGCCCGTGCGTTCGGCATCTGCCCCGGCACCGCCTACCGGCTGATCGCCGGCGATGCCTTTCCCTGCCCGGTGCTGCGGGTCGGCCGGCAGTTCCGAGTGCCGACCGCCGCCATGCTCCGCGCCCTCGGCATCGAGGAGCGGCCCGTCTACGCCGTCGACCTGACCACGGGCACGGAGTACGCCGCCCGCGCCGAGCACGAACCGCTCACCCTCGACCTCTACGCCCCGGAGGACCTCGCATGACCACGCGCACGCCGGCCGCCGCGCACGTTCCGGCCTTCGCCCACCTGCCCACCCCGGCCGGGGTGACCGGCCCGGGCGGCGGCGGCCCGTCGCAGCCGCGGACGTGTTTCGTGATCGGCCCGATCGGAGACGGCCTGGCCGACCACGACACCCCCGCGCGGCAGTCCTACGACCAGGCGATGGAGACCTTCGAGGAGATCATCCAGCCCGCCTGCGAGTCCCTGGGGATCGAACCCGTCCGGGCCGACCAGATCACCCAGTCCGGCGAGATCAGCGAACAGATCTTCCGGCACCTGCTCGAGGCCGAGGTCGTGATCGCCGACCTCACCGGGGCCAACCCCAACGTCACCTACGAGTTGGCGCTGCGCCACCTCACCGGCCGCGCCGTCATCCACATCTCCGAGCACGGCCAGCTCCCGTTCGACATCGCCGCGGTGCGGACGATCCTGTTCAAGCGCACGCCCAACGGCCTGGCCGGCGCCCGCAGGCAGCTGGCGGAGGTGCTCACCCGCACCCTGGACAACGGATTCACGCCGCTGGCGCCGGCGCGGATCCTGTTCGGCCTCGGCTCGGCCGACGACGGGACGGACGGAGACGGGGAGCCGACGCCCCGCGCCGGGGGCGGCGACCCCGTGGGGCTCATGGAACGGTTCGCCGACGTCGAGGAGGGGATGGCCGCGATGTCCGAGGACATCACCGCGATGACCGTGCACATCAGCGCCGTCGCCGCGCTCTTCCAGGAGTTCTTCCCCGAACTCCAGCGCGGCGGCGCCGCGCGCGTCCAGCTCGCGGTCACCCTCCGGCTCTCGCGGGAGCTCACCCGGCCGGCCGCCGAACTCAAGGTTCACGCCGGCCGGTTCGCCGGCCGGATGAACGACATCGACGCGGCCGTCCACGCCGCGCTCGACCTCTTCGAGACGGCGCCCCCCACCCTCTGGCAGGGCCAGGACCGTGCGTTTCTGACCCAGATCATCGACATGGCGGTGGAGACCCGCGGCGGCGCCGAGACCCTCCAGCTCTTCCGCACCCTCCTCCAGATGATGATCGCCATGTCCCGGCAGCTGAAGGAGCCGTGCGGTGACATCATCGCGGCCGTCGAGCTGCTGACCGGGACGGCGCGGCAGTTCGAGGCCTGGGAGCAGCGCGCGCGGGCCCTCGTCGCCCGCGTGCCCGTCGGCTGAGGCATCCGGCCGCCCCAAGGCCCCCGTGGTCCGGCCGCCGTCCTCGCCCCTCTCGGGGGGAGGACGGCGGCCGGACGTCTACTCGCCCGCCCCTTCCGGGTCCGAGCGGTAGGCGAAGCGCTGCCTGGCGGTCCGTCCGCGGCCCTCCACCGGGAGCACGCCGGTCGCGCCCGCGAGGCCGAACGGCGGCATGTCGAAGTAGATGCACTCGTAGGAGCCCTCCGGCACGACGTAGGCCTCGTGCCAGAGGCCCACCCGCCCACGCAGGCGGCCGTCCTTGATCTTCTTGTTGACGAGCTTCCACACCTGGTGGTGGAAGGCGTCCGGCGCGGCCGCGTACCGGTACAGCTTCTCCTTGGACTCCCAGTACTGGACGACGTAGTAGGTGCGCGGCGAGGCGGTCAGCATGAGCTTCCCGCGCAGGCCGCGCTCGGGCTCCCGGCCCAGTTCGTGGAGCATCCGGAACATCGCCAGCATCACCGGCGCCCACTGGTGGACGGCCCAGAACCGGTTGACCCGCATGCCGATGAGCAGCACGACGGTATCCCCGGTGGCGGCCGCGGTGGTGAGGCCCGGTATCGGTTTCGCGAACACGTCTACCCCCAGCCTGTCGGCTCTTCCGGCCATTCCGCCACTTTCGCTACTCGCGGGTAGAGGCCGATGTAATCGGCGATTACATCAGCGCGGACCGACCCGGTCAACCCTCCGCGCACGCGAAGTGCCGTTCTTTCAACGGGTGTTGGCGATTCCCCGGCCGAAGGTGTCGAGCACCTGCCCGACCACCTGCTCCGCCTTCTCGACCGGCAGGTACCCGTCCACGATCATCTGCGCGAGCCCGTACACCAGCGCCTGCCCGGCGAGCCCCACCACCGCCGGGTCGCCCGGCCGCAGCAGCCCGGCCGCCTGGTCCGCGACGATCACCTCGGTGTAGGCGCGGTCGATCCCCGACAGCCGCTCCAGCAGCTCCGGCTGCGGGGCCGGCGCGAACACCCGGGACCGCACCAGCTCGAAGCGGTGCGGGTGGCGGATCGCGTACCGGACGAACCCGAGCCCGAGCGCGCGCAGCACCGCCCGCTGGTCGCCCTCGCCCGTGGCGCCCTCCCCCGTGGCGGCCGCCGTCTGCGCGCGCTGCCACTGCTCGTAGTCCGCCAGCACCCGGTCCGCCACCGCCGTCAGCAGCGCCCGCCGGTCCGCGAAGTGCCGGAAGGGCGCCCCCGGCGACACGCCCGCCCGCCGGGCCACCTCCCGCATGGTGACCTTCTCCTGCCCCCGCTCGTCCAGCAGCTCGAACGCCGCGGCGACCAGCGCCTCGGGCAGCGCGCCGTGGTGGTAGCTCCCGCGCTCCGCGGGCCTCTCCGTCATGCGGGCAGTGCTATCACACCGCCGGGAGGTCCAGCAGGTGCCGCGGCACGGCGGAGGGTGGTGCGCTGCCCCGCTCCGCCCCGGCGCCCGCCGGTTCCAGGAGCGGCGTCCACTCTTCGGCCGCCACCGGCTCGGTCAGCGCCCTTCTCCCGAACCCCGCACCGGAGTTCCCCACCACCTGGTCAACGCGGCCTCCAGCTCGCGCTGCCCGTCCCCGGCCCAGACCACATGCCCGTCCGGGCGCAGCAGCACCGCGGGCGCGTCCACCTCGGCGCCCTCGCCGTCGACGTGGTCGACGCGGTCCGCCCAGCCGTCCACCGTGAGCCGGCCGCCGGTGCGGTCGAGCAGCAGCCCGCGGCCGCCGTGCATCAGCGCGTAGAGCCGGCGGCCCCGCGACAGCGGCACGTCGCGCAGCCGCCGGCCGAGCAACTCATGGCCACCGTCCTGGAGTTCGCCACCGACGTCGTAACGGACGTCGACCGCGGTGATCATGCCGGTGACGTAGCGGTTGACCTCCTCGACCTCCATCAGCCGGGTGAACAGCTCCCGCAGCGCGGTCGGCCCCGGCTCGGCGCCGAGCAGCGTCATCTGCGCGCGGGTGTTCGTCAGCACGCGGGCGCCGACCGGGTGGCGCTCGGTGTGGTAGCTGTCCAGCAGGCCCTCGGGCGCCCAGCCCGCGACCTCGGCGGCGAGCTTCCAGCCGAGGTTGAACGCGTCCTGCACACCGAGGTTGAGGCCCTGCCCGCCGGTCGGCGGGTGGATGTGCGCGGCGTCCCCGGCCAGCAGCACCCGGCCGACCCGGTAGCGCTCGGCCTGCCGGGTGGCGTCGCCGAACCGGGAGAGCCAGTGCGGGGTGTGGGCGCCGAAGTCGGTGCCCGCGACGGCCCGCAGCCGCTCCTTGAACTCCTCCAGCGTCGGCGGCGTCGCCCGGTCCTCGGCGACGCCCGCCGCCGGCACGATCATCCGGGCGACCCCCGGCCGGCCGTCCACGTCGGGGGCCACGCCGAACCGCGGCTCGGTCCGGCGCACCCGCGCCACCACGGCGGCCACCTCCGCCGGGTCCCCGGTCAGCTCCAGGTCGCCGATCAGCGTCTCGACCGTGGAGGGCTCACCGGGGAAGCCCACGCCGAGCGCCTTGCGGACCGTGCTGCGCCCGCCGTCGCAGCCGACCAGGTAGCGCGAGCGCAGCCGGGCGCCGTCCGCCAGTTCGACGCCCACGCCGTCCGCGTCCTGGTCCAGGCCGGTGACCTCGCACCCGCGCCTGATCACCGCCCCGAGTTCGAGGGCGCGCTCCTCCAGCAGCCGCTCGGTGACCTCCTGCGGGGTGGCCAGGCCGTAGGGGTGGGCGGTGTCCAGGCTGTCCGGCCAGGGCGCCATGACGCCGCCGAACAGCCCGCCCACCCGGAACTTCTCGCTCACCGCGAGGAACCGCTCCAGCAGCCCCCGCTGGTCCATGACCTCCACGCTGCGGGCGTGCAACCCCCGCCCGCGCGACTCCTTCGACCGCTCCGCCCGGCGTTCCAGCACGGCCACGCCGACCCCGTGCAGGCGCAGCTCGCACGCCAGCATCAGCCCGGTCGGCCCGCCGCCGACCACGATCACATCCATCACCGAACGCCCCGTCCCGCTGTTCCCCGACACTCACCGGCAGGGGAGAAGACCGGCGAACCAGCACTGATCCGTGGTTTTCGCCCACTCCCGTTCCAGGCCGGTCATTCTGCGCCACCCCCACCCCCTTGCGGCAAGGCCCCCCGTCCGCTATACGTTGAGAGTGGCAACGAGTGGGAACTCCTCGTTGCCGTTGTCGTTTCCGGGCCCCGACGGGGCACGTCCGGCCCCGCGCCCGCCGGGGAACAGGCGAGGGCGCGGGGCTCGGCCGGAGCGGTCCACCACCGGAGCGGTCTACCAGGCGTAGTCCTCCGGGGCCGGGCGGCGGCCCGGGAAGAGGGTGTCGAGGCGGGCGAGGACCTCGTCGTCAAGCTTGATGTCGAGCGTGCGGACGGCGGCGTCCAGGTGGGCGGGGGTACGCGGGCCGACGATCGGGGCGGTCACGGCGGGGCGGGAGAGCAGCCAGGCGAGCGCGAGGTCCGCGGGGTCCACGCCGATCTCGGCGGCGAGGTCCTCGTAGGCCTGGATGCGCGGCCGGTTGGCCTCCAGGATCTCGCCGGCGTGCGGGAGCGCGCCACGGACGCGGGCGCCTTCGCGCTCCTTGCGCAGGGCACCGCCGAGGACGCCGCTGCGCAGCGGGGACCACGGCAGCAGGCCGAGCCCGTAGTGCTCGACGGCGGGGATCACCTCCAGCTCGATGGTGCGGTCGAGCAGGTTGTAGAGGGACTGCTCGCTGACCAGGCCGAGGAAGTTCCGGCTGCGGGCCGCCTCCTGGGCCTGGGCGAGGTGCCAGCCGGCGAAGTTGCTGGAGCCGACGTAGATGATCTTGCCCTGGGCGACCAGGACCTCCATCGCCTGCCAGATCTCCTCCCAGGGCGTGTCCCGGTCGATGTGGTGCATCTGGTAGAGGTCGATGTGGTCGGTGCCGAGGCGGCGCAGGCTGGCCTCGACGGCGCGCCGGATGGCGAGGGCGGAGAGCCGGCCCTCGTTCGGCCAGTCCCCCATCGGGGCGTAGGCCTTGGTGGCGAGCACGGTGCGCTCGCGGCGGCCGTCGCCCTTGGCGAACCAGCGGCCGATGATCTCCTCGGTGCGTCCCTTGTGGTTGCCTTCGAGGTCACGGCCGTAACTGTTCGAGGTGTCGAAGAAGTTGATGCCCTGTTCGTGGGCTCGGTCCATGATCAGGTGGGCGTCGGACTCCTCGGTGTGCGGGCCGAAGTTCATGGTGCCCAGGCAGAGTCGGGAGACGGTGAGGCCGGTGCGGCCGAGGTGGGTGAACTCCATGCCGCCCACCCTGAGCCGCACCGGCCGTGCTGTCCAGCACATTCCGCCCCGTGGGACGCGGGTCGTCCAGGTCCGCAGGGTCGGTGCCCGCGGGTGCCGTCCAGGTCCGGGGCGTCAGCGCCCGCGGGTGCCGTCCAGCTGCGCAGGGTCAGCGCCCGCGGGTGCCGTCCAGCTGCGCAGGGTCAGCGCCCGCGGGTGCCGTGCGTGGCGAACTTCCGTACCGCGAGCGGCCCGCAGAGCAGCAGCAGAAGCGCGCACCAGGCCAGGGAGACCGGGCCGGCGTGCTGCGTCGGCCAGGCGGTGGCCGGGGCGGACGGGTTGCCGAACAGCTCGCGTCCGGCCTGGACGACGGCGCTCATCGGGTTCCAGTCGGCCACCGCGGCGAGCCAGCCGGGCATGCCGCCGGTGGGCACGTACGCGTTGGTGACCATCGCCAACGGGAAGACGGCGACCGCCAGTTGTCCGGCCGCGTCCTCCTTGCCGACGGCCAGGCCGAGCAGCAGGCCGACCCAGGTCATGGCGAACCGGAAGAGCAGCAGCAGGCCGAACGCCGCCGCCGCGTCGGCCGCTCCGCCGCGGATCCGCCAGCCGACGGCGAGCCCGACCCCCGCCAGCAGCGCCAGCACCACCACGCTGACCAGCAGGTCGGCGAGGGTCTGGCCGAGCAGCAGGCCGGTGCGGGAGACCGGCATCGCGCGGAGCCGGTCGGTGACGCCGCGCCCGACGTCGCGGGCGGCGCCGACCATGGTGGGCATGATGCCGTTGACCGCGACCATGGCGAACAGGCCGGGCATCAGGAACTCCCGGTAGCCGCCGGACGCGCCGGATCCGCCGGAGGCGCCGGGCCCACCGGACGCGCCGGGGACGGTGATGGCGCTGCCGAACACGTAGCCGAACACCACCACCATCACCACGGGCACGCCCAGCGAGACGGCCAGCAGCCCGGGCGAGCGGCGGTAGGCGAGCAGGACGCGGAGCATCGAGGACCAGCTGTCGGCGACCAGGCGCGCGGGTACGGACATCAGGCGGCCCTCCCCCGGGCGTCGGCGTCGCTCCCGCGCCCGGTGAGCGCGAGGAAGACGTCGTCCAGCGACGGCGGCCGCAGCGCGGCGTCCCGGGCGACCACCCCCACCGCGTCCAGCTCCCGGACCAGCCTGGGCAGCAGCACCTCCACCCCGGGCCGGGAGACCACCTCGACGGTCCGCTCGTCCTGGTCCACCACCACGTCGCCCGTCCCGGCGAGCGCGGCCAGCACCACGGCGGCCTGGCCGAGTTGGGCGGCGTCGGCGAGGGTGACCGAGACCCGGGTGCCGATCGACGCCTTGAGCCGCTGTGGCGGGCCGGTGGCGATGGCGGCGCCGTGGTCGACGACCACGACGGTGTCGGCCAGCCGGTCGGCCTCCTCCAGGTACTGGGTGGTGAGCAGCACGGTGGTGCCGTCGGCCGCCAGCTCCCGCACCGCGTCCCAGATCTGCTGACGGCTGCGCGGGTCCAGGCCGGTGGTGGGCTCGTCGAGGAAGAGCACCGGCGGGGCGGTGACCAGGCTGGCGACCAGGTCGAGGCGCCGGCGCGTGCCGCCGGAGTAGGTGCGGACCAGGCGGTCCGCGGCCTCGGCGAGCCCGAAGCGGTCGAGGAGGTCCCCGGCGCGGGCCCGGGCGCCGCGGGCGCCGAGGTGGTGCAGCCGGCCGAAGAGGTGCAGGTTGTCGCGGCCGGTGAGGCCCTCGTCGACGGCGGCGTGCTGGCCGGCCAGGCCGATGCTGCGGCGCACGGCGTCCGGCTCGCGGACCACGTCGTGGCCGGCCACCCGGGCGGTGCCGCGGTCGGGGGCGACGAGGGTCGAGAGGACGCGGACGGCGGTGGTCTTGCCGGCGCCGTTGGGGCCGAGCAGGCCGCAGACGGCGCCGGCCGGGACGGTCAGGTCGAGCCCGCGCAGCGCGCGGGTGGCGCCGAAGTGTTTCTCCACCCCGGCCATCTCGACGGCGGCGTGGTTCCAGACGGTGTCGGACATGGCTCTGCCCACTCCCCTCACTAGGTACAGCGTACGTAGAAGAACCTGCACGCGCATCGTACTACGTACGCCGTACGTATCTAAGATGGGGAACCGAGGTGATCAACCAGTGCCGTCCAGCAATCCCCCGAACAGCAGCTCCGCCGCCCCCGCCCCGCAGCCCGGCGAGGTGCCCGAGCTGATCTGGCTGCGCCCGGAGCGCACCGGCCGCGGCCCCCGGCCGGCCCACAGCCGGACGTCGATCGCTGCCGCCGCCATCGCCGTCGCCGACGCGGAGGGGCTGGACGCGGTCTCCATGCGCCGGGTCGCCGCGGCGCTCGGCGCGGGCACCATGTCGCTCTACAACTACGTGCCGAAGAAGGAGCACCTGCTCGACCTCATGCTCGACGCCGTCGCGGGCGAGTACGACTACACCGCCCTCGCCCCGACCGGCGACTGCCGCACCGACCTGCGCCGGCTCGCGCACGAGCAGCTCGCCGCGCTGCGCCGCCACCCCTGGGTCGCGGGCCTGGTGATCGCGCGCCCGGGCCTCGGCCCCAACGCCCTGCGCTACACCGACCACTTCCTCGCCGTCACCGAACCCAGCGGCCTGGACGGCGCCACCCGGCTGGAGGCGCTCGCCCTGCTCAACGGCTTCGTCTGCCAGTACGCCCAGTACGAGCGCACGGCGGCGGCCGGCGCCAAGTGGCAGGCGGAACTGGCCGGTTACCTCGGCCGCGCCGCGATGAGCGGCCAGTACCCGCACCTGGCCGCCGCATTCGCCACCACCGGGGGCCCACCCGCCGACCCCGACGCGGTCTTCGACCGCTCACTCAACCGCGTGATCACCGCCGCCCTGGCCCCCGTCGACCAGCCCTGACCCCCCTCCCGCCACGTCGTCGAAACAGATTGACGCTCCTATTCCACCCCTTGACACCAGCTTGTCCGGAATCGGCCCGGCACAAGCGAGAATACCTTCCCATCATATTCCGCCCCCAGAACATGAGCGCCCCGCCCGATTTCCCGGACGGGGCGCTCCTCACATCGGATCCAATCCGCCGGCCGCCAGTGCCGGGCCCGACCTACTGTCGCACGAAAGGATCGCTACCCGCTTCAGTGGCTGTCAACTGCAGAACTTCCCGACCATTCTCTTTGTAGTGGACGAAGAACCGCTTGCACGTCAGGGCGCCATCAGAGGATGAAAGCGTGATGTAGGCTCCGGGCCCGGCATCGGAGAGCGTTTCATGACGCCAGGTACCGGTGAATGAAACTGCGGTGGGCGATGCCTTTCCGTTGCACGCGGCTGGAATCAGGCTCACCTCCCCGAGCGTGCCGCCCTCCAGGAGTTGGATCGTACCGATACTCGACTTCCAGGTTCCGGTGACGGGCGCCTTCCGCTCCTCCTTGGCCGCCGTACACGACAGCACGATCGGCAGAACGGCCACCGACGAGACGGCCACCGCACGGAGCCCTCCCCGAACGCGAACCCGACACAGCCCCGGGAACGCCAACATCCAGCACCTCTGCTTCGATTCGCCCTACTCGAAGTCCTTGGGGCGGGCATAGACATCCGAGCCAAGTACTTCCTGCCCTCGTCCGGGACCGCATCCCTGAACTGCGATTCCGAGGCCCCGATACCGGCCGCGGCAATCTTCTCGCCCGTCTGGTCGCGCCCCGTCCGTTGATCACAACGCGCGGGGCCCGAGGCCGCCCGCCCCCCTAGGAGGCGGGCGGCCGAAAATCCTAATATCTCCGGGCTACGGCTTCATTGCCAGTATGTACACCGTGACCGTGTTGCTGTCGGAGTAGTCAATGGTGATCTTCTGGCTCGGACTCTTCATGCCGCCATCTTTTGTCGGGACCAGTACACCTTTCACTGAATGCGCAGGATCTAGGGACCATCCCGTGAGCTCAAGGTCGGTACTGGTGAACGCGATCAGGCCAGAATGCAGCTTCTCCTCATCGGTGCCCATGCTTGCAAGAAGACCATTGAGATCGCCCTTCCCGATCCCAAACTTCACCCAAAGTTCTCCGCCGCCACCTTCCTTGCGACGCCCATAGGAAGGGTCGATCGCATCAACAGGGACAGTCACGCCATATTGTTCTCGCAGCTCACGACTAGGGATTCCCATGATTGAATCGACGCTTGCAGGTGATGCCGATGGCACATCGCGGGCAGTACTGCCAGAACTATCGACTCCATTCTCACATGACGCCAAAGTCAGCACAGTCGCACCCATGACGCATGCGATAAGAGCCTTCACACCAGACCTCATCCAGGAACTCCCTGCATCATAGATGAGCCGAATACGTCAAAGTCCTTCGCCAAGCCGACAGTATTGAGATGGGCTATCTCCGGCTGGGTCATATAGATCCATCCCTTGTGCAAATCGTCGCGACCCTCGCCAGGCGTTCCCCAGTCGTAGCGCTTCTGGATCTCCAGCTTGTAATTCGGGCCACCGGACTTCCGATTCTCACCCGTGACTCTCCACTGGAAATTATTCAATGCATAAAACCATCCAATACTAGACTCCCCGTCGGTTTCGACTGAACGAGTTACATGCCATCCGGAGTCGAACCTATCCTGCCCAGATGTCGCCGTAAGATATTTCTTTACATCCTTCCTGAAGTTTGGAATCTCATTTATCATACTTCCCGGATTAAGCTCGAAAGGCGTTCCGCTAGCGCCCAGCCAGTGCTGAAGGAGCTCTGATCCCACATTGTAAGAATTTGGCGCACCTGGCGCCATCCCCTTAAGACTCAAGCCGCTCGATACTTGATACATCCACTGCCGAATCTTCCTGTCATGCGGACCTGCCTCATGCTTTCCGAAGGCGCGATCCTCCGTATCTGAATAGTTATCCCCGGTTTCTGAAATCAGTGCCTTCATCTTCATTCGATACTTCAGGACATTTAGCTGCGTCTCCGTTGGCCGGTTATCCTCCCAGCTGCTCCCGTCGGGACATACCAAAGGGCCCATGACTCCATTGCCGCCGCAGTTCCTTGCCGCCTCTGCGGCGGCCTTCTTCTGCTCCTTCTGCTCCGCCTGAACCGCTGCCCGGATATCGGGATCGTAAAGTCCGGATGGGTCCGCCCTGTTGACTGGGGCGTTGTGACCGTAGGCGTAGCTGTTCCACTGTTGCGGATCGTGAGTCACCAGCAACGGATCCGGGCTGAGGAAGCGTCCCGTGCTGGGCTGGTACTGGCGGGCGCCCAGGTTGGTGAAGCCGGTGATGTCGTCCTTGAGGCCGTTGACGAAGCCCTTGTCGCCGGCCCACGGGGTGGACAGGGAGGCGGGGCCGCGGAGGGCTCCGAAGGGGTCGGTGGCGCGGCGGGACTCGGCCAGGGTGGTGCGGTCGATGGACAGCGAGTTGGTGCCGTGGTGGTCGGCGAACTGGTAGGACAGCTTGGTCGGGCCCTGGCGGACCAGCGTGATGCCACCGGGGATGCCGTAGTAGCGGGTGCCGGTACTGACCTTGCTGTTGGTGTCGTAGGTGAGTTCGTCACCGCTACCCAGGTTGACGGTCACCTTGCCGGGGTTGCGGCGCACCAACTGGTTGCCGTCCGCGTCGTAGACGTACGTCGTGGTAGCGGTGCCCTGGGTGAGCGAGGCGAGCTTGCCCTCGACATCCCAGGTCATGGACGTGCCGTTGGCCGAATCGGCGGCGTTCCAGGTCGGGGTCCCCCACTTGGACTGCCAACCCGGGGCGTAGACCACGAACTTGCCGTCGTCCTGGACGACCGCGAAGTAGCCGCTGCCGGCACCCGCCGTGGTCTGGGTCGACCACAGCGCGGCACCCTGGATGTCGTAGACCACGAAGTTGCCGTCGTCCTGCATGGTGGCCCGGGCGCCCGGGTGATTCTGGGTGTTGGACGACCAGATCGCCTGGCCGCTGCGCAGCGAGGTGAGGACGAGGTTGCCGTCGGCCTGCATGGAGAGCTGGACGCTGTTGGAACGCGCCGACTCGCCCGACTTCAGGACGAAGCCCGCCTTCAGCTCCCTGTTGCCACCCGGGTTGGTGATCCGGGTGGTGTTGCCGGCGGCGTCGTACTGGTTGCCGCCGGCACCCCACCCGGACCAGCCGTACGTGCTGCTCGTGCTCGCCAACGCGTGCGGACCGCCGGTGCCGCCACCGGTTCCCGCCGCCGTGGTGGGCGTGTTGCGGGTACCCGGAGCGGGGGAGGTCTGGGTGACCGTGAGGTCCTTGGCCGGGTCACCGGCGGGGTCGCGGTTCACCACCTTGGTGCGGTTGCCGGTCAGGTCGTAGGTGTACTCCTGCCAGTAGGCGGCGCTGCCCCCGACCGTGGTCTTCGCCGGCGCCACGGCGCCGCTGGTCGGCGTCGCGTTCGCGCAGGCCCCCTGGCCCGCGAGCGAGGGCGTGGGCTGCTCCAGCCTGCCGGTGTCGCTCCACGCCGTCTTCAGCCGCCCGAGGTAGTCGTACGTGAAGCACTGGAGGTCGGTCGCGGACGGGGTGTTGTTCGGGACGGTCCGGATCGCGGTGATCTGGCCGGCCTGGTTGTAGGCGTACGTGGTGTTCTGGACCGTACCGGTGGTCGCGGTCTGCTTGTCGACGTACTGGGTGAGGACGCGCCCGGTGGGCTCGTCATACGTGTTGGTGGCGACGATCTGGGTGCCCCACGGGTTCACCGTCGAGCGGATGTTGCGGCCGTAGGCGTCCCAGTCTGCCTGACGGAGGTAGAGGTCACCCGCCCCGGACAGGGTGTGCAGGAGCCCGTAGTACTCGTAGCTGTAGGTGATCCGCTCCTCGGCCAGGTCACCGGCCGCGGCCCTGCTGTCCTGGAGCGGCGCACCGGTGATGGGGTCGTAGAGCGCCGTGTAGGTGAAAGACACCTGTCCCGTCTTGCCGATCTCGCTCCCGGGGATCGACACCACGGTGTTCGTCGGGTGGTACGCCGTGTCCATCTCAGTGACGGACTTGGTGTAGGCGCTGCCACCCGCACCGCCGACGTACCGGGTCGCGGCGGCCACATGGCCCTTGGCCACGGTGTCGTAGGTGTAGCCGGTGAGCTGGTTGGCCGGGCTGACGCTGCCGTTGTAGGTACCGGTCTTGCGTCCCAGGAGGTCGTAGGTGATGGCGACCGTCTGGTTGCGCGCGTCGGTGGTGGTGGCGAGCCGGCCCGTGCTGTCGTAGGTCCGGGTCGACACGCCGGTGTCCGGATCGTCGGCGCGGATCTGACGGCCGCGCTGGTCGTAGCCGTAGCTCCAGGTGTTCCCGGCGGAGTCGACCCGGGTCGCGGGCTGGCCGGCCGGGGTGTAGGTGTAGCCGGTGACGTCCGCGTCGGCCCGGTTGCCGTTCGCGTTCGCCGTCCGGTACTGCCACAGCTCGGCCGTGCGCCCGCGACTGTCCGTGACGGTGCTGGTGGCGGTCGCGCCGGTGGGAGGTGTCACGTCCACCCGGTCGGCGCCCGGGTAGGACGTCGTCGTGGTGTTCTGCAGCACGCCGAGGGCGATGAACTGCGAGCTCACCGGTCGGCCCAGTCCGTCGAAGACGGTGTAGGTCTGACCCGGCACCTTCGCGGGCACGGCGTTGAACCGGACCGTGTTCGGGCCCGACGTGTCGTCGAAGTGGGACGCGAAGGCCCGGTTCACACGGCCCTGCGAGTCGTAGAAGGTGTCCGTGATCAACCGGCCGTGGTACGCGGAGATCGCCGGATCCGTCTGGGTCTGGAGCACCCGGCCCAGGCCGTCCATGATCTGGGTCGAGACCGCGTAGGTCTCGTTGCCCCGCAGTGTGCGGCTGGTGATCGTCGACGGCGTCGACGTGCTGTTCACGGCGTAGTCGAAGGTGTGGTTGGCCGTGGCGCTCGTTGCCCGGCCAGGGGTCCAGACCGCCTTCAGCCGGCCCAGCGCGTCGTACGACTGCGTCGCCGTCCGGCCGTTGGGGTCGGTGGCGGTGATCGGCAGGGCCCGGGCCGGGTTGAGCGTGACCGTGGTCTCCCGCCGGGCGCCTGCGTCCGGGGCGCCCGCCGGGGCGGGGGTGCCGGTCACGGTCCGGTTCGGCAGCTCGCCCGGGTTGGCCGAGCCGTACGAGCTGGTCACCACGGCGCCACCGGGGTTGGCGGTGTCGGTGGCGGTCAGGTCGGTGACGGTGGCCGCGCGGCCGTAGACGTCGTAGGTGCTGGCGCCCGTGGTGACCCACTGGGCGTTCGCGCCGTCGTAGCGGTCCAGCACCTGTGCGCCGGTGGCCTCGCCCTTCGCGCCGGCGCTGCCGTGGGCCAGGCCGTCGTACAGCGTGCGCGTACCGGAGACGGTGTTGGCCGCGGTGGCCGCCGCGTCGCAGGCGTTGCTGCCGGAGACGGTGAAGACCTCCGACACCAGACCGGTCATCTGCGGGTTGGCACCGACCGCGTAGCCCGTGCGGGTGCAGATGTCGGGTGTCCCGTCGGCCCTGGTCAGCGAGGACTTGACTCGGTTGTTGTTGTCCTTGTCGGTCTTGGTCACCGTTGAGCTCGTCCGGGTGCCGGTGGTCGTCCGGACCGTCGTGACACTGGTCGAGGTGGTAGCCGGGTACCAGGCGACCAGGTCGGGCAGGCCGGTCCGCTTGTGGGTGGCCCGGTCGACGGGGTCACTGCTCGTGTTGACGGTCGACGTTTCGGGGGTGGAGGCGTCCGCGTCGGCGTAGACGTTGCTCTCCAACACCCGGCCCGACAGCCAGTCGTCGTCGGTCTTGGCGCCACTGGTGGGGCCCGAGACGGTGACCGAGCGGGCCGTCGTGTCGGCCTTCAGGTCGCCGTTCATGCCCTGGTAGTAGCTGGTCGAGGTCTTGGCCCTCGGACCGTCCTGGCCTGAGCCGGTCACCGCGGTCACCTTGGCGTAGCCGCGGAACTGGTCCCATGTGCGGTAGGTGTCGTCGACCAGGGCGCCGTCGTTGCGGTGCCACGCGGCCGGACCGTACTCGTAGGAGGTCACCTGGGCCAGCGAGCCGGCGGTGAGGTCGGAGTTCGGGTCCACAGTCACGGTGGCGACCGGGTAGCGGAGGAACCAGTCGTCCACCGTCTTGCCCGCGCCCGAGTCGTACCACTTCACGTTGTAGCAGCTCATCGCGTTGCTGTCGGCCGCCGTCGGCATCTTGCCGGTCGTGCGCATGCACGACTCACGCTGGTAGTCGACGGCTATTCGGCCGCCCGTCTCCGTGGTGATCAGCCGTATGCGCGGACGGTAGTAGCGCGAGCGGGCCGGGACGAGGCCGTCGACCCGGTTGGGCAGGAGCAGATCCGCGAACGTGACCTCGGGGAGCGACTGCTCGGTCTGTCCGTTGAAGGTGTCCTTGCCGATGCGCTTGACCGACTGGAGCCACGGGATCCGCGTGTTCTCGGCCGGGTCGGCGTTGCGCGAGTCCTTGTACGTGTGGGTCAGTTCATAGCGGTCCACCGGACGGTACACCCCGCCGGAACGGACCGACGTGGTGATGGCGTTCAGCCACTTGGTCGACCAGTAGCTCGGACCGTGGTTGGAGCAGACGCCTTGCTGCACGCACTGCTTGTCGAGCGGTGTGTCCGGCCAGTGCGACGCGACACGCTGACCCGGGTCACAGCCGGTGGCCCCGAGGTCGCAGCGCTCCCCCGTCTCAAAATCGATCTTGGCAGCGGGCTGGTAGCCACCGTTCGCACCGAGCTGATCGGAGAGCAGCTGACCGTAGCCGATCGATTCGAGTGTCCCCCCACGGGTGTACTCGGTGTTGGTGCCCGTACCGGTGCCGCGCGCGTACCAGTTGCTCTCGGGCGCGTACCTGTAGGTGGTGAGGTTCCCGCGGACGTCCACGACGTAGTCGAGGTTCCAGCGCCAGGCCATCTGGCACCACGAGCCCTGGCCCTTCGCGGCGTCGTAGCACGGGTCGGCCGGCTTGCCGCTCCCGCCCGCGGACGGCGAGTAGACCGGCACCGTCCACGCGGAGCGGCTGTCCGGGCCGGTGGTGGTCGGCGTTCCGGCTGCCGACGGCAAGTGGTTCAACCCGAAGTAGTAGACGGTACCCGCGGTGTCGGTGACCTTGAGGTACGAGCCGTTCCAGGTGCCGTTGGTGGCGCCGGTCAGGAACTCGATCCGCGTTCCGTCGTCGTTCTTCAACCGCCAGGTGCACTTGGACTGCTCGTCCTGGGCGTTCCCGGCCACGCAGGAGGCGTCGTTGGGCACCAGCTCGCCCGAGTGTCCGCCCAGCGCGAGAGTCAGGTTGGCCCCGCCCCAGCACTGGTCGCCGGAGTTGGCGATCCCGGCCTTGCTGCACGACTTGTAGGACCGCTCGACGAAGCCCGCGCTGAGGTCCCATCCGTCGCCGATCCACGACGCCTGGGAGTTGGTCGACGATGTCCTGCCGTCGACCGAGGCGGAGTCGTAGCCGAGCGCGATCTGAGGGGCCGCGCCGCCCAGGGTGGGCGGCGACTGGATCGGGTAGTTGTAGGTGAACGAGCCCGAAGAGCTACCCGCCGTCCACGCCTGGCTCGGCGTCAGGGATGTCGCACTGTAGTCGCCCAGGCCGCTTGACGGAGTGGTCTCGGTCGCCAGCACCATCGGCGCCGGCGCGGTCGCCGAGGCGGCGGACGCGCCTGCTGGCGCGAGTTCCGCCGACTTCGACTCCGCCTGAGCGTGCTGCGTCAGCAGCGCTTCCACGGCCGGGAGATCGACGTCGACGACCAGCCGGCTCGTCTGCGGGTCGTAGTGCGAGGGAACGGGTGTCCTGGTGAGACAGTCGGCTACCTCCGGCGTGGTGAGCGCACACGCCGGGAGCGATACCAGCCTTGCCCGCTCGGCGTAGTCGCCACCGAACCCGATGCCGGACAGGTCCAGGCCCACTCGAACCGTGGCAGCGTTCGCCTGCTCGGTGCGCGACAGCGAGACGACGAGGCCCTGCACTCCAGCCGCAGTCGCGACCTTCTCGTCCGCGACGCTCACCTTGACCGGCACGCCAGTTGAGGCGTCGGCCGCCGACTTCGGCGCTACCGGCGCCAACCAGACCGGCAGCTCGCCGGCCTGCTTGGAGGCGCCGGCCACCGATTCTTGGATCTCCAGGCCACCTGGCCCACTCCGAACCGCCTTCGCTCCGGCCGCCGGTGGCACGTCCAGCACCGCGAGTGCCGAGCCCGCCAACAGCCGCGGTTCGTCCTTCCGAGGAACCCAGTTCGGCGAGCCCGTCTCCGGCGGCAGCGACTTCGGCGTCTCACTGCTGCCGGGGACGGACGCCGTCTTCGGCAGAGGAGTGTTCGGCGGCGACCAGATCCGATCCTTGTCGTCATCGGCTGACGACAAGGCCAGCGCGGGTGCGGTCGGAACCAGCAGCGCACCGAGCACGACCAGCGCACTGACGACGGCGATGTTTCGCGTCTTCCTCAAGCCCGGTGGAGGTGCACCCCCTCCAACCGGCCGATCTGAATGGACATGACGAATGGTCACTACAACCCCCACGGTGATTATCACACCTGAAGACAAGTGTCGTCAGATGACTGTGGCGGACAGTAGGGCCTGCGGGAGGGGTTCGCGAGCGAATTGGACATCTTCACCGATGTGACCGAGGTCACCTCAAAAGCAAAACGGTTCGCTCACATTCAAAGCGGACAAAGCACTCCAGCAAACCAGTTGACTCACTGTCGGTAGCTGCGGCAACTTGCTCAGTGACCATCTCTTTTTCGATCTTCACGAATCTCACACGGCAGCCCGAAGCACCATCGCAAGGGGAGACTCGCCATGCCTTCCGCTCCGCCCGGGGCTCGCTCCACAGTGCGCCACTACGCCAGATTCCGGCCACCGCGGCTCACCATCGCCGCCGCAGGGCTTGTGCTCGCTCTGACACCGGTGGCACCGGCGGCCGCCTTTGCGGCGGACGTCGTGCCGACCAGCACCGGCTCCGAGACCTCGACGATCCCGCCCGGCCTGGTGAAGACCATTGCCGACGCCGACGCCGCGCGTTCCTCGGAGAAGCCCGTCGTCACGGCCTCAGACAAGGCCGTCGCCCAGGCCAAGGCCACCGGCAAGCGCGTCCCGATACCCGAGTTGACGGATGCGTACAGCG
Organism: Kitasatospora sp. NPDC002551; assembly: GCF_040296005.1. NCBI lineage: Bacteria > Bacillati > Actinomycetota > Actinomycetes > Kitasatosporales > Streptomycetaceae > Kitasatospora > Kitasatospora sp. NPDC002551. Next base: position 36,177 of record NZ_JBEOWI010000027.1, on the reverse strand, counting down.
AGACGGCGGCCACCCCCGAGGGTCACCTCGCCCGCACCCAGCACCCTGACCAGCAGCGCGTCAAGCAGGCCGACGGCAACTGGGCCCCGCTGGACGCCAGGCTCGTCACCGACCCGGCGGGCGGCTTCCGGCCGGCCGCGGCCGCTGCCGGTGTGCACCTGTCCGGTGGCGGTCCCGGCCCCCTCGGCACGCTCACCGGCCCCGACGGTGAGACGCTCGCGATCGACTCGCCGTTCCCGCTCACCACACCCGTCGTCGACGAGGATGGCGACGGGCTGATCTACCCCGAGGTCATCCCCGGCGTCGACCTCAAGGTCACCGCGGACAAGTTCGGCGGCCTCTCCACCGTCCTGATCGTCAAGACCGCCGAGGCCGCCAAGGACCCGCGACTCACGACGCTCCGGTTCGGCACCGTCACCAAGGACATCACGGTCACCGCCGACGCCTCGGGGAACCTCTCGGCCACCGGCAAGGACGGCAAGGTCCGGTGGTACGCCCCGGCCCCCCGGATGTGGGACAGCTCCAGTGCGCCGGCCCCGGCCGCTCCGGGCACCGCGCAGGGCAAGACCGTCCAGGCGGCGCCGGCCTACGGCACCGAAGCACCGTCGGGCCCGGGCCCGGTCAGCAGTGCGGACGGCCCCGCTCCGGGCGCCAAGGTCGCCAACATGGCTACCACCGTCTCGGGCGGCGCCATCGAGTTGACTCCCAATCAGTCCGTCCTCGGCCAGGGGCAGGGTCCCTGGTTCATCGATCCCGGGTGGATCCCGGACCGGCGTGAAGGCAACGCCTGGACGTGGACCCAGCAGGGCTACGCCAACACCCCCCGGTACGGGCAGACAACCGCCTCCCACGGCAGGTACGCCCGGCCGGGCGTCGGGTTCCAGGGCTACGAGGACGACAAGGGCATCGAGCGGTCGTACTTCCAGTTCGACGTTCGCGGGTACCCGGGCACCATTGTCAACAAGGCCACGATGTCGGTCTGGGAGTACGAATCGTCCGCCTTCTCGTGCACCACGTCGTACACCGTGGACCTCTACCAGACCGGCGAGATCAGCACCCAGACCACCTGGAACAACGAACCCGGCATCATCGGCGGCCGCCTGGGCGAGGCCCAGGTGGCGGGCGCCAGGCAGCCGGGCTGCAACGACAGCGTCCGGTTCCAGTACGACGTCACCTCCGTCTTCCAGAACTACGCGCCCTGGCACGACACCGTCACGTTCGGTCTGCGCGCCCGCAACGAGGCGGACCGGATGGCGTTCAAGCGGCTGGAGTACCGGCCGGTGATCGAGGTCGAGTACGACCGCGCTCCCGAGACTCCCACCAACGCCTACGCCTCACCGGCGCCCGGCACCGCGGTGCCGTGGACGAACAACCAGGGCTGTGACGGCTCGTCCCTCGCCTGGCTCAGCGCGGGAAGCAACTTCAACGGCGCGCTGACGCTCAACGCCACGGTGCACAGCCCCGTGCAGAGCACGCTCTACTCCTGGTCGCACATCTGGGACTACAGCATTCCCGGCGCACCCGACGTGGACAAGGGGTTCTCCGGTGAGACCGCCAACGGCGGCAATGCCGCGTTCAACGTTCGCGGTGACGTGATCCACGACGGCCACGTCTACGGCTGGAGCACGCACTCGACCGACAAGCTGGTCGCGATGTCCAACTCGACGCCCACCTGCCGGTTCGGCGTCGACCTGACGCCGCCCACCCTCACCGTCAAGAACATGTACGACACGCTGTCCGACGCCGAGCTCGCCGATCGGTTCCCGCCGTCCGGCAACGGCCAGGTGACCAGGAAGCGCGCCGGTGAGTGGGGCATCATCCCGTTCAGCGCCGTCGACACGACGCCCTCGGGCGGCACGCCCTCCGGCGTGATGTGCGCCCGCTTCTCCTGGGAGCCGCAGTTCAGCAACTCCCCGTGGCAGTGCGGCAGCAGCCTGCCACAAGGCGGCATCCACGTCCTGCCGGGGCGTTGGGGCACCAACATCGGCTACATCCAGGTGATGGACAACGCCCGCAACCTCTCCGCGGTCGCGCCGTACGCGTTCTACGTTCCGTGGAACCCGGACGGACCGCCGCCCGTGTTCGGTGACGTGACCGGCGACAGCGCGCCGGACATCGTGACCACCGACCAGTCCGGCAACCTCCGTTCCTACACCGTCCCCGGGAACCCGGTCGCGAAGAGCCCGGCCGTCAGTCTGGTGGCCCAGGGGCAGGACGCGCCCGCCGGCAACGGCTGGAACAACGTCCAGTTCGCCCACCGGGGTACCTTCACGGGTGGGAACAACATCGACGACGTGATCGCGCATGTTCCTGGAGACCCGAAGCTCCTGATTTACGGAAACCCCGGCATCACCGGCTACTACGGGCGAATCGACTCGAAGGCCGAGCTCGGCAAACCGAAGTGCGTCAAGACCAGCACGGAGGACTGCTCCTGGCTCACGGTTCCCGGGTACAACGCGACGGACTGGTCGAACACCCTCCGGGTGGCCAGCCTCGGCGACCCGGTGAACACGGACCTTGACTACAAGCTCCAGTTCAAGAACAAGAGCGGGCTGCTGACCGTGGAGAGCACCGCGAACGGCGCGGACGCCGCCCTTTGGTACTACCCCGCGACCGACGCCAACGTCCTGGGCAAGCCCGTCCGGCTGGCCGCCTCGGGCTGGAAGAACAAGGAGCTCATCGCCCCGGGCGACTGGGCCAAGCAGGGCCACCCGGGACTCTGGGCCCGCAATCTGGAGCAGGGTGGTGACGGCGCCAAGGGCGACCTGCTCGCCTACACCTTCGGCACCGGCACTGTTCCCGCCACCGACAAGTACGGGAACCCCGTCATCGGCGCCGACGGTACGACCCCGAACGTGCCGACGCTGACCGGGATCGCCAACAGCCTCAAGATCGGCTCGGTTCCGGTCGACGGCTGGCCGACGCTGGGCTCGGACGGTGACCTCACCGGCAAGGGCTCGCCCACCCTGTGGGGCAAGAACGCCTCCGGCCAGATCGACATCTGGTGGGGAGAGACCACCAACCCCGGCAGTACCAACGCCGGCATGGCCTGGCACGTCGGACCGGAGCGGATCGCCGACACTTCGGTCAACCCGCTCTGGTGGGCCCTCGACGGCTCCGCCGAGCTGGACAGCAACGCCTCCAACGCGCTCTACCCGAACGCCTTCACCCGGACCGCCGACCACAACGGTCTGGCCGACAAGGCCACCGCCTTCGACGGCTCGTCCACCTTCTACCGCTCCACCAACCAGGCGGGCATCGACACCAGCCAGAGCTACACCGTCGCCGCCTGGGCCCGGCTCGACGACCCCGGTGGCTACCAGAACGTCGTCACCCTGACCGGCCAGGAACGCAGCCCGTTCTACCTCCAGTACTCCGCGGCGTTCAACCGGTGGGCCTTCGTCCTGCCCGGCGAGGACTACCGCAACACCAACACGTACTACAGCGCCGTGGACAACGACGCTCCGCAGCCGGGGAAGTGGACCCACCTGGTCGGCACCTACAACGCCCCTGCGGGAACCATCACCCTGTACGTGAACGGGCGCACCACGGGATCGGCCCAGGTGCCGAGTTCCTGGCGGGCCAACGGCAGTCTGAACATCGGTGGCTCGACCACCGACCGGTACACCACGCCGGAGGGCCTGCTGAAGGGCGCGATCAGTGACGTGCGGGTGTACCCCTACGCGTTCACCGAGCCACAGGCCCAGGCGCTGTCCACCACCAACTCCTCTGTTCAGATCCACAGCGCCTACAGCGCGGGCAAGTGCCTGGACAACTGGGGTGGCGCCACAGGGACCCTCGTCAAGGTGTACAACTGCTGGAACGGCGCCAACCAGCACTTCACACTGACCAGCGACAACAAGATCAAGGTTTCCGGCGCCACCGACCGCTGCCTCGGCATCAACGACAAGCCGGCCCAGTGGGGCTCCAAGATCCAGATTCAGCTGTGCAACGGCTCCGACCTGGGCCAGAACTGGGTCCGGCGCTTCGACGGCACGTTGTACAACCCGGCCGCCAACAGCTGCCTGGAACTGCCGGGATGGGCCACCGAGAACGGCACCACGGTCGGCATCTGGCAGTGCAACGGCAACGCGAACCAGCGCTGGGTCGCCGAGGCCCAGGTGAGCTGACCGACCCGGTCATGGCCTCGCTCGACGAGAGCCGGCCGAGCGCACCAGGAGGCCCCGCCAAGGTTGGCGGGGCCTCCTGCATTGCTCACCAACTCGACCGCCCACGCCCTCGCGTCCCCGAGACGGTGTCAGATCAGTCGTGCCACTGCGCCGATCCCGGCCACGGAATCCTTCAGCATTCTCAGGGAATCCGCTTCGGGCATGCGGTCGATGACTTCGGCCTCGATCAGGTACTGACCGTAACGAAGCCAGCCGTACCACCGGTCGCACGGGTGGCCTTCGTCCACACGGAGGCAGAAGTACCGCTGCTCGTCCGTACCCGGGACGCCGATCCCTTCGATCCGCTCGACATTCCCGTAGCGGGCATAGCGCTTGTCCGGAGACCCGTCGCGAAAGACCAGCCAGGCCCAGGTCGGGGAATCGAACCCCATCACCGTCTGGGCGAAGGTGGCGACCGGAGGATCCGAAGCATCCTGCACGAACAGGCGCTGCACCCGTTTATCCAGCCCACGCATGAAGGGCGCCCCCGGAACCTCGTCCGGGCTCCGCTCCCACGCCGCCGTATTCGGTGGAGCCTGAAGAAGCAAGCCCTCGCCCCGCCCGTCCTCCCGCCACTGCGAGGCAAGCGGAAGATTCCAGAGTGACAGTCCCATCAGGACCATCAGGAGGAACCCCCCGGCGGCAATTCTTCCCCGACGGGATTTCGGCACAATCCAGTTCATTGACAATCCAGCACAGGCATCGTGGTCGGTTGGTACGCCGAGTCCACCACCAGCAGCGGGACGGCCGTTCAGGCCCGGCCCCAGCAGCGGTGGTTCGGGACCTGCTCGGTACCCCGGAGGACCCGCTGCGCACCGTCCGGGATGAGGGAGGTGTTGGGGCCAGCCCGTTCAGGCACGCGCCGCACCGGAGCGCCGCCATGCCGGACTCCACGTCGAGTGGCTCCTGGAGCACGTAGAGCAGCCGGAGATTCGACGGTTCGCCGCAGGACGGGCACCGTCTCGTCGACACGGACGGAGCGTCGAGCACCAGCTCGTCGTAGAGCGCTCCCCACGCCTGGTGCTGGTCCACCTGAGGGGCCTCCGTTCGAGCGGTCGGGATCGGATCGGATCGGATCGCGGAGGAACAGTTCCGGGCGGCCGGTCCGGGGGCCCTTGTCAGGGGTGGTCGCCGAGGGGACCATGGCGGGCATGGAGGTGGGGGCGGGGGCTGCGGCCAGGCGGGTGCTCCGGGAGGAGGACGAGCTGGTCTGCCGGCGGCTGTACGGACTTCTGGCGAACCGTGCGCAGGAGGCGCGCGAGGTCACCGCGTACCTCCGGCCGTGGCGCCGGGACGGTATCGGGCTGCTGGGGCGGCCGAAGCCGGACGCCGTCAACGCCGTCCGGCGCGCCTGCCGGTGGGCGCTGCGCGACCAGATGCCGCCCGGGTACGACGCCGTCGTCTACCGCTACACCTTCGACGGATCGTGGTCCGACGGGGCGCTGTTCGCGCTCTCGGCGCTGGACCGCCAGCGCTTCCAGGCGGCGAGCGCCGGTATCGCCTCGCGCCGGGAGTTCGAGGCCGCGCTGAACACGGCCCTCCACCGTGCCCAGTGGATCGCCGAGCTGTGCTCCGGGCTGGCCGTCGAACGGCCGGTGCTCGACATCCCCGCGGAGCGGAACCCGCCGCGCCACGGCCTGCTGCGGCACGGCATCGTCGGGCGCGCGCTGTGCGAGGAGATCGCCGAACAGCGCGCCGCCGGCGAGGCGTTGCGCCACGCGGCGGCCGCCGGGCACCCGGTGGTGCCCGCGATCCGGGCCTGGGTGGCGGCGACCGCCGGCGTCCTCGACCGGGGCCTCACCGACGAGGACGCCGGCCAGGGCCTGCGGCAGCTGACCGACGGGCTGCGGCACTGCGTCAGACGGACCGTCCCCCACCCGCCGGCCGCGGCCGGCGCCTACCTCACCCTCGGCCTGGAATACCTAGAGAAGCTGGAGCAGCGGATGCCCGACCACATCGAAGCCTCCGGCCAGGGCCCGCAGCCCGCGCCGGTCACCGTCCACGGCAACGTCGGCGCGATCAACAGCCAGGTGACGGGCAGCAGCATCGTCGTGGCCGAGACGGTCCGCGGCATCGAGGTCAGCATCGGCGCCCTGGACCGCGACGGCCGAGGCGACCTCGCCACCGCCCTCCAGCAGCTCACCGCCGCCGTCCAGTTGGAGCGCGCGTTCGCCGAGGACCTGCGCGCCCGGCTTCTCGACCACGTCGCCGACGTCGCCGAAGCCGCCGCCGAACCCGACCGGCCCCGCGCCCTCAGCCGCGCCCGCCTCGCCATGGCCGCCCTCACCGGCGCCGCCGCCACCTCCTCCCAGCTCGCCCAGACCCTCACCACCTGGCACGACGTCTTCAACCGCTTCGCCTGAGCGAGCCGAGCCGGGCCGGGTCGGGTCGGGCCGGACGCGGTCTACTCGACGAAGTCGCGCCAGAAGGCGACGGTGGCGACCGGATCCCAGCCGGCCGGGAACCGGTAGGCGGCGTCGAACTCACGGGAGACGTAGTCCGCGAGGTCCTCGCCGTAGGAGATGATGTCCGTCCCCCAGACCGACAGCACCGGGTGGCCGTGGGTCCCGCTGCCGGCGGGGAGGAAGCGGTGGCCGTAGAGGGGGACGAGCCGGGGCACCCCGGCCAGCCGCTGTTCGGCGACCGACCGGGCGGCGGCCGGGTCGGCGGGCCGCTCGCCCCAGGATTCGTGCCAGTAGCCGTGGTCGACCGAGGAGAGCACTCCGCCGGCGGGCAGGGCGAGGCGGCGGCGGAGGTCGTCGGGGTCGCCGTTGCGCCAGTCCGGCCAGGGCTGCTTCCAGGTGGCACCGTCCTGCGGCGGCGAGGCGACCGGCAGCCCGGCGGCCAGGAAGGCGCGGTGGTCGTCGGCGAACCGGAAGCCGTACGAGGCCTCGATCCGGTCGAACTCCTCGCCGGAGAGGCCCGGCTCGATGGTGCAGCAGTCCGCGTCCCGCAGGCGGCGGGCGGCCTCGGCCCCGAGACGGGCCGCGTCGTTGCTGATCATGCTCGGACTGTAGCCAGACGACACCGGCGCGCGCCAAGGATTTCGCGCCCCCGTGATGGGGTTCACCCCAGGGCGCGGGGGAGGGTGGTGCGGACCCATGCCTCGGGTTCGGACAGATGCGGAGCGTGACCGGCGTGGGCGTAGACGTGGCGTTCGGGCTTGGGGAGGGAGAGGTCGATCAGGTCGAGGATCTCGCCGTACATGGGCTCGCTGTCGTCGCTCTGGGTGAGCAGGACGCGTTCGGTGAAGCGGTTGAGGGCGGTGAGGTCGAGGTCGAGGGCGTCCGGGTCGCGCAGTTCGTCGAGGTAGGTCGGCGCGTTGCGGATGTAGGTGTGCCGGACGGGCGCGGGGAGCTGCTCCCACGCCCCCGGGCCGAGGGCGATGGTGTCGACGTAGCGCTCGGCGCCGGCCGCCGATTCGGCCTGTTCGAGGAGTTCGCGGACGGCCGAGATCCGTTCGGCGAAGGCGACGCCCAGCGGGCGCAGCTCCGGATCGGCGAGCAGGGTGCCGGTCGCCGGGGGTTCGTGGACGGCCACGCCGCGCAGCAGGTCGGGGCGGGCGGCGGCCAGCCGGAGCGCGATCAGGCCGCCGTAGGAGTCGCCGCAGACGTAGGCGGGCGCGAGGCCCAGGCCGACGATCAGACCGGCCAGGTCGGCGGCGTCCTCGTACACGGAACCCTGGGTGAGCAGGTCCTCGCTGCGGCTGTGCCCGCGCCGGTCGTAGGCCACCGCGGTCGTCTCCTCGGCGAGCCCCGGCAGCACCCGCGACCAGCTGTCGGCGTCCGTCCACGACCCGTGCACCAGCACCAGTCCCGGCCCGGCACCCCGGGTCTCGTAGTACAGCGACACCCCGTTCACCCTGATCTCGGCCATCGCGAGCCTCCCGACCTCGGTCGTGCACCGGCACCGCCCCATCCACCAGCGTGACACACCCCCGCCACCCCGGTCGGATGAGCGGACCGAAGAGCCCCCGGTCCCCGTGGCCGAGCCAGGAGGCGGTCACGGAGGGCAGCGGCCGCTCCGCCGTCGACTCGTCGTACGGCAGCACGGCGGTGGGCGCGAACCACCCCTCACCGGGGTCGATCCGCAGCACTTGATGTCGGTGTCGGCGAGGAGGAGGTGGCTGCTGCCGGGCCCGAGGTTCACGCAGAGCCGCCGGCGGGCCCCTTCTCGCGTTCCCGCTACGGGAGCGGCTGGTGGTTGTCGACGTGCAGCAGGCCGAGGCGCAGGCCGGAGGCGGGGTCGCGAACCGCTCCGGGTAGCCGTCCGGGAGCGGCTGCCAGGCGTCGTCGGGGACGACGACGGTGGTCTCGCACCCCGGCCGGAGGGTGAGGCGTCGGACGCCCGCCATCTCCCAGCGCGCGTGCAGCCGGGCGGGGTCTGGAAGGCGATGGCGGCGGGGTGCATGGTCAGCGACTCCGGAGCGGTGGTGGCGGACTGGCGTCGGGGGCGAGCAACACCCGTACCCACACCCGCTTTCCGGTGCCCCGGCGGACGACGACGCCGAAGTCGAAGGCGAGTCGGCGGACCAGGTCGATGCCGCGCCCGCCCTCGTGAAGCCGGTGCGGCCGGCGCTCCCGGCGCTCCCGCAGCGGGAGGTCGGGGCGCGGGTCCCAGACTTCGAGGCGGCAGTCGCCGTCGAACTCCTGGAGGTAGAGCCGGACTTCGCCGTGGCCCTGGCAGGCGTGGACGACGGCGTTGGTGACCAGCTCGGAGGCGATGAGAACGAGGTCGTCGACCCGCTCGCCGGATCATCCCCAGGAGGTGAGCCGGTCACGGATCTGGTGGCGGGCGGCCCGCACCGAGGTGCCGTGCTCGGTGAGGGAGGTCTCCCAGGTGCGGAGGACAGGTCTACTCAAAGTGGACATGGCGAGGCCCCTTCAGGAGCGTGTCCGTTCGGTCACGTTGAGTGTGGGGCATCCGAGATCGAAACTGCAACAGCATTACCAGAAGAAATTAATTGATCTTGAACCGGACTTGAGCGCACGGCCTCGATCTGGTGAGACTGGACATCCATACCCGAAGGGAGGGGCACCACTTGAGCAAGCAACTGTCGGCGATCAGGCAGATCCGTCTCGGCGACGAGCTGCGCGCCTGGCGGCTGGAGAACAACAGGACCCTCGTCGACATGACGGAGGGCCTGAAGGGTTGGAGCCCCGGTCGGCTGAGCAGAATCGAACGAGCGCAGCAACAGATCGCCCGCGCCGACCTCACCAAGCTGCTCGACCACGCCGGTGTCACGGGTCAGGATCGTGAGGACCTGGAGAGTCTGCTCGGAGACGGCCCGCCCAAGCAGTGGTGGCGCGACCTGGACTACGCGGAAACCATCACGCCGGCCTTCGCCGAGTACCTGGCGTTGGAAGCCGACGCATCCCACATACAGAACTACTTCCCGTCCGCGTTCCCCGGTCTCGTCCAGACCGAGGGATACGCGCGCGAGATGATCGCGGCGGGCGTCGATGCACCCAATGACGAGCTTGTCGAGGCCGGAGCCGAGGTCCGCGTCCTGCGTCAACGAAGGCTGACCGAGGATCCGACACTCGACTTCAAGGCCTACTTCGGCGAGGTCGCTCTGCTCATCGCGGGCGACCAAACGGTTCTGGCCGACCAGATCCGGCATGCGATCGAGGTCGCCAACTACCCGAATGTGACCCTGCGCATGGTGCCGCTGAGCGCCGGACGGCCCGGCGTTCTGGCCTCGGGAATTACCCTCATGCACTTCCCTGACGACCATTCCGACGGCTTCGTCTTCGTGGAAGCCATCGGCGGTATGCTCCCCAGGCGAACGGGACGCGACGTCAAACGGGCCGAGAGGACCTTCGTGCGCGTCGAGCAGTTCGCGTTGTCGCCGGAAGACACCATCGCCGCCCTCGAACGCAAGCTGGAAGAGCTGACGTGAGCAAGAAGCACGACCCCTACAACCACAACCCCGCCGAAGCCTCCTGGACCAAGTCCCCCTTCTCTGCCGAAGGCAACGGCGACTGCGTGATCATCGCCCGCTTTCCCAACGGCGACGTCTGGCTCGGCGACGACAAGAACCCCACCCGGCCCCACCTCGCCTTCGACCACGCCGAGTGGGCCGCCTTCGTCAAGGCCATCGAGAACCACTCCCCCGACTTCACCGCCTGACCCGGAGTGGGAAGTCGGCCCCGCCGACTTCCCACTCCCTCGCCTCACCGCTCCACGGGCTCCAGCCTCAGCCGCCGCGCCCGCCACGGAGGCGACTCCGCCGGGCCGAACCACACCCGCACGTCCTCGCCCTCCCGCACCGGCAGGGCCGGGAAGTCGTTCACCGCGTGCTCACTGCGGTGGAGGGCGTGCGACGGGGCCAAGTGGCGGGCGGCGTAAGCGTCGAAGGCCTCCGCCTCCGCAGGGTGGCAGACGGTCGCGAGCACCTCGCCCGCACCGCGCACGGGCGTGAAGCCCGGCCCCCGCAGCAGCAGCACGTCGTCGCTGTCCACCATCGTCGCGTTCGCCGCCTCCCGGTGCGCCCGCCAGACCGGGCCGCCGTAGAAGGCCTCCAGCGACCGCCGACGGCTCGCCATGTCCGGGAACGCCCGCAGCCACACGAAGCGGTCGGGGTCGTCCAGGTCACGGAACCGCCCGCCCACCGCGATGCCGGCGGCCTCCTGTCCTCCCACGAACTCGCGCTCGAACAGCTCGATCAGCGTCTCGCGCGCCCCCGGGTGCAGGGTGTACTGACGGAGTTCAACGATCATCATGCGCCGCAGGCTAGCCACGCTCCACTGACACCTCCTGTCAGCAGAACCGGATACTTCTCCCCATGCGCGCGAGCCGACTCCTCACTCTCCTCCTCCTGCTCCAGAACCGCGGTCGGATGACCGCCCAGCAGCTCGCCGCCGAACTGGAAGTCTCCGTCCGCACCGTCTACCGGGACGTCGACGCCCTCGCCGCCGCCGGGATCCCGCTGTACGGCGCCGCCGGACACGCGGGCGGCTACCGGCTCGTCGACGGCTACCGCACCCGCCTGACCGGGCTCACCGGCGAGGAGGCGCAGGCGGCGTTCCTCGCCGCGCTCCCCGGCGCCGCCGCGCAGCTCGGCCTCGGCGAGGCGCTCGCCACCGCCCAGCTCAAGCTGCACGCCGCCCTCCCCGCCGAGCCGCGCGCGCACGCCGGGCGGATCCGCGAACGCTTCCTGCTCGACGCGCCCGGCTGGTACGGCGACGCCGACCGCGCGCCGCACCCGCACCTCGGCGAGGTCGCCGGCGCCGTCTGGGAGCGGCGGGCGCTCCTGCTGCGCTACCGGCGCTGGCGGGCCCCGGAGGAGATCGAGCGGCGGGTGGAGCCGTACGGACTCGTGCTCAAGGCCGGCCGCTGGTACCTGGTCGCGGGCGGGGCGGCCGGCCCGCGCACCTACCGGGTGGACCAGATCCTCTCCCTCCGCCGCCTCGACGAGGAGTTCACCGCCCCCGACGGCTTCGACCTCCCCGCCCACTGGCGCGCCCACCTCGCCGACTTCCGGGCCCGGCTGCACACCGGCGAGGCCCTCGTCCGGGTGACGGCCGAGGGCGCGCGCCGGCTCGGCGTCATCCCTTCGGGCGAGGGCGGCTGGACGCAGGCGCGGGTGCCCATCGAGTCGGTCGAGCACGCGCACGGGGAGTTCCTGCGGCTCGGCGCCGAGATCGAAGTCCTGTCCCCTCCCGAACTCCGCGACCGCATCGCCGCGACCGTCCGCACGCTCGCCGCCCGCTACCAGGACTGACCGGTCACCGACCGCACCGGACCGCGGCACAGGAAGTCGGACCGGCCGACTTCCCACTCCGATCCGCCGGCGAGCCGTGACCGGTCCGGCGGCGGATCGTTGCGTCGGGCGTGAAGACGACCCGAGCCCTCGCCCTCCTCGCGACCGCCCTGTTCACCGCCGGTTTCGCGGGCACCGCCAACGCCATCACCCCCGTCCCGTTCCCCGCCCCCGGCACCGGCGTCACCTCCTCCGCGCCCGCCGCACCGGCCACCGCGCCCGCCGCCGCGCAGGCCGAGGCCAGTCTCAGGCTCACGGTGACACACGGCCGGACCCCGACCTCCGGTACGCCCCACGTCGCCATCCTCGACTGCCCGCCGGACAGCGTCACCACCCACCCCGACCCGGTCACGGCCTGCCGCCTGCTGGAGTCCGTCAACGGCGACCTCGACCAGCTGAACGTCAACCCGGGCGTCTGCACCGACCTCTACGACCCGTACACCGTGACCGCCACCGGCACCTACCGGGGCCGGCCGTTGTCGTACCAGCACACCTACGGCAACCACTGCGTCCTGCTCCGCACCGCCGGCGCGTTCTTCGACTTCTGACCCGACCCCGGCCGGCCCGGCTCCGGTTGACCGACCCGGACCGACCGACCCCGCCGACGGCCGGGGAGCGCGACCTGGAATGCTCTCCTCGGCCGTCGTGGTCGTGACAGGAGCGGGGGAAGAGCATGGAGACCGGGGAGATCGACGCGTACCTGCGGGCGCGGGACGAGCGGGCGTGGCAACGCGCCTACCGTGCACAGGGGTGGGGGGTGCACGCGCTGGGGCTGCTGGCGCTCGCCGTGTGGCTGTGGGCGGTCGGGCTGGCCTTCCTCCCGCTCTCCCACACCTACCCGAACGGCTACAGCGTGCACTGCGGTTCGCCGGTGTTCTTCGACTTCACCTCGAGCGGCGAGGACATCGACACGTGCGCCGGCTTCGCGAAGAACCGGATGCGCGACGCGTTCGGCATCGGGCTGGTGACGCTGCCGCTCTCGGTGGGCTGGCTCTGGCGGTCGGTCGGCATGCGCGTCCAGCGGGTGGCGGGCCGGCTCTGACGGGCGGCCCCCGGCACCTCGTCAGAAGGACCGGCCCGCCCCCTCCGGGACCGCCGGCGAGCGGAAGGCGCGGCGGTACTCGGTGGGGGTGACGCCGACGCGCGCGGTGAAGTGACGCCGCAGGTTGGTGGCGCTGCCGAGGCCGCCGCGCTCGCCGATCCGCTCCACCGGCAGGTCGGTGGCCTCCAGCAGGGACTGCGCGCGGGCGAGGCGCTGGTTGAGCAGCCACTGGAGCGGGGTGGTCCCGGTGGCGGCCTGGAGCCGGCGGAAGAAGGTGCGCGGGCCAGCCCCGGGAACCGCCGGATCGCCACCTCACCACCCGGCACGGACCCTGACTCCTGGGCCCCGGGGCGTCCGGGCGCGCGGGGGCCCGGGGCGCAGCGGGGCCAACGGGGTCGCAGGGCGTCGCACCACCGGCGTCCTGCCGCCCCTGACGACATGACCGGCCAGGGAGCAGGCACTCGCTCTCCGCCCCGTGCCGCCGTCCGGCCCCGTCCCGGACAGGTCTGTGACCGGCCCGGACAGCAACACTCCGTCCGGGACAGCTCGTTCACCTTGATCCGCTGCTCCCGTAGTGCCAATCTCCGTCGGGCAGGAGCAAGGAGGCCGCGACACGAACCCGCAGCCCGGGTCGGCCGCACTGTGCCCGTCCCGTCCGGGCCCTCCGGCCGGCGACGACGGGCGACTCGCGCGGAGGCAGGCGAACCGACCGCCCCCGCCGCCCCCAAGGGCCGCAGTCACCACGAGGGCCGTCAAGCGCCCACTCGTCGTGTCCTCGCACGAGAAACGTACGCAGAAGGGAATCACATGCAGCGCAAGTTCCGTCTGGGCGTCTCCGCGTCAGCCATGGTGCTGGGCGTGGCCGTCACCACGTTCGGCGCGGCCGGCTCCGCCAACGCGGCAGGCTATGAGACCAACTATGCCGGCGTGACCTCCGATGGCGCCGCCCAGTGCGCGTACCAGCTCACGTACCCGGGCAGCGGGCTCGGCTGGGTCTGCTTCGAGAAGTACGGCGACATCCTGTGGGTGACCAGGTCGTTCTACGAGGACAGTCAAACGTCCATGCGATGGGTGAACCAGCTCAAGAACTCGAGCGGCAGCTGGGTGGACTACCGGTCGGGCGAGTGCATCAACAACCTCGGCGAGAGCACCTGGGGCGTCTGCAACAAGGACTTCTACGAGAACAGCAGCCTCAACGCGCTCGGCGGCTACGGCAGCAGGATCGCCTACAAGGCCTGCACCACGACCTCGTGCAGTGCCCTGAGCCCCTGGGTCTACAACGACGGCTGACGAGACCGTTGCTCCACGCCCCGAAGCTCCCTCCCATGACTGCACGGCGGGACGCGCCGCCGCGCGCGGTCGGATGCCTTCCGTGCCGTGAAGCCTGCCCGCTCACCGCCACACGGTGTGCGGGCAGGACCTCGGGCCGTACTAGTCGCCGTCGCCGCCGTTGCCGCTGCTGGCCTGGTGGCGGTTGGCCTTCTGGTAGCCGCGCACCATCCGGCCGGCGCCGACGGTGGCGACCGCCACGGCGCGGGTCCACCGAGGGCCGCCGCGGTCGGCCCACACCACGCAGACGCAGCCTCCGACGGTCAGTGCGAGGATGCCGATCAGCAGAACACCGATCATGCCGCCCGCCTCCCTCCCTCATTCTTCGTTCCCGTACGGTTGCGGAGATGCTCCCAGGCGCGGCGCCGGTTCCGCTACTCGAACACGCAGGCCGGACACGCAGGCCGGACACGGGGCTACCGCGCGGGCGCCCGAAATCGTTTGCGCCCGACCGGTCCCGCCGGATAGGAAGCTCGCATGGTTCGAGGCGACAGGATCGGGCTGCGGGCCCGCCACGAGGACGACATCCCGATCCTGCGGACCGAGCTCTACGACGACGTGGTCAACTCCGCACGCGCCGAAGGCCGGCCGTGGCGGCCGATCACGCCCGGCTCGAAGGACCCGCGGCTCGTCGGTGACGACTCGAACCCGGCTCACGTCCCCTTCTCCGTGGTGGAGTTGGAGGGCGGCACGCTGGTCGGCACGGCGACGCTGTGGGGCATCGACACCCACAACCGGTGCGCGCACATCGGGCTGGGCCTGCTGCCGTCCACCCGCGGCAAGGGCTACGGCACCGACGTGGTCGCGGCGCTCTGTCACTACGGCTTCGTCGTCCGGGGCCTGCACCGGCTGCAGGTCGAGACGCTGTCGGACAACACCGCGATGCTGCGCGCCGCCGAGCGCAACGGCTTCGTCCGCGAGGGCGTCCTGCGCTCCTCGGCCTGGGTGCTGGGCGAGTTCCTGGACCAGGTGGTGCTCGGCCTCCTCGCCCGGGACTGGAAGCCGGGCTCGCAGGCCTGAAGCCTGAAGGCGGTCGTCGAGGGCCTCCCGCCGCTCCCGGCTCCCTGTCCTTGGAGATGTTTCGCCAGGTGTCGATCCCCAGCTTCCGCTTGACCTCTGCCTCGTCCGCGCCGCCCACACCCTGACTCCGTCCGCCGTCCCACGACACCTCCCGGATACTGGCGGCGCCCACCGACCTGCCCACCCGCGGACTTCTGCAACACGCTTCAGGGTGCGGCAGCGGTGATCAGCTGGCGCAGGGCGACGTAGTAGACCTCGTGGTCGGTCACCACCGGCAGGAACTCCGTGAGGTGGCCGGTCAGGGCGGGGAACTCCTCGGGGTCCAGGGCGGCGAGGGCGGTGCGGGTCGCGGCGCGGCCGGCGGCGGGGTCGCGGTGGTCGACGAAGCTCGCGCTGCCGAGGGTGAGCAGGTACATCCGCCGGTAGGCGGCCATCGCCTCGGCGGGGGCCAGGCCGGCGGCGAGGCTGTCGGCGAGCTGCGGTTCCACCAGGCGGGCGAGCAGGTTGCGGCCGAGCCACGGGCGGCTGCCGCGCAGGGCGACGAGGCCGGGGTGGGCGGTCAGCAGGCGGTAGAGCGCGGTGAACCGGGCCTCGGTGGCGTCGGCCCAGGCCGTCCCCGGCGCGATGACCGGCAGCCGTTCGGCGAGGTGGTCGGTGACCAGGTCGAGAAGGCCCGCGAGGTCGGTGCAGCGGCGCTGGAGCGAGGCGACGGAGATGTCCAGCCGGGCGGCGAGGGTGCGGAAGCTGAGGGCGGCCGGCCCCTGTCCGTCGACGATCGCCAGGGCTGCGACGGCGATGCGTTCGGGCGTGGCACGGTCGAGGGCTGAGGATTGCCGAGGCATACGGGACAGCGTACGGTACGCCGTACCGGTACGGCGGAACGCGAAGGTGAAGGCGGCGCACCATGGGGCAGCAGCAGCTCGGCTACGACGACATCAAGGCGGCCGCGGAGCGGATCGCGGGGCGGGTACGGCCGGTGGCGCTCGCCCCGGGCAGCGGCGCCGGGGACGGCCGTGGCCCGTGGTTCGCCCTGGAGTACCTGCAGCACACCGGCTCCTTCAAGGCCCGCGGGGCGCAGAACTTCCTGCAGGCCCACCGGGAGGGCGGCTCGCTGCCGGACGCCGGGGTCACCATCGCCTCCGGCGGCAACGCCGGGCTGGCCTGCGCGTGGGCGGCGCGGCAGCAGGGCGTGCGGGCCACCGTGTTCCTGCCCGCCACCGCGCCGCAGGTGAAGATCGCCCGGCTGCGCTCGTACGGCGCGGACGTCCGGCTGGTCGGCGCGGAGTACGCCGAGGCACTGGCCGCCTGCGAGGAGTTCGCCGCCGCCTCCGGGGCGCTGGCGAGCCACGCCTACGACCACCCGCTGATCGCGGCGGGCGCGGGCACCCTGCTGGAGGAGATCCACGAGCGGCTGCCCGGCCTGGACACGGTGCTGGTCGCGGTCGGCGGCGGCGGGCTCTTCGCGGGGGTGGCCGCGGCCGCCCGCGAGCACGGCGTCCGCGTGGTGGCGGTCGAACCGGAGCGCTCCCGCGCGCTGCACGCCGCCCTCGCGGCGGGCCGGCCGGTGGACGTCACGGTCGACTCGGTGGCCGGGGACTCGCTCGGCGCCCGCCGTGCCACCGCGCTGGCCGTGGAGGCGGCGCGCGGCGAGGGCGTCCGGTCCGTGCTCGTCCCGGACGCGGCGATCGTCCGGGCCCGGCAGGCGCTCTGGGAGGACCACCGGATCGCCGTCGAGCACGGCGCCGCCACGGCCCTCGCCGCCCTGCTCACCG
The DNA here is from genome assembly GCF_040296005.1 of Kitasatospora sp. NPDC002551. Taxonomy (NCBI): domain Bacteria; kingdom Bacillati; phylum Actinomycetota; class Actinomycetes; order Kitasatosporales; family Streptomycetaceae; genus Kitasatospora; species Kitasatospora sp. NPDC002551. The sequence goes on along the minus strand of NZ_JBEOWI010000027.1, from coordinate 19,080 downwards.
AGCCGAACGGCGGTAGCGGCGAAAGCGAGGGCGACGACGGCGAGCACGGCTACCGCCCCGCCGACGGCGAACGCGTCTGCGTCGTCCTGTGCGGCGCCAACACCGACCCGGCCACCCTCGCCGCCCCGGCCGCGCCGTGACCACTCCCGACGGCCGAACCGCCGCGCCGCGCCGCTCCCTGAACGCGCAGCGGTGCGGGGAGCGGCGAGCCCGGGCTCGCGCAGGCTGAGCACGGTCTCGTGCGGCGGCGTACGGGTGCCCCGCCGGGGCGCCCGCACGCGTGACCCGGCCCAGGACCGCCGGCCCCTGGCGGAGGACACCACGTGGCGCGAGGCCGCCCGCTCGGCCGGCTCCGCCGAGGCCTGCGCCGCGCCCTTCCCGCCCGGCCCGGTGCACCGACCGGACGGCCGTCCTTCCCCCGGAGGGTGCGGAGTTGGCTCTGCGGGGGGAGGCGGTGTCGACCTCGGAAGGAGGCCGGGCGGGGCGGTCGGCGAGCAGGCTGGAGTCAGCGCCGGAAGGGGTCCGGTCGCCGTCGGAAGGGACCGAGATGACCGTCACCGCGACCAGCGCCACGACCAGCACCACGACCACGCCGGCCCGTCGCACCGCCCGCCACCGGCTCGTGCGCCGGGTGGCCGTCGTCGCCCTGGCCGGCACGGGGCTGCTGGCGGCCCTCGCACCGGCCGCTTCGGCGGCCCCGCCCGCCGCCCCGGTCGCCGGGCAGGAACGGCCCGCCACCGACCCGGCCGCGCTGCGCCGGGCGCTGGGGGCCGTGGTCGAGGAGGGCGGCTCCTCGGCGGTACTGGCGGAGGTCCGGCAGGACGGCCGCACGGCGTGGCGCGGGACGGCGGGGGTCGCGGACCTGACGACCGGCGCGCCGGTGCCCGACGGTGCCCGGTTCCGGATCGGCAGCGTCACCAAGACCTTCGCCGCCACCGTGGTGCTCCAGCTCGTGGGCGAGCGCCGGATCGGGCTCGACGACCCGGTCGAACGCCACCTCCCCGGGCTCGTCCCGAACGGCGCCGCGATCACCGTGCGCCACCTGCTCAACCACACCAGCGGGATCCACAACTTCACCGACGACCCGCGGTTCGACACCGACGGCGAGGAGGCCCTGGACCGGTGGCTGACCGTCGGCCGCTGGACGACCTACCGGCCGCTGGACGTCGTGCGGATCGCCACCGCTCAACCGCCGTACGGCAGTCCGGGCACCGGCTGGTGGTACTCCAACACCAACTACGTGCTGCTCGGCCTGATCGTCGAACGGGTCACGGGGCGCACCTGGGCGGAGGAGACCGAGCGCCGGATCATCCGGCCGCTGGGCCTGCGCGACACCTCGATGCCCGACACCTCCACGGTCATCCCCGGGCCGCACGCGCACGGCTACGTCGAACGCCCCGGCGGACCGGCCGACGTCACCCTGCAGAACCCGTCGGCGTACGGCCCGGCCGGTGCCGGCATCTCGTCCACCCGGGACCTCGCCCGCTTCAACGCGGCGCTGCTCGGCGGCCGGCTGCTGCGGCCGGCGGAGCTCGACGCGATGAAGCAGCAGGTCGACACCGGGCAGGGCTTCACCTACGGCCTCGGGCTCAGCCGCCACCCCGGCGCGTGCGGCGAGTTCTGGGGCCTGACCGGCGGCATCGCCGGCTACGGCACGCTCGTGACGGGCAGCGCCGACGGGCGGCGGCAGGTCGTCGTGTCGGTGAACCCGTACCACCTGTCCGAGGCCACCGGCCGCACCTTCCAGGCCCTCGTCGACACGGCGACCTGCGGCAGCCCGGAGGCCGCCGGACCGTCCGCGGGCTGAAGCGGCGAGGCCCGGGCCGGTGAGCTCTCCTCGCTCCCCGGCCCGCGCCCGTCCGTTCCCGCCCTCGGCGCGACGGCGACATCGGGGATCGGGAACAGGCCGTGGTTGACCGATCGCCACCGAAGGCTGACGGACGCGCGGTTCAGCCACGGGAGCCTGACCGGTACCGGGCAGTACTACCCTGCCAGCTTCGCCTGCCATGGATGACCGGGGTGCACGAGCTCCAGCCACCCGCCGAGGACGTTCCGCCGCGCCCGGCTCAGCAACGGCAGCACACCGTCGAAATCCGCCTGGTCCTTGGGCCGCGTCGCCTTTGCTTTGAACAGCAGCACCAACTCCGGCACCAGGTAGGGGATCCCGTCCGCTGTCCGTTCGATGATCGCGTCGTACGGCAGCCGCAGACTCGCGTCCCGCCGGCAGATCCACGTCCCGCCCTCGTGCGGCTCACGGAAGACGTCGAACAGGAACCGACCGCTTGCCGGATCCCGCAACCAGGTCTGGTGCGTGGCTGCCAGCGCCTCGGCTCCCGCCCCCGCCCAGACACGCCCCGAACCCACCGCGTCCCACACGTACTCCGGGAAGCGGTTCCGAATCTCCGGGAATCCCGCCGCAGGCACGGCGATCTCCAGATCGCCGTGTGGCCGTGACCGCCTCCCGCGGAACAGATCCAGCGCCCACCCTGCCGCGATGCACCAGGTGGCACCGACCCCGCCCAACCGCTCCGCGACCTGCTCCGGCCGCCATGCGTTCGCCCATCGGGCATCCAACTCGTCCGTATCGAGTACAACACCGCCGGGCGGCAGGGATTCGGTCATCGTGACAACGTACTCCCGCAAGCCGCCCTGGTCGGTCAGTCTTCAGTGGCAGAAACTCGCCTCCGTCAAGCTTCGGTGGCAACCTGCCAAGGTTCGATGGCGCGGGGCACAGGACTTCGGCGCGCCGCTGCGCTGCGCTGGCCGAGAACAGCCGTCGGATGCCGGCCATTGAAGCCGATCAACCAATCGATCAAGGAGTTTGACCAACCGTCGGGCCCGGGCGACGGCGGGGCGGGCGGGCCCCGGGGGCCCGAGCGGCGCCGCCGGCTTCGGCTCCGCCCGGGGGTCCGATCCGGAGCGCGCGCTTCTCCTGTCGGCGGCAGCACCGGGCCGCTAGAGTCGCGTCCATGACAATCATGCCCCCGGCCGACAAACCCGGCCCGGCGGCCCGGTAGCGTCGCCCTGGTCCCGTCCGCCCGCTCCACCCCGACCGGAGGTCGCCCGTGGCCCGGCTCTTCGTCCGCAGCGGCATCAACCCCGACGACCCGGACGCGCCCGTGGTGGCACTGCTCGTCGACCCGGACGGCCCGCCCGGGGAGCAGGCCGTCGCCAAGCTGGGCTGGTACGGGCACGAGGGGGACGGCGCGTTCTTCCTGCTGGCCACCGACGGCTGGGCGGAGCACTCCCTGGACGGCGACCGGCTGACCGTCGCGGTGGCGGCGTACCCGTTCACGCTCCAGCAGATCGGCGCCGACCCGGAGGCCTTCCCGGAGCGCTCGCCCGCGGTGCCCGAGGCCGCGCTGGTACTGCGCGCGGACGCGGCGGTCGACCCGGGGCTGTACGCCCGGGCCGCCGCCGCGACCGCCGTGTTCACTGCCGGCCCGGAGCTCGCGCTGGACGACGTGCTGGCCGGCGAGGACGCCTGGCCGGTCGTCCTCGCCCCGCCGCCGGCCGAGGCCTGAGGCGCCCGGCGCGCGCCGGGCGCTCCGCTACGCCCCGCTGTGCCGGAGCATGTCCTCGCGCTCCACGACCTTGACCCGCTCGCGCCCCTCCGCCGCGCCCAGCGCGCGCTCGGCGGCGTCGAGTTCGTACCAGCCCTGCCAGGTGGTGAACCGCACCCCGCGCTCCCGCAGGTGGGTGACCACGGCCTCCGACTCGGGCTCGGCGGCGCCGGGCAGCCGACCCTCGGTGTGGTCGGCGAGCAGGCAGGCGACGGTCTCGTTGGCGTCGCCCTTGGTGTGCCCGATCAGGCCGACCGGCCCGCGCTTGATCCAGCCGGTCACGTAGGTGGCGTCCTGGTGCGAGCCGTCGGCGGCGAGCACCCGGCCGGCCGCGTTCGGGACGGTGCCGGAGACCGGGTCGAAGGGCAGCTTCGGCAGCTCGTCGGAGTAGTAGCCGATCGCCCGGTAGACGGACTGGACGTCCCAGTCGGTGAACCGGCCGGTGCCGCGGACGTTGCCGGTGCCGTCGAGCTCGGTGCGCTCGGTGCGCAGCCCGGTCACCCGGCCGTCCTCGCCCAGCACCTCCACCGGGGACTCGAAGAAGTGCAGGTAGAGCCGGTGCGGGCGGTCGCCGACGTCGCGGATGGCCCAGTTCTCGATGGTCGAGGCGACCATGTCGACGTGCTTGGCGCCGCGCCGCTCGGCGATCGAGCCGTCGTCGTACTCGATGTCCTCGGGGTTGACGATCACCTCGATGTTGGGCGAGTGGTCGAGCTCGCGCAGCTCCATCGGGCTGAACTTGGCCTGGGCCGGGCCGCGACGGCCGAAGACGTGGACCTCCAGCGCCCGGTTGCGCTTCAGGCCCTCGTGGACGTTCGGCGGGATCTCGGTGGGCAGCAGCTCGTCGGCGGTCTTGGCGAGGATGCGGGCGACGTCCAGGGCGACGTTGCCGGCGCCGAGCACGGCGACCTTCTCGGCCTCCAGCGGCCAGGTGCGCGGCACGTCCGGGTGGCCGTCGTACCAGGAGACGAAGTCGGCGGCGCCGTAGGAGCCGTCGAGGCCGACACCGGGGATGTCGAGCGAGCGGTCGGCCATCGCGCCGGTGGAGAAGACCACGGCGTCGTAGAACCGGTGCAGGTCGTCCAGGGTGACGTCGGAGGGGTAGTCGACGTTGCCGAACAAACGTATCTGCGGCTTGTCCAGCACCTGGTGGAGCGCGGTGATGATGCCCTTGATCCGCGGGTGGTCGGGCGCGACGCCGTACCGGATCAGCCCGAACGGCGCGGGCATCCGCTCGAAGAGGTCGATGGAGACCCCGGGCTGCTGGGCGGCGTCGGACTTCAGCAGGGCGTCGGCGGCGTAGATGCCGGCGGGGCCGGCGCCGACGATCGCGACGCGGATCGGGCGGGTCATGGCGGGGCGATCCTCCGGAACGGGAACGGACACAACAGGACTGAACATGGCTGAACAGGGCTGAACCCGGTCCGGCCAGGGCGGACGGGGGCGAGGGTCACCCGCTCCCAGCCAACCCGGCCGGACCTCGCCACTGTAGGCGGTGCCCATCTATGGCCCCATAGAGCGAACCTATGGCCGATCCGGGAACAATCGCGTCTCCCCCCGTACGCACAAGGTCCAAAAAGTGACGCCCCGCGGCCGGCCCCGTGCCCTAGCGTTGCCCTCGCACCACGCATGAGGTCTAGACCACAGAGTGGGGAATCATGAACTCGCGCATGAGGAAAGCCCGTTGGACTTCGACCCTGGCGGCCACCGCGGCGCTCCTGCTGGCCGGGGCCGGTGCCGGGGCAGCCGCCGCCGACCCGGCACCGCAGGCCGCCGCCGGCACCGCCGTGGGCTGGCGGGCGCTCGGGCTGGCCGTCGGGCCGGAGGGAACGAAAGCGTACGTGGTGGCGGCCGACCGGGCCGGCGAGCGCACGCCGGTCGTGCTGCGGACCGTCGACCTGCGCAGCGGCGCGGTCGTCGCCGAGCTGCCGCTCGCCGAGGACGGCGCGGCCGGCCGGCCCGTGGTGAGCCAGGACGGCCGCCGGCTCTACGTCGTCGTGGCGGACCGGCTGGTGGCGGTCGACACCGCCGCCGGCACCGTGCTCTCGCGCACCCCGGCACCGGAGCAGGCCCACCCGGCCGGCTGGGCGCCGGGCACGCTCACCGGGCTGGCGGTGAGCCCGGACGGATCGAAGGTCTACGCCGGCCAGAACGGCCCGGCCGGGGACGGACAGGGGGTGCTGCCCGGCCGGGTCCTGGTGTTCGGCGCCGACCGGGGCGCGTTCACCGGCTCCCTGCCGCTGCGCGGCCACGGCGTGAACGGGCTCGCGCTCCAGGCGGGCGGCGCCACCGGCTACGTCGCCACCGACCTCGGCGTCGAGCACCTCGACACCACCACCCCGGTGCCGACCGCCCTGCGCACCGTCGAGCGGCTCGGCGCCGCCACCGAGCTGGCCGCCTCGCCGGACGGCCTGCGGGTGTACGCGCTGGGCGCGCAGGCCTCCGCCGGGACGGGGTACGCCGTCGACACCACCACCGATGTCGCCCGGCCGGTCTTCACCTTCGCGAACGCTCCGGTCGACCTCCACTACGTGGCGGTGAGCCCGGACGGCGGGCGGCTCTACCTGCTCAAGGACAGCTGGACGCCGCAGGCCTCGGTGCTCGCCCACGACACCGCGGGCGACGTGAACCTCCCGGGCGAGACCCGCACCGGCTTCGGCCTGGAGGGCGTGTCGGCCGCGGCGGTCGCCCCGGGCGGCCACGCCCTCCTGCTGGCCGGCATCCGCGGCACCGGCTCGTACCTGACGACCGTCGCGATCTGACCCGCACCGCTCCTCCCGGACCTGGACCCGGCCTCGCCCTGGCCCCGGCTCGGCCCGGCCCGGCCCGGGGAGGAGCGGACCTCAGTGCCGCCCCTGCACCGCCGGGTCGGTGAAGCCCACCGCGAACACCGTGCGCAGCGAGGCCGTGGTGGTCCCGCTGTACGACGCGCAGACGCCGGAGTCGTCGGCGCCGGTGGCGAAGTGCTTGTCGCCCCTGGGGCGGCAGATGCCCTCGGTCAGTCCCCACAGCTCGTCGACCTGCTCGGTGCCCAGCTTGGGCCAGTAGCTGAGCGCCTGGGGCGAGCCGGCGCCCCAGTTGCCGCCCCAGGCGCTCTCGCTGCCGCAGCCGGTGACCGGGCGGGTGTCGCCGGTCCAGGTGTGCGAGAGCACCGCCGGCTTGGTGCCGCAGCCCTTGGAGAAGGCGAAGTTGACCACGCCCTGGGCGTCGGTCCAGGTCATGCCGCCCTGCAGTCCGCGGTAGGCGGGGGTGGTGAAGGCGTCCTGGACGACGGTGCGCTCGCCCGAGGTGGTGAGCAGGCCGGGGTCGGTGGCCGAGCTCGCCGGGTTGAGCCGGTAGCGGACCACCCGGGAGCCGTAGGTCTCGCCGTACCACTCGCCGGTGACCAGCTTGAAGGTGGAGCCGCCGCCGGTCTTGTCGAGGGCGAGCCAGGAGAAGCAGAGCGAGGCGGGGTCGATCGGCGCGTTCGCGGCGCAGCTGGGCGCCTTCCTCGCCTGGAAGTAGCGGTGCGTCTCGGGCAGCACGTACGGGTAGCCGCAGGCGCTGGACCTGCCGCCGTTCATGCCGTAGGTGCCGACGCCGGAGCCGTAGGTGTCGACCTTGGCGAGCTTGTCGAGGTCGAACACCCGGATGCCGTTGGCGGTGTCCGTGACGTACAGGTGGTTGGCGTACCAGGCGATGCCGCCGCCGTGGCCGGTGACGAAGGTGAAGTCGGAGGCGGTGGCGGAGGTGCCGGTGGGCTCCACCAGGAGGACGTGGCGGTACTTCCCGGTGGCCCGGTCGACGAGGGTGAGCTTCAGCAGGTTGTTGGTCTTGCAGCCGTCGGTGACCGGGTCGTCGGCGTAGGTGGTGTAGTGCCAGGCGACGGCGGTCACGCTGCGGCCCTGGATCGCGCCGTCGCCGCCGTCGGCGGTGCCGGTGGTGCTGAGGCCCTGCGGGTACCAGTGCTGGGTGGTGTCGTCGCCGTAGGCGCTGGACCAGCACCAGGCGGTCTTCTTGTCGACGTCGGCGGGCGGCAGGCCGGCCTGCTCCAGGCCCGCGCAGGGGCGCATCTGCCGCAGGCGGAGCCAACCGTCGTCCTGTCCCGCCGAGTCGGTGGTGTAGTCGGTCGTGACGACGTCGGCCAGGCCGGCGTGCCGGGTGAGCTGGTGGCTGTAGAGGTTGGCGGTGGCGGCCGTGTAGTCGGTGTCGGTCAGCCGGAACTGGTCCGCGCCCGGGGTGAGCGGCTGCACCACGGGCGTCTCGACGGCGGCCGCGGGGCCCGTGGCCGGCCCGGCGAGCACCGCGGTGCAGGCGGCGGCCAGGGCGGCGAGGGCGGCCTTCCACCGTGCCGCGCGGATGCGTGCCATCAGGGGCCCTCCTTGCGCGATGATCGACAACAGCGGGCAGATGATCGCACGCCCACCGGATGTCAGGTACACATCGCGCCCAACCTGCACAGCACCCCCGGATTCACCACCCGCCCCCCGCCGCACCGGCCCACCCCCGCCGCACCGCCGCGCGCCGGCCCGGCCGCGTGACTCAGGAACCGAGCACCGCGCAGGCGGCCGCCTTCTCCACCCCGGCGAACACCTCGTCGACGTCGCGGTGGCCGTACTGGCCGGCCGCCACGACGGCCTGCCGCCGGCCGTCCCCGGTGCCGAGCTGCGGCAATCCCTCCTCCCCGGAGGGGGGTTGCCCCCATCCACGCCGAGGTCACGTCAGACCGCCGACCCGGTCGCGCAGTTGCCTCTTGACGCACCGGCGGATGCCCGATGGGGCAAGCCTGCCGCCCGTTCGTCCGCCCGTCGCGCCGAACGTCCCCGGCCGTCCCGGCCCGGGCTCCGGCGCAGGTCACGGCCGGTCGTCCACCCACCGACGGGGCGTCTGGCGGGGCCGGAGAGACGAGGGTTGACACCACAAGTTGGTCTAGTCCACCGTAGGGGAACACGCGTTTGACGAGGCCGGAACAGTCAGCGGCACCCCTTGCCGGGACGAGCGAGCCACCCTCCCCTCCGCCCGCCCGGACCGCCCGGCCCTCCCCGCCGTGTTCCACGGCGCCCGCCCCTCCGTCCCCGCGGGCCGCCGCACGGCCCCGACCGACCGACGCCCCGACCCGAACTTGGAGTGACCTGATGCCGAAGCCCGACGGGTACCTGTTCCGGGCCGCTTCGGAGCGCCCCTACTTCAGCAACGACGGCGAGTCCTACCTCGCCGCCACCGCGCTGAAGGACATCAGGAAGCAGCGCCCCCTGCGGGTGCTGTCCGAGGAGCAGTTCACCTTCTGGCAGACCTACGGCTACGTCGTCGTTCCGCAGGCGATCCCCGCCGAGGCCGCCCGCAGGCTGCTCGACTTCGCCTGGGAGTTCCAGGGACTCGACCCCGAGCGCCCCGAAACCTGGTACGAGGAGCGGGAGTTCCGCGACGAGCTGGACCGGCACCTGCACATCTACGGCTTCGTCGAGGCCTACCAGCACCAGCTCCTCTGGGACAGCCGGCAGGCCCGCCGGGTGTACGACGCCTTCGTCGACGTCTGGGACTGCGAGGAGCTCTGGGTGACCCTCGACCGGCTCAACCTCAACCCGCCGAACGTCGGGAACCGCGACCGCGCGCTGATCGAACCCACCGACGAGGGCTTCGACATCGAGCTGCACTGGGACGTCGACTCCACGGCCGGCATGCTGCCGCAGCGCGTCCAGGGCATCATCGCGCTCAACGACACCGAGCCGGACCACGGCGGCTTCCAGTGCAACCCTGAGCTGTTCCGCCGGTTCAACACCTGGCAGGCCGCCCAGCCGGCCGACCGCGACCCGATCCGCCCGGCCGTCGACCGCGCCGAGTTCCCGGTCGTACGGCCCGAGTTGAGGGCCGGCGACCTGCTGATCTGGAACGGCATGCTGGCCCACGGCGTCGCCGCCAACACCTCCGAACGCGGGGTGCGCTCGGTCCAGTACCTGTCGATGATGCCCGCGCTGGAGGAGCACGACGAGCTCCGGGAGTCGCGCATCGAATCCTGGCGTCACCTGTCCACGCCGACCTGGAACCGCACCCTGGTCGGCGACCACCGCGAGCACGAGTCGCTGCGCTACGGCCCGGCCGAACTCACCGGCCTCGGCGCCAGGCTGCTCGGCCTGGAGTCCTGGCACGCCGCCGCCCCGGCCCGCGAGGACGGCGAGGAGTGAACGGGGACACCGCCGTGCGCGACATCTGCCTCGCGCTGCCCACCAACCGGTCCTGCGGGCCGGCCATCGCCGCCGTCGGCGAGGAAGCCGCCTGGGCCGCCCGCGAGTTCGGCGTCCGGGTGCACCTGCTGATCCTCGACTCGGCGGACGCCGCGACCCGCACCGAGCACGCCAAGGCGGTCGCCGACCTGCCCACCGCCCCCGGCGTCCTCGTCCACCACCTCGACGAGGAGCAGCAGCGCGCCTTCCTGCGCGCGGCGATCGACCGGGCCCGCGCCGGGGACCCCGCCCTGGCCGCCGCCGCCGGCGCCGACCGGCTGCTCGCCCTGATGCTGCCGGACACCGTCTCCTACGGCGCCTGCACCAACCGGGCGTTCCTGCTCGCCGCCGCGCTCGGCTGCTCCTCCGTGCACCGCCGCGACTCCGACAGCAGCTACCAGTGGCTGGACGGCGCACCGGTGTTCCCGGTCCACCACGAGCTGCGCTCGATCGGCCGGCGCGCCGCCGACGCCGCGTCCGGCGTCACCCACCCCACCCTCGACCCGGTGCACGCCGAGAAGCCGGTCGCCCTGGTCGGCAGCTCCTTCGTCGGTGAGCTCTCCGTCGACCTCGGGGAGATCCGCGCGCTGGACCCGGCGCTCTACGAGGAGGTCGTGGGCCTGTGGGCGCCCGCCGACCACACCCCCGAGCAGCGCCGCGAGCTGGTCGCGGACTCCTTCGTCGGCAACGGCACCGCCCCCTTCACCCACGACCGCGCGGTGCTCGACCTGCCCGACATCTGGCGGATCGACATGTGCAACATCGCCCTGGACCGCGAGGTGTACGAGCGCGTGCCGCTGCCGCCCGCGACCGACACCATCGGCAGCGACTACCTGCTGCACCACCTGGTGCTGCACGCCGCGCTGCCCGCGGTCACCCACAACCGCAACATCGTCAACCACTACACGCCCGAGCGGCGCACCGACGCCGGGTTCACCGCCTACCAGCTGCGGTTCACCAAGTTCCTGCTGTCGATGCTCTACCTCTACCCGGTCTACGACGCGATGGAGGAGGCCGGCGGGGCGCTGCTGGACGCGGAGCACCACCTCCGGTCCGCCGCGGTGGCCGAGGCCGCCCGCCGGGCGGCCAGCGCGGACCGGGCGGAGAACCACCGCCGGCTGGCCGTCGTCGACCGCGCCTACCGTGAACTCGGCGGCCGGTACGCCGCGTTCGCCGACCACCTGGTACCGCTGCGCGAACGCCTGCTGGACGAGGCGCAGGCGGACATCGAGGCCTTCGCCCTGCTCGTCGACGCCTGGACGCCGCTGGTCCGCGCCGCCCGCGCCACCCCGCTCGACCACCTCGGCCCGGTGCCGGTGGACGGCTCCGCCCCGGTCCGGCCCGACCCCGCCCGGCCCGCCGCCACCCGCCCCGCCGCCGGCCGGAGCGCCCACGATGCCTGACTACGCACGCCTGCGCACCGCCCTGGCCGCCACCGAGGACGACCGGATCGTCTTCGACCTCGACGGCATCGAGGGCCAGTACGACACTCTGCTGCGCGAACTGCCGGGCATCGACGTCCGGTTCGCGATGAAGGCCTGCCCGGTCGACGAGGTGCTCGACTGCCTGGCCGCCCGCGGCGCCGGCTTCGACGCCGCCGGTCCGCAGGAGATCGCCCAGGCGCTGCGCACCGGCGTCCCGGCCGAGCGGATCCACTACGGCAACACCGTCAAGTCCGACCGCCAGATCGCCGAGGCGTACCGGCTCGGGGTGCGCGACTTCGCCACCGACAGCCTCGCCGACGTCGCCGCGATCGCCGAACACGCCCCCGGCGCAAGGGTGTTCTGCCGCCTCGCCACCACCGGCGAGGGCGCCCTGTGGGGGCTGAGCCGCAAGTTCGGCTGCTCGCCCGAGGACGCCGTCCGGGTGCTGACCGCGGCCCGGGACGCCGGACTGGTCCCGGCCGGCCTGTCGGTGCACGTCGGCTCCCAGCAACTCACCTCCGAGGCCTGGCAGGACGCGCTGGAGACGCTCGCCTCGGTGATCGAGGAGGCCGGCCGGCGCGGCATCCCGCTGGACCACGTCAACCTCGGCGGCGGTCTGCCCGCGCTCGGCGTGCTCGACCGGCGCGGCATCCCGCTCGACCCGCCGCTCGACAAGATGTTCGCGGTGCTCCGGGACGGCATGCGGTACCTGCGCGAAGTCTCCTCCGCGCCACTGCGGTTCCTCCTGGAGCCGGGCCGCCACCTGGTCGCCGACCACGGCGCGATCCGGGCCCACGTCGTGCGATTGACGGACCGTCAGCAACTGGACGGGAAGCGGGCCCACTGGCTCTACCTGAGCTGCGGCAAGTTCAACGGCCTGTACGAGATGGACGAGCTGCGCTACCGGCTGGAGTTCCCCACCCACGCCGGAGCCCCGACCGTGCCCGCCGTGATCGCCGGCCCGACCTGCGACAGCGACGACGCCTACGCCGACGAGGGCGCCGGCCTGCCCGTCCCCCGGGACACCGCCTCGGGCGACCCGGTGTGGATCCTCTCCTGCGGCGCCTACGCCACCGCCTACACCACCCGGGGATTCAACGGGTTCCCCCCGCTCCCCTACAGCTGCGTCCGCGCCGATCTCCCGCCCGACGCACCCGGCCCCGAGAGAGAACCGCACCCCGAGAGAGAACCGCAGTAGATGTCCGCACACCCCATCCTCGTCGACGACACCGTGCTCGGCGAGGACCTCCTGGTCCGCCCCGTCGCCGAGCACGACTGGGCCGAGATCGTGCCCCTGGAGGCCCGCGCCTACGCCGAGAGCGGCCTCTCCGAGGGCGGCGAGGCCCTGCGCTCGCGCCACCGGGCCGCCCCCGACTGCTGCTTCACCGTGGAGCACAAGGGCGAGTTCGGCGGCTACCTGCTCGCCCTGCCCTACCCGCTCGGCCACTGCCCCGACCTCGCCCGCGCGGAGTCCCCGGCCACCCGCGCCTCCACCAACCTGCACGCCCACGACCTGGTCGTCACCGAACGGCTGCGCGGCCGCGGCCTCGCCCCCCGGCTGCTCACCTTCCTCGCCGACACCGCCCGCGCCCGCGGCTACGCGACCGTCTCCCTGGTCGCCGTGCGCGGCAGCGAGGTCCTCTGGGCCCCGCTCGGCTACCGCCCCCACCCCGGGGTGGACCTGCCCGCGAGCTACGGCGAGCGCGCCGTCTACATGTCGATGCCGCTCCGCTAGCAGGACACTTCGCCGACCGGCCGCACCACCGACAGGCCCCCACCGTTCCTCCCCCCTTCTTCCCCCACCAACGAATCGGGCTGATGCACATGCTCCGCGTGCGCGATGACTTCCTGCGGGCACACCTGGCCATCGCAGCGCTGTTCTGCTTCCTCGGCTTCCAGTACGCGACCTGGGTCTCCCGCCTCCCCACCCTGAAGACCCGGCTCGGCCTGGACGACGGCCGGATCGGCCTGCTGCTGATGGTCTGCGGCATCGGCGCCGCCGTCTCCTTCCCGCTCGTCGCCTCGGCGATGAAGCGGTTCGGCTCGCGCGCCCTCGCCACCCTCTCGGCGATCGGCCTCGGCCTCGTCCTGGCCGGCCTCACCCTGGCGCCGAACTACCCGGTCCTGCTGGTGGTGGCCTGCCTCGACGGCGTCGCGGTCGGGTTCCTGAACGTCGCGATGAACGCCCAGGGAGCCGCCCTGGAGGTCCGCTTCCAGCGCACCGCGATGTCCAGGCTGCACGCCACCTTCAGCGCCGGCTCCCTGCTCGCGGCCCTGCTCGCCTCCGGCGTCACCGCCGTCACCACCACCCTGTCCGCGCACTTCGCCGTCGCCGTCGCCGTCCTCGCCGTGCTGCTGCTCCTCGCCCAGACCGGCATGCTGGCGGACGAGCCGGCCGCCGCCGCCCCCGCCGAGGCCGGCACGACCGCCGAGGCCGCCGAGACCGCCGCCCCGGCCAAGCGCCGCGGCATCCCGCTCCCCTCCCGGATCACCGTCTGGATGGGCCTCGCGATGGTCTTCGGCACCGTCACCGAGGGCGCCATGAACGACTGGTCCGCCCTCTACCTGGAGAACGTCGTCGAGGCCTCGCACCAGCTGGCCCCGATGGGCATCGCCGTCGTCTCGGTGATGATGGTGCTCGCCCGGCTGTTCGCCGACGGCTGGCGCACCCGCTTCGGCGACGGCCTGATCGTGCGCGTCGGCAGCACGGTGGCCGGGCTCGGCCTGGCACTCGCCCTGCTGGTCGGCGGCGTGGTGCCGACCCTGGTCGGCTTCGCCTGCGTGGGCCTGGGCGTCGCCGCCGTCACCCCGTGCGTCTACGTCGCCGCCGCCCGCCAGGGCTCCGACGCGCTCGCCCTGGTCGCCGCCACCGGCACCACCGGCCTGCTCGCCGGTCCCGCCCTGATCGGCTTCATCGCCGACGCGAGCAGCCTGGTGTGGGGCATGGCCGTGGTCGCCGCCTCGGCGCTGGTCGTCGCCCTCTGCGCCACGCAGATCCGCTGGCCCTCCCTCGACACCGGGACCGACACGGAGACCAGCACCGCGACCGACACCGCCCCCGGCACCACCGAGGCCGCCGCGCCCACCGCGCCCACGGACCCCGCCCTCAGCGAGGCCTGAGCCCGCCCCGCCTCCGGCGCCCCCGCGACCGACCGCGCGGGGGTGCCGCCCGCTCCCCCGAAAACCCGTCGCCCACCCGTCACCGCGCGGCATACGCTCGCCGGATGACCACCCGCACCTTCCGGATCACCGTCCGCGGCGTCTTCGACGGCCTCACCCCCGAGCAGCACGCCGAACTGCGGTCCCGCGCCGCCGAGCACGACATCCTCTTCGCCGCCTTCACCCCCGAGGGCCACCTCAGCTACGACCTGAGCGCCCGCGCCGTCTTCACCTTCCGCTACCAGGACACCGGCGAGGCCGAGGAGGACATCCTCGACGCCACCGAGCGCGCCGAGAGCGCCGCCCGCGGCTGGCTCGACGAACGCGGCTACGGCTACAAGAACCTCCGTTCCCAGGCCGAGGACCTCTCCCAGGCCCCGCTCGGCAAGCGTCAGCGCCGCGCCGCCCGCGAGGTCTGAGCCCACCCGGGCCCCCGGCTCCCGAGGCCCCGGAGGCCGGGATGAACCCGCCGAGCCCGCACAGCCCGCCGAATCCGCACAGCCCGCCGAATCCGCAGGCCGGCCCGGCCCCGCTCGCCACCGAGCTGCTCGGCCACCCGCCGGGCACCCGCCTGCCGCTCCTCAACTGCGACGACTTCGGACTCGACGAGGACGTCAACCTCGCCGTCGTCGAGGCGGTCGAACACGGCGTCGCCGCCTCCTGCAGCCTGATGACCTGCTGCCCGGGATCCGCGCACGCGCTGCGCCTGCTGCGCGAGCGGCCCGGGCTGCCGTTCGGGATCCACCTCACCCTGGTCTGCGACACCGACGCGCCCGGCCCGCGGTGGGGCCCGGTCGCCCCGGCCGCCGCCGTGCCCTCGCTGCTCGACGCGACCGGCCGCCTGCTGCCCGCCACCCCCGACGGCCGGGCCCGGCTGCTCGACCGGGCCCGGCCGGCCGAGGTGGAACGGGAGTTCCGCGCCCAGATCGAGGCCGCCACCGGCCCGGGGCTGCATCCGACCCACCTCGACTTCCACTGCCTGGCCGACGCCGGCCGCCCGGACCTCCTCGACCTCGCGCTCGCACTCGGCGCCGAGTACGGCCTGGCCGTCCGGGTCTGGCTCGCGCCCGCCCTGGAACGCCTGCGCGCCCGGGGGCTGCCGGTGGTCGACCACCCCTTCCTGGACAGCTTCACCGTCCCGCTGGACGACAAGCCCGCCCACTACGCCCGGCTGCTCGCCGCCCTCCCGCCGGGCCTGAGCGAGTGGGCCGTCCACCCCGGCCTCGCCACCCCCACCACCCGCCCCGGCGACGACGACCGGCGGGTGCGCCGCTCCGACCACGCCTTCCTGGTCGACCCGCGCACCCGCGAGCTGCTCGCCGAGCACGGCATCACGGTGACCGACTACCGCCCGCTGCAGGCCCACTGGCCCCGGCCGGCCGACCGCGACACCACGCCGGCCGTGTCCGATTCCTTCAATACCGCCGCCCCGGCGCCGCCTACGGTCGAGCCATGACCCGCACCACACGCCTCACCGACACCCGGCTCGACGCCGCCGCGCGCTTCCTCTGGACCTCCGGGCGCGTCCTCGAACAACGCCGCTTCGCCCACCTGTTCGGCCCCCGGCCCGATCCCGTCGGCGTCCTCGCCGCCCTGGGCGCCCACTGCGCCCCCGACGGCGGATTCGCCTACGGCCTCGAACCGGACGTCCGGGGACCGGCCCCCCAGCCCATCGCCGTCCCGGCCGCACTGCTCGCCCTGGAGGAGGCCGGGGCCCTGGACGCGGCCCGTGCCCTGCCCGTCTGCACATGGCTGGCCGAGGTCGCCGCACCCGACGGCGGCGTTCCCGTCGTCCTGCCGAGCCTGCGGCCCTATCCGCGCCCGCCGTTCATTCCGGTGCCCGAGGAGGGCGCGGAACCGGTCGGCGAACTGCTGAGCACCGGGCAGATCGTCGCCCCGCTGCTGCGCCAGGGCATCGAGCACCCGTGGCTCACCGCCGCCACCGCGTTCTGCCGCGCCGCCGTCGAGAACCTGGGCGAGACACATCCCTACGAGGCCGGCGCCGCGCTGCGCTTCCTCGACGCCGTCCCGGACACCGCCTGGGCCCGCAAGGCCGCGGCCCGCCTCGGCGAACTCGTCCGCGAGCAGCGGATCGTGCTGCTCGACCCGGACCGGCCGGAGGAGGCGCAGCTCTCCCCGGGCTACGCGCCGGGCGAGTACCACCTGCCGCACGACTACGCCCGGGCACCCGGCAGCCTGGCCCGCGGCTGGTTCACCGACCGGGAGCTGGCCCGTGGCCTCGACCACCTCGCCGCCGCCCAGCAGCCGGACGGCGGCTGGCCGATCCACTGGGCGCGCTGGTCGCCGTTCACCGAGTCCGAGGCCCGCCCCGGCGTGACCCTCCAGGCGCTGCTGGTCCTCCGCGCCTACGACGCCGCGCCGGAGTCCTGACCCACCGCCCCACCCGGCCGGGCCGTGCGGCCCAGCAGCACCGTCGGCGGCACCCCCGCCCACCGGCGCACCTCCCTGGTGAGGTGCGCCTGGTCGGCGTACCCGGCGCGCACCGCCACCTCCGCCAGCCCGCTCCCCGCACCGGCGCCGTACCCGGCCGCGCACCGATCCGCGCACGCGCCCCGCTCCCGTTCCCGTTCCCCGGCCACGGCCCCGTCCCCGGCCACGGCCCCGTCCCGGTCCGCGCGCGCGAAGGCCAAGGCCCGCTGGAAGCGCAGCACGGCGTGCAGGGTCTTCGGCCCGTAGCCGACCGCGTCGGTCACCCGACGGCGCAGCTGCCGCTCCGAGAGCCCCAGTTCCGCCGCCAGCTCCGGCACCCGCGCCCCCTGCGCCCGCCCCAGGGCGGCCACCGCCCGCTCGACCACCCGGTCCGGCGGCCGACCGGGCACCAGCGAGGCCGCGAAGGCGTCCAGCACCGCCGCCGCCTCCCGCAGTCCGGGCGCCCGGGCCAGCCGCTCCCCGAGCCGCTCGGCCGTCGCCGCACCGGCCAGTTCGGCCAGCGGGACCTGGCGGTCGCACAGCTCCCGGACCGGCACCTCCCCCAGCAGCAGGCCCCCCGCCCCTGGCCGTAGCCGCAGCCCGGCCAGCTCCGCCCCGCTGCGCACCGGGACGCTGCGCGGCGCGTTGTCGGGGCCGACCACCTCCAGCCCCGCCTCCGACCACACCAGGTCCACGCACCCGTCCGGCACGACGAGCTGGCCGTACTCCGCTCCCCCGGCGTTGCGCCGTGTCCAGAGGCAGGCCACCTGCCGCCCCGGCGCGAGGGCCGGGCGCCATTCCGTGTACGCGCGGGAGCTCACCACCGCGCTCCGGATCGCACGACGCGCCGCGCGCCGCCCCGAGCCGGGCGCACTCCGGCGCCAGGGCGCCGACCCGTGCCACCCGACCGCACCGGCCGGCGCACGCCGTCGGCCACCGGGAAGGTCGGCACACGGCCTCCTTGGCAGGCATCCACCAACATGTCATTGTCAATCATCACGTCAGATCCTTTACTCCCCAGGGGAGTTCTGGCGATCGACGCTAGATGCCGAGTCGTCATGCGCTCCCGCGAAAAGCCAGGTCAGCACACTTTTCACTTCCGGTCATCCCCCACCCCCGCACCCCCACACCCCCACCCAGCCGACCGACCACCAGCGGAGAACCCCATGCCGGACCTCGATCTCAACCTGCTCGTCGCCCTGGACGCCCTGCTGGAGGAGGGCAGCGTGACCGGTGCCGCCGAACGGCTGCACACCTCGGCCCCGGCGATGAGCCGCACGCTCGGACGGCTGCGCCGGGTGCTCGGCGACCCGCTCCTGGTCCGCGCCGGGCGCGGGCTGGTGCCGACGCCGCGCGCGGTGGAGCTGCGCGCCGAGGTCCGCGCCCTGGTCAGCCGGGGCCAGGCGCTGCTGATACCGCCCCCCGCCGCCGAACCGGCCGGGCTCAGCCGCCGCTTCACCCTCCAGACCGGCGACGTCCTGCTGACCACGATCGGCGCCGCCCTGCTGGCGACGGTCCGCGCGCAGGCCCCGGCGGTGACCCTGCGCTTCCTCGGGGACGACCTGGAGGGCACCAGCGCGATGCGCGACGGCGTGATCGACCTGGAGGTCGGTGTCACCGACCACCTGGACCCGGAGACCCGCACCGAGCCGCTCACCACCACCCGCCTGGTGGGCATCACCCGCGCCGGACACCCGCTGGCCGTCGGCGGCCCGCCGACCGCCGAGGAGTTCGCCGCCGCCGACCACCTCACGGTCTCCCGGCACGGCCGGGGCCCCGGCCAGGTGGACCAGCGCCTCGCCCAACTCGGCCTCACCCGAAGGGTGGTGGCCACCGTGCCGAGCTACCCGGCGGCGCTCTTCCTGCTCCGCGACACCGACCTCGTCGGCCTCGCCCCGGCCCGCCTGGGCACCCCGGCGGCCGAGGCCCTCGGCCTGGCCACCTTCGCGCTCCCGGTCGACCTGCCCGACGTGGTGCTCAGCATGGCCTGGCACCCGCGCAACGACCAGGACGCCGGCCACCGCTGGCTGCGCGACCTGGTCCGCGGCGTCGTCACCGCCCACGGCGGCACCCACCGCGCTCTTGCGGGCTTCCCCCTGCCCGCGCCCCCGCGCCCGGCCCCGCACCCCGCCCTGACCGCCCACTGACCCGCACCCGAAGCGCACCGACGGCACACCGGACTACCCACCGACGGCTCGCCGGCAGCACGGCGGCGGCGGGGGGGGGGGGGGGGCCGGCGGGGGCCCGGCCCCCCCCCCCCCCCCCCCCCGGCGGCCCGCGCGCCCCGACAAACCGCCGAAGGCC